>NZ_CP133020.1:3403147-3737529 GCF_030866825.1 Rathayibacter sp. SW19
GCGCCGTGCGCATCCGTTGCGTAGCGTTGGTTGGCGTTGATCTTCAGCAATGGGCCACCGCCGGCGATAGGCCGATTCACTGGGTCGTGTCGCTCGGGATAGTTCGGGTGGATCGCGTGGCCGGCATCCGCAGACACACACCAGGATGCCGCAAACGCACGCAGTCGATCGGCAGCGCTTGCACCGGCCGACGCAGCAATGCGCGTCAGGATGTCTTCCAGCAGCGGACCGTTCGCGCCGGACCGTGATTCCGAACCGAGTTCCTCGTGGTCGAAGGCCGCGAGCACGTTGATCTGCGGTGCGCCGACGCCGGCGCTGGCCTCGGCGCCCGCGTCGGCCGAAGCGATCAGAGCCGCAAGACCGGCATAGACGGACGAGAGGTTGTCGAGCCTGCCCGCCGCGAACAGCTCGCCGTCAAGACCGAACCGGCGTGGCGCCTGGGTGTCGGCGGTCAGGAGGTCGTAACCGGCGACATCCGCTGCAGCCACGCCGGCAAGGCCGGCCAGGTGGGCGATGAGGTCTGCGTGGGCGACATCACCGACGCCGAAGACGGGAGTGAGCTGACGTTGACGGTCGAGGGTGAGCGCGGTGTTGGCCTCGCGGTCCAGGTGTATTGCCAGCTGCGGGATGCGCAGGAAGGGGCCCGTGCGCACGAGCCGAGTAGCGCCATCCGTTGTCACAATGCGCCCGGCAAGTTCGAGTTCACGGTCAAGCCAGGAGTTCAAGAGCGGCCCACCATACACTTCAACGCCGGCCTGCAACCAACCGTATGCCCCGATGGTCGGCTTCGGTTTCAGCTTGAACGCGGGAGAATCCGTGTGCGCGCCGAGGATGCGAAACGGCATGGTCGGTGTCGCACCAGTGGGTTGAAGCCATGCAACGATCGCGCCGTCTCGCAGCACGTAGTGTCCGCCGGCACCCAACTCCCAGTGCTCAGTTTCGTCCAAAGCGACAAATCCAGCGGCGTCGAGACGGCGGCCGACTTCCGCCGCAGCATGATAGGACGTGGGCGACGCCGAAATGAACGCACCGAGATCGTCGATGGAGGCAGGGGCAACGGTCATGCTCCCATCAAACCACCACGCACTCGCCGGACTGCACCCGTGCGCCCGCTGCAGGCGCACACAGCGTCGCCGCGCTTTCTGCGCGCCCTCGCGGAAGATCCGCCTCGCGCACCGCGGCATCCTGCACGAACCGCTCTGTCAGCCGCACTCCTGGAATTGCGTCGGCCGATGCCGTCGCGCGACCGTGCGCCCGAACCCGTGCGATGAGCCGGTCGACCATCCCAGGGCGCGAGAACTTCGCTCGTGGATCGCCAATGCTGCGTTGTGCGATCGACCGGTAGTACGCCTCGCGATCTGCCTGCTGCTCGTGCAATCGCTGTGCCGCGTATGTGTCGATGAACATGATGCTGATTCCTCTGTCTCCGCGATTTCCTGCGCCGCTACTTCCTGCGCTGCTGCTTCCTGCTTCCTACGTCTTCTATGCTCGTTTCTAAGGCGGGTCCGGCGGATCGGGCAGATGCCTTATCTTCGCCTCACACTTCGCTTGGAACGGGCAAAGTTTTCGTGCGCTTCTGGTTGATTCCGCCGTACGCTCGGGTTATGGCCCTTACAAATCCCGACCCGAATCCGGCCGAATCCCACTCTGATGACCGCATACCCGCTTCTGACGAGAACAGTCCTGCGTCCGATCAGCGCAATCCCGGAGAGTTGCCGCTCACAGACATCCCGCTCAAGACGATCGATGGAGACCCCACCACCCTGGCCGCGTGGGCCGGCGAGGTCCTGCTGATTGTCAACGTCGCTTCACGCTGCGGCCTCGCGCCGCAGTATGAGCAACTCGAAGAGCTGCAGAAGACGTATGGCGATCGCGGCTTCACCGTGCTCGGGTTCCCCAGCAACCAGTTCCTGCAAGAACTCAGCAGTACCGAAGCGATCAAGGCTTACTGCTCGACGACCTGGGGGGTGACCTTCCCCATGTTCGAGACAATCCACGTGAACGGACGCCACCAGCATCCGCTCTACACGCGGCTGACCAAGACCCCGGATGCCGCCGGCAAGACCGGACGGATTACCTGGAACTTCGAGAAATTCGTGATCACGCCCGCAGGAGAAGTGCACCGGTTCAGCCCGCGCACCCGCCCGGATGCGCCCGAGATCGTCGGCCTCATCGAATCGTCGCTGGACTCGGTCACGCCGGCTGCTTGAGCACCGCCAGACGCTGATCGCCGCCAGCCGTCTCATGGCGGGCAGAGGCCTCATTGCCATCAGCCGTCTCACGCCGGCTGCTTGAGCGCGCGCAGGCTGCTGTCGATTCCAGAGCGAAGTTCCAGAAGTGAGCACATCATGCCTTGGGCGTCGATCAGCCGACGGCCAACGATGAAGCCCGCCAAGGCATCCGTAATCCGCAGTTGAACGCGCCGGTCGACAGGATCAGCGGGCATCCACTCGTCGGAAACGAACGAACCCAGCGCGCAGATCAAGTCGTCCGCGTGCATCGTGCGCACGAACGCGTCGGTCGGATGGAACTCGCGTTCGGCCGCCAACAGCGTGCAATCGCTGTGTATGAGCACGCGCTCGCCGTCCGACTCGAGACAGGCACGCAGGCGATCCTGCGCACCCTCGATTCGTCGTCGACGCAACCCGAACTTGCCCTCGAGCTGCCCTTGGAAGAATGCGGAAAGAATTTCATCGATGTGTGGTCGTATTTGACTCATGTTCGAATCTTCCCTCACACCACCGACATTCGATCACGAACATCCGTTCGTTGCAGCGCGACACGCAGCCGCTCGCGGTTCAGCGCCGGAGGAAGCGCGCCCGCGCGATCAAATACAGGCCATATGCAACGAATCCGATTGCGATGAGAATGAGCAGCAGTGCGCCGGACGGCAGCGTGGTGAGGTAGCGCAGGGCGCCGTCGAGCCCGGTGAATTTGGTGGCATCGGTGAACAGCGCGGCGACGAGCGCAAGACCCGCGATGATCAAGAATGCGACGCCCTTGGCGACGTGGCCGATCAGGCCCAGCGCGGCGACGATCACGCGCGCTGCGCCGGTGAGGGGTTGATTCTCTTCCCGGAACCGCAGCGTCACGCCCCGGATCAGGTGAGCGGTTCCGATGCCGCCACTCACGAGGGCGACACCGATGAGCACGACGGTCCCACCGGGGCGCTGCAGCAGCATTGCGCTCAGCTTCGATGCTGTATTCGGGCTTTCGTGCGCACCAAGTGCGAAGATCAGCGTCACCAAGCCGACACCGGCGAATCCGATGGCCTTTCCGAAGTCCGTGAGCCTTCGCATCAAGAGGGTGCGTCGGCGCGGGGCGGTGACCCACGCGGCATCCGTCAGTTGCCAGAAGGCGAGGCCGAACAGTGAGACCGCGGCAATCCAGAGCAGCAGTACACCGCCCGGCGTATTCGCGATCGCGCTGAGAGCACCGGATTGATCTGCGTGCCCGGCGAGACCGAACGCCACACCGATCGCGATCGCGCCGATGATGATGTGAACGAGCCCGTTCGAGACGAGTCCGGCGCGCGCCAGCCAGCGCACCACTGCGCTCTCGTTCGCGCGACGCGCGGCCGCCCTGACGTCTTCACGCACGGCCTCGCGCACATCGCTGTGCCGGCCGGCGCTGTGCGGGTCGTCGCTGTGCTTGTCGTCGCTGTGCGGGGCTTCGCTGTGCGGGGCTTCGCTGTGCTTGTCGGTGCTGTGCTTGTCGGCGCTGTGCTTGTCGTCGCTGTGCTTGTCGTCGCTGTGCTTGTCGGCGCTGTGCAGGTCGTCGCGGTGCGGGGCTTCGCTGACGGCAGCGCTAGCGCCGGCGAGCCCAGCTTCGATGTTCTGCGATGCCTTCGCGCGTGTTGTCTTCCGGCCGGCTGGCTTTTGGCCCGGCTGTGGCGCGGCCCGGCCCGGCGATGTCGGGCGACTCATTGCGGATGCCGCTGGCTCAGCATGATTCTCATCCTACGAGTGCGCAGGATTCAGCCTGCGCGACCGAGGCCGCCTTGGCCCCACAGGCGCCACTCAATTGACGTTGTGCACGGATTGCAGGCGCGCCCGATCCAACGCTGCGCTTCATGCCAAGATCGAGGCATGACAAGTGATGGTAGAGAGGTAGACAAGCATGGTAGATTATCTACCATGGCGTTGAACATCAAGGACGAAGCGGTGCATGCACTGGTCCGCGAACTCGCTGCTCTCACCGGCGAGAGCCAAACTCGAGCGGTTGCGACGGCGGTGCAAGCGAGCCTTGAACGGTTGCGATCGGCGCCCGCTGAGTCTGTTGGAACACGACTACTGCAGATCGGTCGGGATTGTGCACGACATTTGGATGCAGCCACGCGAACGCTGGACCACGGCGAATTGCTGTACGACGCGGAGGGGCTTCCTCGATGATCGTCGATACATCGGCGCTCGTTGCAATCCTCCGCGACGAGCCGGACGCCGCAGCTTTCGCCGAGGCGATCGCTTCACGGGCCCGAGTGGCCATGAGCGCTGCCAGCTACCTCGAGGTCGGCGTCGTGATCGACCACGCTCGCAGCCCGCTGGCCAGCAGGCGGGTTGACGAGCTGATCCGAGTGGCAGGCATCCAAGTTGAAGCGGTCACGGCAAATCACGCGCGCATCGCGCGAGATGCGTACCGTGATTTCGGCAAGGGCAGTGGGCACGCCGCCGGCCTCGACTTCGGCGATTGCCTCAGCTACGCGCTCGCGGTGGATCGTGACGAGGCACTCCTCTACAAGGGAACGGACTTTGCCCACACCGATATCCGTTCCGCACTGGAATGAGCGCATACGCTGAAGATATGCACCCCGAATTCACACATGAGCCGGATGCACGCCGCTACGCGATGGACTTTGGCACGCAGTTGGTGTGCATTCTCGACTACCGCATCCACAACAACGCGATCTCCCTGACCCGCACCTACACGCAGCCGGCACAGCGCGGCAACGGCTACGCCGGGCAATTGGTCGAATACGCCGTCAACGACATCGAGACCACAACGACCTACAGGATCTTACCGATGTGCTGGTACGTCGCGGAGTGGTTCGAAGCACACCCAGACCGCACCGGCGTGCTCGAGCGCTGAACCGCAATATTGCCCGCCGCAACTTTGCCTGCTGTTTGGACAGCCGCTCTGCCGGTCACTCTCCTGATTGGAACCACGGCGGATACACGGCCACCTTGGGCCGATGCGGGGCTTTTCCGAGGATCGTCTTGACCGATTGACGCACCTTGTCGTTGGCAACGCCGATGAGGCTGACCTGGTCGAACGGCACCGCCTGGTGCACAAGCAATTCCGCGCGTAGAGTTGCGTCAGACTCATCATCGGTCAGCATCGTGCGCAACATGCGTGCGCAGGTTTCGCGCGCCGCGCCGAACCTGGTCAAGGCGGCGACGGCATCCCCATCGGTTGCCACGATGGTCGGCGTGTCGGCGTCGTCCGTCTCGCTGCCGGCGACCTGCTTGACCGTGGTCACGAGGATGACGAAGTCATAGGCGGATGCTCGGCGCGCCTCGTTCGACAACCGCGGGTCCGCGTGCTGCGACCGGATGCTCTCCCACACGAATGCGTTCGGCGAGAGGAAGAAGGGCACGTAGTGTGCGACCGTGAGCTCGCTGCGCCCGGCGACCGGGATGCGGCGGCGAGACGAGCGGTTGTCCGCGGAGGAGATGTCGACATCCGGACGCGTCTTCCAGTCATCGGAGGCGTCCGCGAGCAGTCGACCGGCGTCGAGGATCAGCGGCAGATTATTGATGTGGGTGACGTGGTAGATGCGCTGCTCGCCGATGTCCTTGGTGCGGGCGGCTTCCGCGGCGCGTGAAGCGGCGGTCGACGTGCCCTTGGCTGGCGCGCCTGCAGCACGGCGGGTGACGGGCGTGCGCGCCGTTACGGTCGAGCGGTTCGCGCGCGAGGTGCGGCTTGCCGGCGCCTTCGGTGGAGCAACCGGAGCCGGTTTCGGATAGCAGATGGCACACTGGGTGCCCACCATTCCGTGGATGCACTCGTCGACGCTCAAAACCAACCTCTCTTACGGATGCCGCCGCCCGGCGCGGTGCGTCGGTCGCGGTCTCCGCCGTCTTAACGTTACGTGGGTTTCGGGCGCCGTGGTGACCGGATTGCTCGGGGTCGCCCGTGTAGGCCCGACGGGCAGCATCGGACGGCATCGGCCGGACGCAAAATTGCAAAGACTCGTAAGCTGGAAACATGACCAACCCCGTTGCATCCGTTCCGGCTGCTGCATCCGATTCCGTTGCCGATGCCGATCGTGCTGCGGCTGCACCTGCCGCTACGTCTGGCCTGCCATCGGCGTCGAGCGAGTCGTTCGACCGCATCACCATGTTCGGCGCAGCATGGTGCGGCGACTGCCGTCGCTCCAAGGCCGTGCTGGATGGTCTCAGCGTCGACTATGACTATGTCGACCTGGAAGCCGTCGAGGACGGGGCGGACCGAGCGCACGCGATCAGCGGCCGCACGAGCATCCCCGTGATCGTGTTTCCCGACAACACCCACTTCGTCGAGCCGACGGATGCGCAGTTGCGCGCCAAACTCGCTGCACTCGCGGCCCACGCGTAGGCCGCACCTAAGGCCGCACCTAAGGCCGCACCTAAGGCCAGCCTGGCCGCGCCCGGCCGCGCTCCGTTCATAGTGCGCGAAGTGCTCGTTTGCCGAACCATTTCGACACTTCGCGCACTATGAACTGATTGCCCAGGCGCAAACCTTGCATGCGCGCGGTCCATGCCGGCGCACACGGTCTGGGCCTGTGGATAACTTCTGCGGGCCGACGCCGAGCCGTGGCATCGTGTCGGCATGCGCACAAATGGTCAACTGCCGCCCGAGCTCGGGCAGGCGTTCTCGGTCGGTGCGGCTCGTGCGGTGGGAACCACTCCCGGGCGGCTACGTGGCCGCGATCTCGCCAAGCCATTCCGCGGTGTCCGCACACTGGAGCCGCAACGGTCTGAGACGCACGAGAAAACAGCTGAGCAAACCAAGTCGTCCATCGACCCTGAGGAGGAGCGCCGCCTCGAGGCACTGAAACCGGCGCGGGCGTACTCGCACCGGATGCGCGAGTGCGAATTCTTCAGTCATGAGACCGCTGGCCTCATCTGGAGAGCGCCACTTCGTGCCACGCACAGGATCGACACGGCCGACGGGATCGATCTGGTCGACACGGCCGACGGGATCGATCTGGCCGGCAGGGTCGACACGGCCGACGGGATCGACACAGCCGGGAAGAGCCGCAAGAACCACAACGGCCCGCCGGTGCGGTTCGGCCACGATCCCGTGCCTCACGTGAGCGTGCTCTACGGTGATTCGGCGCCGCGGGCACGCGGCGTCCATGGGCATCGACTGGCTGGCGATCCGTCGCACCTGCAGCTGCACGACGGCATGAGGGTTGCCTCGCCGGCGCTCACCTGGGTGACGCTCAGCCATCTCCCGCTGTACGACCTCGTCGCTGTCGGAGACTACTTCGCGCGCGTGTGGAGGAAGGAGGGCTTTTACCGCGTCAATCCCGGAATGCCGCCGTTGGCAAGCCTGGCACAATTGAGCGCGGCGGTCGAGGAGGGCCGGCGCACGGGCATCCGTTCGTTGCGTGCGGCGCTTCCGTTGATCCGCACAGACGCGTGGTCGCGTCCGGAGACCTGGACCCGCCTGACACTCACGGATGCCGGACTCCCCGAGCCTGTTCTCAATCGTGACCAGTACGACCGCTACGGCGATTTTCTTGCGTGCGTCGACCTCGCCTACCCCGCGCTCAAGATTGCAATCGAGTACCAGGGGCAGCACCATGCCGCTCAGTACGCACGCGACATCGAACGCGTCGAACGGATGCGCGCGGAGGGATGGATCGTCATCCAGGTTTCTTCGGTGCTTCTGTTCGATCATCCGGCAGAGCTCGTGCGGCGAGTGCGCGCCGCACTCATCGAGCGCGGCTGGCGCGACTGAGGGCGGTGGCCGGATGCAGACCCTCGTTCATAGTGCGCGAAGTGCTCGATTGTCGAACCATTCCGACACTTCGCGCACTATGAAAGTGGAGCGAGCGGGAGCGGAAGCGAGCGGGAGCGGCAGCGAGCGGGAAGTGGAGTGAGCGGGAACGAGCCCGAGCGGGAACGGGAGCGAGCGGCAGCGTGCGCGCCAAGCACGATCGACTTTGGCAAGATAGACGGATGTCTCGCACCGCCCACCCGACTCGCACCATCCGCCCGCCGCGCCCACTGCTGAGACTGCGCGTCTCTCTGGCAGAAAGCGAGCCCGAGATCTGGCGACTGCTCGAAGTCGACGCCGGGCTGAGCCTCGCCGAACTGCACGATGTGCTGCAACTCGCGTTCGGCTGGCGCGATTCCCACCTGCACAATTTCGCCGACCATGAGCAGTACCTGCCGCAGAATCAGCTACCACGGATCGGTCGCAAGCCGCGCGTGTGGGCCTCCGACGAGCCCTACGTCGAGCCGGTTGACGGCCAACTGTCCGAACGCGACTGGACCCTCACCCAGGTCTTCGACGGTTTCGACGGCCCGCTCTACTACGAATACGACTTCGGCGATGGCTGGAATCATCAGATCGAACTCGTCGAGCGCATCGCGGATGCTCCGGATGCGCCCAAGGCGCTGCTGCTGCGCGGCGAGCGGCGCGGCCCGCTCGACGACTCCGGCGGCATCGGTGGCTACGAAGAGAAGCTGGAAATCCTCGCCGACCCGAAGCATCCGGAGCACGATTTCATCGCCGACTGGGTCCACTGGGTCAGCGGCGCTTGGACGCCATTCGACCCCGAATTAGTCGAATTCGACCACATCAATCAAGAGCTCGCAATTCGATTCGACGGTGGTCTCGGCATGTCGGGATTGCCGACGGATGCTTTCCCCGGCTCCTCTGCATCGGCCAGCGCCGGGCTGACTGCCGCGGAAGCCGCGCTCGCTGCCACGCCCCCGCTGCTGGACGACGCCGCAATCGTCGATCTCCTGACACGAATACCGGTTTCGGCGCGCATCGAGTTGCGCGGTCTGCTGCGCCGTTCCGGCGCGCTGGCGCCCGCGAACATCGACTCGGCGACGGCCGCGGCCATGGTGGAGCCGTTCCTCTGGTTTGTGCGCAAAGCGGGGGCTGATGGCATCCGGTTGACGCAGGCGGGTTGGCTGCCGCCGGCAGTTGTCTCTGACGCAATTCGCGAGCTCGGTTGGAAGAACCGTTGGATCGGCATGATGAACCGCGAGGAGCGCACTCCGCCGATCGCCAATTTGCGCGCAGATGCCGTTCGGTTCGGCTTGCTGCGCAAGAGCAAGGGTGTGCTGCACGCCACCGCTGCCGCCCGCAAATTGCTCGACGACCCGGGCGCGCTCTTACGGATGCTTGCGGGCGCCATCCTGCGCCGCGCCCGGTCCGACATCGAGCGCGACATCACCGTGCTCGTCGCGTTGGATCTGGCAACCGGGCACACAACGCAGGTGCCGTCGGGATTCGGGTACGAATCGAGCAGCATCCTGTACGGGCTTGAAGTGCTCGGTTGGGGTGGGCCGGGCGGAGGGCCGCTGACCGACGAGATGATTTCGAGTTCACTGCATCAGATGATCCGCCAGCTCGACCCGCTCGATGTCTTCGAGCAGACCGTGTGGAGGCACGGCGAGGCCACAGAACACGGTCGCGCGTTCGGCCGACTGATGTTGCGTGCTCCGATCGAATAGCCGTAGTTGCGGAACGCCGAAGCCCAGAACGTCGAAGCTCGGCTCGTCGAAGCTCAGCGCGCCGAAGCCCGGCTCGTCAAAGCTCAGCCCATCAAGCTCAGCCCATCGAAGCCCAGCCCGTCAGCGGCTGCCGCACCCGTCGAGGCAGCCACTCTCACACCAACATGATCTCGGCGCCATAGGCAACAAGCCGCAAATCCGAGGTGAGCAGGGTGAGCCCCTCCACGCGGGCCTGGGCGACGAGAATGCGATCGAAAGGGTCTGTGTGGCTTGGCGACACGTCAACGACCGCCGCCGCATGTGCGCTCGTCACATCCAGTTCGAAGTAACCCGATTCGACGAGCCCGCGGCGAAGCACCGCTGGCGCTACGGAGAATCCTGGCTTGCCCAGCGACGTCTTGATCGCTACCTCCCATATCGAGGCGGCGCTAAACACCAGCCGGTTTTCGGCATCTTCAAGCAGCTGCCGCGCGCGCTGGCTCAGCCGATGGGGAGAATACGCGGCCCATAGCAGGATGTGCGTGTCTAGCAGCAGGTTCATTCCGGATCAACCGAACCGTCGAAAAGCATGCTGATCTCATCGGACGCCCACGCGTCGAAGTCGTCAGGGATGCTCGCCATTCCGGCGAGAAAGCCCAGACGCGGTGGTGGTTTCGCCGGCGCATCCAGTCGAGTGAGTTTGGCAATCGGCCGCCCGGCCTTCGCGATGACGATAGTTTCGCCCCTCGATGCATCGTCCACAAGCCGCGAAAAATGAGTCTTCGCGTCATGAATATTTACTGTGCGCATACGACGATCCCCGGCAGAACCGATTGGCGATACGGATGAAACTGACTGGACTAACTCCAATAGACTAAGTCTAGTCATGCATACACCGTCGATCGAGGATCATGTCACAACGCTATGGGTCACACCGACCTGCTCGAGCCCAGAACCGTCAATCTGTGGAGAGATCGCCGCACTCGCCCGCTGTGCACAGCCGGCAACGACTACCGTTAGCGTATGACGCCGCCAGAATCTGACACCGCGACTGCAACAGCCGCAGACGCACAACCCGACATCACGTTCTCCGACCTCGGCCTCGACGACGCCGTACTGAAGGCCGTGAAGGACATCGGCTACGAAACCCCATCGGCGATCCAGGCTGCGACGATTCCACCGTTGATGGCCGGCCGCGACGTCATCGGCCTCGCTCAGACCGGCACTGGCAAGACGGCCGCGTTCGCCCTGCCGATCCTCTCCCGCCTCGATCCGGCCCAGAAGAGCGTGCAGGCGCTCGTGCTCTCCCCCACCCGCGAACTCGCCCTCCAGGTCTGCGAGGCGTTCGAGTCGTACGCAGCGCACCTGCACGGCGTGCGCATGTTGCCGATCTACGGGGGTCAGGGATACGGCATCCAGTTGTCGGCGTTGCGGCGCGGCGTGCAGGTCGTGGTCGGCACGCCCGGTCGCATCATGGACCACCTCGACAAAGGCACCCTCGACCTGAGCGAGCTGAAATACCTCGTGCTCGACGAGGCCGACGAGATGCTCAAGATGGGCTTCGCGGAGGATGTCGAAACCATCCTCTCCGGAACCCCAGACGACAAGCAGGTAGCCCTGTTCTCGGCGACGATGCCGGCGCAGATCCGCCGCATCTCGGCGAAATACCTGCACGACGCCGAAGAGATCACGATCAAGCGCAAGACGACGACCTCGGCGAACACCACGCAGCGCTACCTGATCGTGTCGTATCCGCAGAAGGTCGACGCGCTCACGCGCATCCTCGAGGTGGAGAATTTCGAGGGCATGATCGTCTTCGTGCGCACCAAGAGCGAGACGGAGACGCTTGCCGAGAAACTACGCGCGCGCGGCTATTCGGCGGCGGCGATCAGCGGCGATGTCGCTCAGGCGCAACGCGAACGCACCGTGAACCAGCTTAAGAGCGGCAAGCTGGACATTCTCGTCGCAACGGATGTCGCCGCCCGCGGCCTCGACGTCGACCGCATCAGCCATGTGGTCAATTTCGACATTCCGATCGACACCGAGTCGTACGTGCACCGCATCGGCCGCACCGGCCGTGCCGGGCGCACCGGCGATGCGATCAGCTTCGTCACCCCCCGCGAACGACGGATGCTCACCGCCATCGAGAAGGCGACCCGCCAACCGCTCACGCAGATGCAGCTGCCCAGTGTCGAGAATGTGAACGCGACGCGGCTCAGCCGCTTCGACGACGCCATCACGGCTGCGTTGGAGCAAGAAGCACGCATCGCAGCGTTCCGGGACATCGTCGGCCACTATGTCGAACACCACGACGTGCCGGAAGGCGATGTCGCCGCAGCCTTGGCCGTGGTCGCCCAGGGTGACACTCCCCTGCTGCTGTCGGAGGAGGATGTGCGCCGCGAGCAGCGCGAACAACGGGAGCAGCGCGAACGCGACCGGGAGGCACGCGGCGATCGACCAGCCCGTGCCGGGCGGGATAGCCGAGAAGGTAGAGACAGTCGTGGGCGCGACAGTCGGGATCACCGGGACAGCCGCGGCGACCGAGACAGCCGCGGCGAGCGCGGCGAGCGCGGCACGTGGGGTGAACGCGCCGCGCGCAACGACCGAAGTGACCGCGGCGATCGCAGCGATCGCAGCGATCGCGGTTCGGGGCCGGAGCGGCGCGCGCGCCCGGGATCCGGCCCGATGGCGATGTACCGCATCGCGGTCGGCAAGCGCCAGAAGGTGGAGCCTCGCCAGATCGTCGGCGCACTCGCGAACGAGGGCGGGCTGAGCCGGCAGGATTTCGGGGCGATCGACATCCGCCCGGACTTCTCGCTCGTCGAGTTGCCGGCGCATCTGCCGGATGAGGTGCTCTCCCGACTGACCGGCACCCGCATCGGAGGCAAACTCATCGAGCTGCGCCCCGACCGTGGTGGCGCTGCGCGCCGCAGTTCGGGCGGCAGGGAGGCACGATGACCGCTGGAGAACACGCCGCACGAGAGCACGCCGTTCGCGCCATGTGGACGCTCTTCGAGCCGATCCACGCTGTGAGCTATTTCGCACCACACGCTCGCGAGGCCTTCGCTGACATCGGTCTCACTCGCTACTGGGACGGCTACTTCGCCGGCCGCGCCGCACCACTCGGGCCCGTGCCCGCTGCACCCGTCGTCGCGATCTTCAACGGCTTCTCCCCGTTTCTGGTCGGGCGTGCGCTGCCCGCCGCCTGGGGCGTCGCATCCGTCGACGAGGTGTTGGATGCCCGCTCCCGCGGCGCAGCCGCAGCGCTACGGTCGGTCGTCGCGGACGAGTCACTCGTCGCCGAAGCCGCGTCCGCCCTCACACCGGTCGCGCAACGGATCGATGTTGCGGGCCGACCGCTGGCCGCCGCGAACCGTGCTCTGCCCGAGGAGTCCGACCCGTATCGCCAGTTGTGGCGGGCGGCGACGATCCTGCGCGAGCATCGCGGTGACGGGCACGTGACATCACTGCTGAGCGAAGGCATCGCCGGGCTCGCCGCAATTGTGCTGCGGAGCGCCATCGACATCGAGTCGACGACGATGAAACGGGCTCGCGGCTGGAGCGAGGCCGAGTGGGACGCGCAGGCCGACGAGTTGATCGCGCGCGGTTTGCTTACTGCAGATCGTGCGATCACACCCGCGGGATCGGCGGCCATCGACAACGCCGAGCACCTCACGAACCGGCTCGCCCAGCGGCCGTGGAGCGCGCTCGACGACACCGGTCTCACCGGCATCGCGCGCCTGATCGCGCCGATCGCACACGCGTGCGGCACGTTTTTTCCGTACCCGAATCCGATTGGGATGCCGCAGCCCTGGAACCCAGACGACGACCCGGATGCTGTGGCGATTTCCGAGGTGCCGGTCAAGTCGGCGAGGTAGCTAGGCATCCAAACGGTGGTGGCTGGAAGCGTGCGCTCGCGCGTGGTCTGTCGTCGGGCATGCGACAGCCACGGCCGCACGTGCCCCCGCCGGCGTCGCCGCATGCCTCGACGTGCGGAGTCATGAGACCATGAGCCATGTCCAACCCGGTCGCCCGCCTGCGCGCTGCGCTCGCCAACGAGTCCTCACTTCGATCGTGGACGGTCGACACCAACGACGGCATCATCGCGACCGCAGGAATCTTGGAAGGGTTCGCCGGCGCGGGGGCAAGCGAAATGGTCCTGATCACGGCGGCGATCGTGGCTGCCATTGCGGGCGGGCTGAGCCTCGGCGGGGCGAAATGGTCCGAGGAGGCTGCCGAGCGCGAGGCGCAATTGCGTCTGGCCGCGGAAGAAGCGGAACAACTCGCAACGAGCCCCGAGGATGAGATGAGCGAACTCGCCGGGTACTACGAGGGGCGCGGGGTCTCGCCGGAGGTGGCAGCACTGGTCGCCGAGCAGCTCACCGCGCGCGACGCTCTCGCGGCACAGCTCGAAGCCGAGCACGGCATCCGCGAGGTGATGTCGCGATCGGCACCCGTCTGGGCGGGCGTTTCGGCGAGCATCGCGTTCATGGTGGGCGCGGTCATTCCACTGCTGATCACCGTGCTGGTGCCTGTGCAAATCGAGACCTGGGCGATCCTGCTCGCGGTCGTGCTCTCGCTCACCTTCACGTCGATCATCGGCGCGCGCAGCGGCCATATCACGGTGATAGGTACCCTAATCCGCACGCTGACCGTCGGGATCGGCACCCTCGGCATCAGCTATCTCGCGGGGCTGCTGTTGTTCTGAGCGGATTGGCGGGGCTGCTGCCGTTCTGAGCGGGATGGTGGGGCAGGAGCCCGCCTTGACGACGTTGCGCGCGCATCCAGTTGCTCGACCAATGCAGCGTGATGCGCCGCGCACCGCCGCACCTCCACGCGCCCTCAGCCACCCGCGCCCGCGCCCCTCCGTTCATAGTGCGCAATCTGCTGTTTTGGCCGGTCAATCCAGCATTTCGCGCACTATGAACGGAGGGAACGCATCCGCGCGCGCATCCGCAATCCGCAGCGCGCAATCCGCAGCGCGCAATCCGCAGCGCGCAATCCGCAGCGCGCAGTCCGCAATTCGCAGTCCGCCGTACGCACGAATGTCAGTGGCTCCCTGCAGTCTGGAACGTTCGCCACCCTGCGGATGCCGCGCCGCAATTCGCGACTAACTTCCGGCCCATGCAACGGGGCCTTGCGTCAAGGAATGCAATACCATGCCAGATCCGAACCTGATCCTGAATTCTTACCTCCCGCCGGTGCGGCTCAGCACTGAGATTTCCTCGAGCGGTGCGGCCGCGAGTGCGGCTTCTCCAAGCGCGGCCGGCGCGATTGTTGGCGCGATCGTCGTGTTCCTGGTGCTCGCGGCCGGCGTGACGACGCTGATCATCTGGTGGCGGATGCGCCGGCGCGAGAAATCCCGCATCGCCGCCATGTCGCCCGCGGAACGCGAACAGCACGATGCGGTCGTTGAATACCGTGCGGGCCTCGTGCTCGCACAGAAAGAGCTCGACGCCGAATCGCGCTCGCGTGCAACGCGGCTCAAGGCCGCCGAGAAGGTGCTCGCCGATGCGCACACGCTGGGCAGCGCCGCTGTCGCGCAATACCGCGGAAGGGACGGTTCGGCACGCGTTACGCAAAGCGACATCCAGGTTCCGCAGGGCGCGTTCCCGCTCACCGCAGCGGTGAACGCGACAGTCGACACGGCGGGCAATCTTGCGACAAGCAGCCGCTCCACCCTCACCCGCATCGCTGCGGGCGGGATTCTTTTCGGGCCGGTCGGCGTGATCGTCGGCGGCGTGGCAAAGAAGACGAACATGCACGACACCCGCGAGCTTTACTTGCTGATCGCCAGCGACTCGTTCGCGACACTGATCACGTGCAACCCGGACGACGGGCAACGAGTACGCCAGTTCGCCGTCGCCGTGCGGCAGGCCGCGCTGCACGCCGACCAGATGCGGGCACTGCGTTCGCAGGCGGTTGCACATGCCGAACGGGCTCTCGCGTGGGAGCAGCAGAACACGACCCCAGTGGATGCCGCCCGCGCTCGCTTACACCAGGCGAGCGCGAACACAAGCCGAGTGGATGCCGCGACTCGCGCTCTCGAGGCATAGCGCGGCATCCGCTCGCTCAGCGCTAGCGCGGCATCCGCTCACTCAGCGCTGGGGTGCGGACATCGGTCGCTTGCTCGCTGATTAAGGCGACAAATGTCCGCACCCCAACCGCTTCGCGGCGCGCCGAACGCAACCTACAGTTCGCGCCCGTAGAAGTACTGAACCGCGCCGCTCCCGACCTCTCGATTCGTGAAGCCTACGCTTTCGTAGAGTTTGCGGGCGGCGACATCTGCCTCACTCGTACCAAGATCCATCCAGACCGCGCCTCGCGCACGAGCCTGCTCGATTGCAGCATCCATCAGCGCTCGGCCTAACCCGTGCCCCCGCTGGCGCGGCACGACGTAGAGCTCCGCCAGTTGACTCTCCGCTCCTGCAGCCCAGATCGCCTGCCGAAAGCGCAGCACGGCGAGTCCGTCGGGGCCGTTCCCGACAAGCAACACGACGGTTTCGCCACTGTCGATGAGCGCTTTCATGCGCGCCGACAACTCACCGCGCTCGGGGACGACATCGTCGAATTCCGCATTGAAGTCGCGCAGCAGCCTGGCCACATCGTTCGCATCGGCGCCGAAAGCGCGTCGCACCGTCGTCATGGTTTCAACGCTATGCCACGCAACGCGTCCGCGGAGCGATGTTTATGCCGCTGCCCGGCCGACGACGGTGCATGGCCGACGACGGTGCACGGAGATAAGGTCTTGCTCGTGTCAAGATGTCCGCGTGGGTCTTGTGCAGCTGGGCGCCGACATCCCTGCCACTTCCAGTTTAAGTCCGGGTGGGGGCCTTGCGGCAAGCCCCCCAACGTCTGTCAGAATCGCAGGTCTGGTTCGAAAATTACTACCTGAGGCACAACGCAAGAACTGCATGAGGAGCCACACATGACCGAATACCCCGTGGTGATCGTCGGCGGCGGGCCGACCGGCATGATGCTGGCGGCCGAACTCAAACTGGCCGGAATTGACGCCCCGATCATCGAGCTACGCACAAGCCAAGAGCGTGCTGGGTCGCGCGCCGGCGGTCTGCACGCCCGCACGATCGAGGTCTTCGACCAGCGCGGCATCGCCGAGCGGATGCTGTCAGCCGGCACCATCGCGCAGGTCGCCGCATTCAATTCGGTGCGACTGGACATCAGCGACTTCCCGACGCCGCACCCTTACGGCCTGGGGCTGTGGCAGAAGCTCACCGAGCAGATCATGGCCGACTGGCTCGACGAACTCGGCGTGAAGATCGAGCCCGGTCACGAGGTCGTCGGGGTGGTGCAGGATGACGCGGGGGTGAGCATCCGCCTGGCTGATGGGGAGCAGCTGCGAGCGCAGTATCTCGTCGGCTGCGACGGAGGGCGCAGTCTCGTGCGCAAGAGCGCGGGCATCGAGTTCGGCGGGTCGGCTGCGTCTGTCAGCAACCTGCTCGCCGAGGTCGAGTTCGAGGTCGAGTTCGACCAGACTGGGCCCGCCGAGCCGGACACGGGCGGCGGCCCCGAGTGGGGGTTGCGTCGTGACGAGTTCGGCATCCACGCGTTGAGCCCGATCGACGACGGCAAGCGAATGAGTGTCTTGGTCACCGAGCGGCAGCTTCACACGTCACGAGAACCGGGTCTCGAGGAGTTGCGCGAGGCGATGGTCGAGGTTTGGGGCAGCGATTTCGGTGCGCGCAACCCTGTCTGGATTTCTCGGTTCACCGACGCGGCGCGCCAGGCGAAGACCTACCGCGCCGGTCGCATTTTGCTCGCGGGCGATGCGGCGCACATCCACTATCCGGTTGGCGGGCAGGGTCTGAACCTCGGCGTGCAGGATGCCGTCAACCTCGGCTGGAAGCTCGCGCAGGTGGTGAAAGGAGTCTCGCCCGACAGTCTGCTTGACAGCTATCAGGCTGAGCGGCATCCGATCGCTGCGGGTGTGCTGCGCGACACGATGGCGCAGGTCGCGCTTCGCCGCACCGACGACCGGACGAAGGCCGTCGCCGACGTCATCAGCGAGCTGCTGGCGCTGGATGAACCGCGTCGCGTGTTCGCCGGGCGGATGTCCGGGCTCGGCATCCACTACGACCTTGGGGTGGAGGACGGTTCGGGCTACGGCGTGGGCGACGCAGGCGACGCGGCGAGCGAAGCATCCGGCGACGAGGCCGACGCTGCGGCGCACCCCCTCATCGGCCGACGGATGCCCGACCTCGCCCTTCTCACCGCCGATGGCCATCGACGCGTGTTCGAGTTGCTTCGCAACGCGAGGCCGCTCCTGCTCAACTTCGGCGAACCCCACAGCCTCGATCGCGACCTCAAGCCATGGGCGGATCGAGTGCGCCTGCTCGATGTGGACTACGACGGCGAATGGGAGCTCCCCGTGCTCGGTGCGGTCACGGCACCGTCTGCGGTTCTGATTCGCCCAGACGGCTATGTGTGCTGGGTGGGCGCGCGGCTTTCAGGGAACGCCGGGGCGCCAAGCGGTTTGGAAGCGGCGCTCACAAAGTGGTTTGGGTCACCCACGTAGTTTGGCAAATCCTCGTCTTGGTGAGCTGCTCGCTCCCACACCTTTGGGCACGTCACGGCATCCCGTCACGTGAGGGTTGGCCGGCCTCGATGGGCGCGAGCTGGGTCGACCGCAAGCTGAATGGCATCGCCCCATTCTCGACGCAGGCGGTCGAGAAATCGCCGATCCGTTTTGTTCGCGCCGCTCTTTTCAGCGATGAATCGGAATGCGGTCTCGACGTATCCCGGCAGGACGTCCAACGGTCCTGCCGTGGCGGCCGCGAGAATGGCGCAGGCGCCACTCGGGTCAACCCCGCGCTTCAGCAAGCGAAGAAGCTCACCCGCGTCTTTGCCGCCCTTTTCGCTATCGGGCCGATCGAGAAGTGCGGCCATCTTGGTGATGGTGTGGGCCTCAATCGTGAGCAGCTTCCACCCCTTGTGCGACCCAGACTCGACGTGTTCGGCGAGTACCTCAACGCGAAGACGAAGCTTATTGCCGAGCTGCGACTCGTACGGCAGATAGATGTCGACATGGACCCCATCGACAAGCCCTCGCCATTTGCGACCTTGATGGTGATCGCTTTTGCTGAGATCCGACACTCGCGCCTCGATCTTGCCTCGCACCTCATCGGAGAAGATGATGAGGTCGATGTCTTTGCTGATCTCACCACCCACGAGCTCGAACGTGGCCCACCCGCCGATCAGAATCGACGGATCAAGTTCATGGCCAAGATGATCGATCAGCTCATGTAGATGGCCCTCCTCATCCAGCGGAATGCTAGGCAATGTCTTGCTCCGCCCGCGACCAATCGTCAATGTCGAACAGCTTTCGCCAGAGTGCACGTCGAAATTCGGATGCTTGCCAGCCGGGTTGTGCAAACAAGTCAGCGTATGTCTGCGCCAGACTGGAGTATCCGTCGCGCCAGTCTGACCGGGCCACGGCATCCATCGAGACTACGCGCACATCATCGCCAGTCGGAAGTTCGCTCAGGTCCTCTTCCGCGGGCGCGTAAACAAGTCGCTGCCCCAGATCGGCAACGGTGTTCCGGCCTCCGAGATAGTGCACAGCCGCGGTCGTGCCGCCAAGTGCGTAGATTTCGAGTCCGGCAATCAGAGCTTCGGCTCCGGCTCGTGTTGTCGTCGTGAGCGTGTCCCGTCGAAGATTGCGTTCGACCGCGAGAACTGTCGTGACACGCTCAGGATCGAGCACACTGAGGCCTCCCCGACCGTAGGTCTGCATCGCGCCGATTTGCACGAGGTGACGCGTCGCCACATGCGCCGATGCGACCGAGCATTTGGATGCGTGTGCGATATCAGCGAGGTTTGCCCAGCGGCGATCGCCACGAAGAGCCGCGTCGGCGAGGGTCCGTCGAACGATTTCGTTGACCTTCATATTGACTCCACTTTTTGGTAAATACTGTAAATCAATATCTAGAGGCTACCAGAAATCAATTTCTATTGATCTGCAAATCTCACGGGCGTCACCACCACATTCTCAGGCGAGTATGTGACGCTGGCGGTCGATGGACGACTTCACACACGCCGATCGGGCGCAACAATTGCGCGGGGACATCCACCGTCTCGAAGGCGAACTGCAGCATTTGCGTGCGCAATTGGCGAATCTCGAGGCTGCGGTGCCCGCCGCTGCACAAGCTGCACAAGCCTCACAAGCCTCACAAGCCTCACAAGCGGACACCACTGCCACGCCGGCGAACGCGGCGCGCGCCGTCGACAAAAACTCGTCCGGTGCGCAGAAGATCGCGCTCTTCCGTCGCCTGTTCGCCGGACGCACCGACGCATATGCGAAGCGATGGACCAGCACCCGCACCGGAAAATCAGGGTGGAGTCCCGCAGTCGTTGGTGGCTTCTACACTGACGCGACGACGGACCGCGACTTACTACCGCTGACGGACGAGGTCATCGCGCAGCATCTCACGGGGTCAGTGTCCACGGGGTCACCGCTCACAGGATCATTCCGCAACGGCTCGGACTTTCATGCCGGACTGTATCCGATGCTCCCAGACGACACCTGCCAGCTACTGGTCTGTGATTTTGACGGCAGCGACTTTGACGGCAGTGACTTTGACAGCAACGAGCCCGACGAAGGTGGATGGCGGGCAGATGCCGCCGCATAGGCCAGCGCCTGCGACCGCAGTCGAATCCCATGTGCCGTGGAAATCTCCCGTTCCGGCGCCGGCGCACACGTGTGGATCTTCTTCACCCAGCCGATCCCCGCCTCGGTCGCGCGAGCACTCGGCGCCTCGCTATTGCGGCAGGCGATATCGACCCGCGATGAGATAAGTCTGAGCAGTTACGACCGCTTCTTTCCGTCGCAAGACCTGCTGCCCACACGCGCGCCAGGACGGTTCCGCCTCGGCAATCTCATCGCACTGCCGCTCCAGGGTGCGTGCCGCAAACGGAACGCGACCGTCTTCGCCGACCCGACCAGCTGGCAGATTTACGATGATCAGTTCGCGTATCTTTCGACTGTTGAGGCACTGACTCCGGCGGATGTCGAGGAGCGGGTCGGCCGCATCGGTACCATGCGCGTCGGTCCGGCGGATACGGCTGGTGCACTGACGACACCGCCGCTGCGGCGCGGCGAATCTCGCCGTCCGCGCCTGTCTGGAACCGTCGAGTTGCGGCTCGCCGAAATGGTTTCGATCCCGACGGCGGGGTTGCCGGCATCCGTCCTCCTTTCGCGCACGGGGCTTTCCGTTACACGTGCCGACGCGCATCCTGTCCCGCAGGCAATCAATCTCACATTCACGGGCAAACTGCGGCCCGAGCAATCCGAAGCCGTCGCGCACATGCTAGAGCACGACGCCGGGGTCATCGCAGCGGAGCCCGGGTTCGGTAAGACGGTCACTGCTTGCGCGATCATCGCAGCTCGCGGGGTCGCAACCGCAGTGCTTGTCAACCGCGCCGAACTCGCCAGTCAGTGGCGCGAGCAGTTGTCGCAACACCTCGGCATTGCTCCGGATGCCATCGGCCAACTCGGCGCGGGCCGCCGCAAGCGCAAGGGAGCAGTCGACATCGTCTTGCTGCAGAGCATCAGCCACCGCACGGCAGACCCCACCATTCTCAGCGAATATGGGCAGATCATCGTCGATGAGTGCCATTCGATCGGAGCACCCGCAACGGAAGCGGCCATCCGGCTGGTCAATGCGCGGTACTGGCTGGGGCTGACTGCGACTCCCTATCGAGCGGACAAGATGGATGGGCTGATCACCATGCAGTGCGGTCCGATCAGATTCAGCCGCATGACGTCGGGCGGCGATGCGGCCCATCGTCTCCTGGTGCACAAGACGGAGTTTCAAACGGATGAGTCGGGCATCGGCGGCGTATCGATTCAGGCGATCTACACGGAGCTCGTGGCCGATACCGCGCGCAACGCGCAGATCGTCGCCGATGTCACCGCGGCTTTCCGCGCTGGGCGCACCTGTCTGGTGCTCAGTAGTCGCGTCGATCACGTCGATGCGCTCGCACGCGCGCTGCGGGCGTCGATCGAGCCGGTTCACGTTTTGCACGGGCGCATGCCGCGCCTCGAGCGAGCGGAGACAAGAGCGGCGCTTGCCGCGGCATCCAAATCGCCGTTCGTCCTTGTTGCCATCGACAAGATCGCCGGGGAGGGGCTCGACCTGCCTGCCCTTGACACGCTCTTTCTCGCCGTGCCGATCTCGTTCAAGGGCCGTGTGGTGCAGCAACTCGGACGGGTCACTCGAGGCGGCGACGGCGCATCGGTCGTGCACGACTATCGTGACGCGCAGGTGCTGATGCTCGACCAGATGCACCTGAAACGTAGCCGAGTCATGCAGAAGCAAGGGTTCAGGGTTGATGCGCTTCCTGCTGCACCCGATGCCTGACCGCTGGTGGGAGTGCAGTGGCGCCGCTCACGCTCTCCCCCGAGGTGCGGACTTCTGTCGCTCTACGCGCCGGGATACCGACAAATGTCCGCACCTCACCGGGCTCGCACCAGTACCACACCCGCAACACAACACCCCCAATGCAACAATGGCGACATGCGCTACTCGTTGCACGCGCTCGGCATCGGCCCGGGCGCCGACCCCGACGTGATCGTCGCCGTCGCCCGCGCGGCCGAACGCGCCGGGTTCGCGCGGCTCTGGGCTGGCGAACACATCGTCATGGTCGACGGGCCGGACGAACGCTACCCGTACGCACAGGACGGTCGCATCGCCATACCGACGGATGCCGACTGGCTCGACCCGTTCGCAACGCTCGCGTTCGCGGCGGCGGCGACCACGAGCATCCGCGTGGCGACTGGGGTGCTGCTACTGGCCGAGCACAATCCGCTGATCGTGGCGAAGCAGGCGGCCAGCCTCGACCGACTCTCCCGCGGGCGGCTGGATCTGGGGATCGGCATCGGTTGGTCCCGCGCGGAGTTCGACGCACTCGGCGTGCCGTTCGCCGGCCGCGCGACCCGGATGCGCGAGTATGCCGAGGCGATGCGCGAACTGTGGAGCACACAGACCTCCAGCTACACCGGCGACACCGTGCGCTTCGCCGGCGTGCGCAGCTACCCGAAGCCACAGCGCGGGCGGGTGCCGCTCATCCTCGGCGGCACGAGCGATGCCGCGCTCGACCGTGTCGCCGAATATGGTGACGGATGGTACGGCTTCAACGTTGCCCTGACTGACCTCCCCGAGCGGATGCGTGTGCCCGCCTCCTGCTGCGAGCGTCGCGGTCGCGACGTACGCACGTTGGACATTGCCGTCGATGTGGGCCCGGATCCGGTCGACCCAAGCGAACTCGCGGCGCTCGGCGTGAGCGAGCGTGTGCTGGTGGCCGGGCCGCTAGCCGATGCCGGCGATGCCGAAGACTGGGTGCGGCAGCTTGCCGACACGCACGAGGTCGGGCCCATCCAGTGACGACATAGGTGATGAGAGCAGAGCGCGTCACTACGGTCGTGCTGGCTCATTTCTGGTCCATATGGCTCATATTCTGTCCATATGGCTTACAATTGAGTCATGAATCTGTCACACCCCGCTGCCGAGCTTCTGGGGCGACCTCGCGCCTGCGTACTGCGCAGCCTGGCGCGCGTGAGCGAGGGACTCACCGGGCGACACATCGCCCAACTCTCCGACGTGGCACACGCCACTACTCAACGAGTGCTCGCAGACCTCGAGGGTATCGGCTTGGTTGACTCCCTTCCCGCAGGCCGCTCACGCCTGTACTCTCTCAACCGTGCGCACGTGATGTGGAAGCCGATCGAAGACATGCTCGCCGCTCCGGCCCGACTTGAGGAGGAGATTGGAGAGGCTGCGCGAAACGTGGCCGACGTGCACGCAACAGTCGCCCTGTACGGGTCCACGGCGCGTGGCGACGCCGATTCCGAAAGCGATGTCGACCTCGTCGTCGTGTGGGACGACCGCACCGATCAGGCAGATCGTTGGCAACTCGTGGACGCGCTCACGGAACACGTCCAAAGGGCAACAGGTAATCGAGTCGAGCTTGTCGACCTCTCTGTGAAAGAACTCGAGGCCATGGTTGCCAGGAATGACCCGCTCCTCGACTCATGGCTGGCCGATGCAAGAACCGTCGCGGGCGCCGACCTTAAGCGGCTTATTCGGGAGGCTGCGCCGTGAGTGCGCGGATGCAACGCATGTCCGCGATAGATGTTTCAACTCGCGCGACCCACGCTCGTGCTTTTCTGACGGCTGCGGAACTGATTGAATCGCTCGGCGAGGCTGCCGGCATCGAGTCGAGAACCAACATCCTGGGTGCGCTCGCGGTTCTCGCGGGAATCGCAGCCCGGGATGGAGACCAAACTTCGCTCCTGAGCGAACACACTATTTTCGGATGCGCCGCGAGCGGCCGAACAACCCCAGGAACGTCGGGAACCGACCCTTGCTCGTCTCCCGAACGACGCGCGCCGCCGGCGAGTACAGTCCGACCTCCTGCTTCGCCTTCTGCTTGATGCGGCTTGGCTTCGTCCACGCCTGCACCTGCGAGATGCCCAGCGAACGCTTGACCCGCCGTTTCGCCGCGGTCACGCCCAACACGGTCTTCATCGACGGCGCACGATACCGGAACATCTTCATCGCAAACCCTTCACGACGACGCCCGAAGCATTGCAAACGGCAAACTGCGGATGCTGCGCTCAGGGCGAGCGCGTCGGCTACACATCCGAGCGTATTCGCCTGCGCTCACTGGTGAGCATCCCCCGTGTGGGTGGTTTGCGGTACCCGTTCAGGATGCTCATCAGCAGGAGCCGTCTTCATCGAGCGTCGACACCGTCCGGGGCGACGACCACCAGGCCGGGGAATGCCGTCCGATAGCGCTGGGCATCGCGGGTTACCAAGGTGAGCCTTCGCACGACCGCATGTGCGCCGATGTAGAAATCGGGCAGCGTCGAAACGCGAGTGCCACCGCGCCGTCGATACGCGCGATGTGCGCGTGCTGCCAGGAATCCGGCAGACCAGGGCAACTGCTCGCGTCGAATCCAGTCAGCAGGTAACGCCGCATCCAACGCCTCGATCGAATCGAACGCCAGTGACACTTCCGAGTACACGATCGGGTTGATGAACGCGACACTGGACCGAACGGCGTTCGCCAACGCAAGCGTCGACCACGCCGACCACGCAGGATCGTCTGTGATGACGTCGAGCAACACGTTCGAATCGATCAAATAGCCGACCGTTTCACTCTTACTCATCGTCGTCGTACGCGCGCGTGAGCCGCATGATCTCGTCGGTCGACAACTGCTCTCGGGATCGCCCCGCTGCACCACGCAAGGCCTCGAGAAGCTGATCCGCCCTGTCTGGTTTCGAAGCAGCACCCACCGACGTGAGAGTCACCGCTCCGTCCCGCTCGACGAACTCGACGTCTGTTTCCGGCATGAAACCGTAGCGCTCCCGCACCCATTGCGGGATCGTGACCTGTCCCTTCGACGTAATGCGCATGTACCTAGTGTAGTTCTTACTACTGCCAGTAATACTCAACAATTGTCCTCCAATTCCCCTAAAGTGCCCCTGCTTCACGCCGTCGTACGCACACCAACAAACGTTCACGGTGACGCATCCAACGCGATTTCACGCGGCCCGAACTCATCAAGACGGCGCTCGATCACCGTGCCGACGGGCCAGTGGTCTGCGAGGGCGAGCAAGCCGTCCGCAAGCTCCTCCGTCCAGAACGTTGGCCAGCCTTGATCTCCCAGGCTCGACCGTAATGCGGTCACGAAATCGTTGCGGTCCAGGTCGGGCAGATCCGCCACCGCGGCGGTTGTCGTGGCGCGATGCGAGTTCATTCCCGCAAATCCGCGACCGCACCCACAGCCTTCATCCGGGCTGCGGCGTCCGCTGGCGCACGGCTCTTGAATCCACAGCAACTCGCCTTCGATGCACCAGTGATAGTCATTCCCACGCGCACCTTGAGTGCGGGCGGTTGCCACGAGTATTTCCATTGTCTCTCTCCGCTCCGGCACGAGCGCATGCCGAGGCTATAACGGGCCACCGACAGCCGAACCAGCCCGCGGGCATCCGCCGATTCTGAGGCACTCGATGTCGGCGACATCAGCGCCGAGCTCGGCATGTGTTCACATCTGTGCTCGCCGTGCCCGGACTGCCGGCGGATGTCTTTCTCGGCCCCCAGACATCCGGTAGAACTGTGGCGGATGCTCTCACTCGCGATCCCGACGCTCGCTTCGGTAACCTCGGCGAGCTGGCTCGTCGCGTCAACATGAGCCGCGAGGGACTCTACAAAGCCCTTTCAGCCGACGGCAACCCGAGCTTCGCCACCATCGTCAAGGTCACTAAGGCCCTCGGTCTCAAGCTCCATTTCGACGCCATCGCCTGACGAGGCAGCCACTGGTGAAATAGTTCCGTCGGGGTCACCGCCGAGGTGAGCGCACTACGGAAGCCCTCGTCAAGTGCACTGCTGGAGCACGCCATTGACGGCGTACGCCAGCATAGGATCGTCCCATCGGAGTAGAAACGCGCCCCGGATGCCAACGGCAAACCCAAGCAGGGCGCGCGCACACGCGGCATCGACCGATCCGCCACTTCTTCCAAAGAAGTGGAAGGCGTGCGTCATGACGGCAGTACAGTTCAGCCGGTTCGGCGGCCGCGAGGTTCTCGAGGTCGTCAGTCTCCCCGATCCTCATCCCGGCAGCGGAGAGATACGCATCACAGTGCGCGCCGCGGGGATCAATGCCAGCGACTGGAAGAAGCGTCAGGGCCTGCTGGACCAGGAACTGCCGCAGACCCTGGGGTACGAGGCCGCAGGCATCGTCGGCGAGATCGGTGACGATGTCTCCGCCGCCGCGGCGGGCGACCGGGTCTTCGGAGTCTCACCCTACGGGGCCGCCCAAGCAGAGCTGGCCGTGCTGTCCGGTTGGGCATCCATGACGAATTCGCTCGACTTTGCGAGGTTTGCAGCGATCCCTGCGGCGGCCGAGACCGCGGCACGGTCACTCGACCAGCTCGGCGTCACAGCGGGCAGCACCGTGCTCATCAATGGGGCGTCCGGCAGCGTCGGAAGTGCTGCTGTTCAACTCGCCGCGGAGCGCGGCGCACGCGTGATCGGCACGGGTAGCCCGCGCACTCACGACAGCCTCCGCTCGCTCGGAGCCGAGCCTGTTGCATACGGTGAGGGCATGCCCGAACGAGTCCGCGCAATCATGCCGTCGGGGGTCGATTTCGCCTTGGACGTTGCCGGAAACGGCGTGCTTCCAGAACTCGCGGAACTCGCCGGCGCACCCGAGCACGTGATTACGGTCGCCGACTTCCTCGGGGCGCGGCAAACAGGCATCCGCTTCAGTTCCGGCGACGCCGGTCGCGCAACGTACGCGCTGGCCCAGGTCGCTCGCATGGTCGAAGCGGGGCGATTCTCCGTCACGGTCGGCCAGACCTTTCCTTTGGCCGAGGTGGCCGAAGCCCACCGCGTCGGCGAAGCCGGAACCGTGCGCGGCAAGCTCGTGCTTCTCGTGGGTTGAACTGTCTCTACGGCGGGAGCAAACCAACCCGACACCGGATGCGCCGCGGTCGCGCGTGCGCCACGACCGAACGCGTCTGCCGCACCCCCTCAACCCCGGTCAGTGAGTCGTGTATTGGGCGACGATCACGCCGGTGGTCGTGGCGAGCGATCGCGTGAGCGTGAGGTTGGTGGGGCTGCCTGCGCCGAAGAGTGTTGTTCCGGAGCCGAGCACGATCGGGAAGATCTGCAGGATGTACTCGTCGATCAGCCCTGCACCGTGCAAGGAACGAATCAGCTCTCCGCTGCCCATGATCATGAGCGTGCCATCCACCTGGCCTTTCAGCGTGCGGACGCGATCGACGGCATCCCCGGCGAGCAGGGTCGAGTTCGCGTACGTCAGCTCGGTGTCGGCAGAGCGAGAGACGACGTATTTCGGGCTGCCGACCAGCACGTCGGCGAAGGGATTCGGCTCGGGTGTCGTGGTCCAGTGGTGGAGCAGGTCGTCGTAGGTGCGGTGTCCGAACAACAGGGCGCCGGTGCGGGACATGCCTTCGCCGGCGAACTGCATCGACACCTCGTCTTGGTATCCGTCGGCCCAGCCGCTCTGGGTGAAGCCGCCGCGGGTGTCCTCGCCGGGCCGCCCGGGACCCTGCATGACTCCGTCGAGGGTGATGCTCTGAAAAACGCTGATTGTTGCCATGATTCCTCCTCTGTGGTTTCGCCTGACCGGCGATGTCACAATGACGAGTGAACAGGCCGCCGATCGACACGCCCACTCCCGCAAGCCGTGCTCGCCTCGGCGGCCGCATGCAGTCCAGTGGGTTGGGGGTGGAAGCCGAGCGGTGCTCTTGGGCGGGCATCCGTCCATGCTGGCGATGCCGAGGCGCGGGTGCGTCGGGTCGCCGATACTGCGCGGCACCTCAGACGTCGAGGGATGCGCGGATATCGTCGAGCAACACGTAGAGGTGGAGCGGGTCGGTTGGGGAGGGCTTGAAGCCGAGTGCCGTGTAGAAGGCTGCGGCTTTCTCGTGGAGCGCGTGAACGATGAGGAGGCGAACACCAACGCGGTCCGCCGCCGCGAGTGTCGAGAGCAGAGCATCGCGCACGAGGAGTCTGCCGAGGCCAGAACCCTGTGCCGTGCGATCGACGGCGAGTCTTCCGAGCAGCACCGCAGGCACCGGATCAGGCGAATTGCGTCGTGCACGTCCGGGCAGTTGCCTGTGTTCGACCGCGACGGCCGACAAGGTGCGGTAACCGAGAATCTGGCGTCAGTGCTCCTGAGTAGCCTTAAGCGCAGTGAAGTATCTATATTCAAGGAGCCACGATGAGCGCGCTTGCAGAGATGATCGAAAAATCCATGGCAGCGGTATTGAACGAAGCCTGGGACATCCGAAACGGGACTGTTGTTCCTGCGACCGACAGCGTTGCTCTCAAGAATGGCGCAGTCAAGATCGAAGCCGCATATCTATACGCAGACCTGGCGGACTCCACGCTGCTTCAGAAGGCCTATAAACCCGAATTCGCCGCCAAAGTAATCCGGATGTATCTGCGTGGGGCTTGCGACATCATTCGCGACTGCGGCGGCAGCATCAAGAGCTTTGACGGTGACCGCGTGATGGGGGTCTTCATCGGTGATAGCAAGCGAACAGATGCAGCCGACGCAGCGCTAAAGATCAACTGGCTGGTAGCCAAGGCGATCAACCCGTTATTGCAGGCACATCGAAGCGATACCGGAAGTTACTGGATTCTTGAGCACGGCATTGGAATCGACGTCGGACCCGCCTTTATCGTTCGTGCCGGCGTCAATAACAGAAGCGGTGAACACAACCACAATGATCTGATATCTGTTGGCGAGGCACCTAACATCGCTGCCAAACTCAGTGGACTGCGCGGCGCTGAAGCCGGCCCGCTCGTCATCACTGAGGCGGTGTATAGCCGCCTTGCCGATTCGTCGAAGTTCGGAGGTACTGATAATAAGAACATGTGGTCGGGACCGCACACGACTCTTGCTGGGCCTCACACTGTGAAGGTCTACAAGTCCACGTGGAGAAGGACAGCGTGAAAGAGAAGGGCCGCCCACAGGCGGTTGATGCCGCCTGGCACGTCCACAATGCTCAACTGGACTGGACAGCCAAGGCCGACGCCAAAGCGGCGTTCGCCTTTGGAATCGACTCAGCCGCTGTAGCCGCTGTAGCCATTCTCGTGTCGACCGGTAAGGTGTTCTCTCATTTCGATCACTGGTGGCTGACCGCGCTCTTCACTTTGGGTGGCTTGGGTCTATTAGCGGGGATCGTGGCAGCTTCAATTGGAGTAGCCCCGAGGCTGAAGGCTAAAGGAGCCAAGAAGCTGTCGAAGACCAACTACATCTACTTTGGTCATGCCCGTCATTGGAAAGCGGTTGACCTAGAGAAGCGCCTGCGTACAGATGATCTGCTGCCCCAACTGTCACGCCAGATCACAGCGACAGCGGACATCGCCTGGAAGAAGCACGTTGCCGTCAACTGGTCAATCTGGCTCACCATGGGAGCTGGTGCGTTGCTCATCACCTACGTGTTGTTGACCCGGATTCCATAGATCTCGTTGCACGTGCGCAAAATCCCGACGCGCGTCATTGAGTTGTCGTAGTGGCGGAAGCGTGGTTGGCCACTTCGAGCAGATGAAGGTCGGGCGATCGTCAGCGGTGGCCTTCCCCTGTTTCGAAGTCACTGGGCAGGCGATCAATTCGGAGCTGTCCTCCGATTTTGGTGAGCGCGTGGCGACCTGTATGGACCTTCTTCGCGCCCCGAGGCATACGCAAAGCACTTCCGGCTTTAGTCACACTCATGCGGCAGGCGAGGCGAGCGCTGTACTTCCGTACATACGCAGGAACACTCAGAAGCGGAACAGCCACAGAAACTCGGCGTCAATGCGCGGGCCGTAGCCAGATGCGTGGGTCACATGATCCGGGCCCCTTTGGTCCCCTGTGTCTATCGCTCTGGCAGGTACCTTCCCGGGCCGCGCGCGGTGTCATCTTCAGCGTTCAGGAAGTCATCTGCCAAACGCGTACGTCCGCGTCGGCAGTACCCCCATTGAGGAGGGCAAGCGCCGTTCGGTGACGGATACCTACGTTTGTGATCGTGCCGTCGACCCAAAACCGCCTGCGCTCAAGTCGCTCGCTCGGTCAACCGAGCCTGCCTGGCAGAATGCGCAGTGCGTCGCGATATGCGGGCGAAGCTAATGCATGGGCGCCGTCGTATGCGACGCCGTTCCCTTTCTTGAACTTGACTCGTGTTACACAAGAAGCGCGCGGCGTATCGATCGCGTCGTAGCTCTACGCACCAATTGCCCCCAAAGCGAGGCAACTGCAACAGCCCCGCCCCGTACAAGTTCACATTCATGGCAACATGACAGTAGCCGACCAAGCGAACCTATCCATCGGCAACACAGTGCCGGCAAATGAGTCGCTAGAGACCGCAGACAGGAGCACCGTTGACAGACCCGTTGGCGAACCCGATCCTTAATTCGCCCTACAGGGTGCCCAAACGGCACTTCGTAGTTGGAAAGCAAGGGCCGACGGGCGAGATCGCCGAGAAGCGCCGCCCCAGCGAGTTTTTCATGCCGATTCCGCTCGCAAAGAAAGGCAAGAAGGGCGCCAATCACGAACAGCTCGAGTTCGACCTCGAGGGCACCAAAGAACGAAGTGAACGCAACGACCTGGTCGAAATGTTGCGGCTCGAGGTCGCCGATTGGCGCGCGCAGGCCTTCCCGCGGGTAACTCCAATCTCGCGCAAGCTGCTCGAGCATTGGTCCGCCCCAGACCGAGACAACCCGATTCTCTTTGCCCAGCGCGAAGCTGCTGAGACGGCCATCTTTCTCTCTGAAGTTGCGGGGCGCAGAGACTTCATTCCGTCAAGAACCACGAGTGCGAACTGGCGCCGACGCCTCGATGGTGCAAACGCCGAGCACAATTCCGGGCTCCCCCGCATTGCTCTCAAGATGGCTACCGGGTCTGGCAAGACGATCGTCATGGCAATGCTCATCGCATGGCAAACACTCAACAAGATTGCTAGCCCCAACGACAGTCGTTTCGTCAGGCGGTTCCTGATCGTCACCCCAGGAATCACCATCCGTGACCGACTCAAAGTGCTGCAACCGTCGGACGACGACAACTACTACGACCTGCGAGGCCTCATCCCCGCTGACCTCCGTGGCCTGCTCGGCAAGGCCAATATCGTCATCGCGAACTATCACCAGTTCCTCAAGCGTGACGCCAAAGAAATTAAAGGGGTCAGCGCAACTACACGCAAGATCCTTCTAGCGGGCAAGGCCGACCCCTTCAAAGAATCCGAGAAGGCAGTCGTCTCGAGACTCCTACGCAACCTCGGTGCAGGCAAGGGCGAGATCATCGTCCTCAACGACGAAGCTCACCACTGCTACCAACCCCGCGACCTCGACGAGAAGATCGACGCGGAATCGAAGGAGGCAAACGAGGATGCCCGCGTCTGGTTTAAGGGGCTCGCTGCCATTCGTAAGCACGTAGGTGTCAAGGCGATCTACGACCTCTCCGCAACGCCGTTCTATCTCAAGGGTTCGGGCTGGGGCGAAGGTCTCATCTTCCCATGGACTGTGAGCGATTTTTCCCTCATGGATGCGATCGAATCGGGAATCGTCAAAGTACCGCGGCTCCCCGTTGACGACAATGCCGAGGGCGATCAGGTCAGCTACCTACACCTGTGGGACCAGATCAAGGATGACCTCCCAAAGAGAGCAACATCTGCTGTCGGCGAACCTGGTACGTGGATCATGCCCGCGGCGCTCGAGGGCGCCCTCCGCAGCCTGTACAGCAGCTACGAGCGGTCCTTTTCCCGGTGGGAGAAGGAGCTTAGAGACCTCGGCGAGCCGCCTCCCGTCATGATCGTCGTTGCTCCGAATACCATCGTCTCGAAGCTGATGTACGACTGGATCGCAGGTTACGACAAGATCATCGGCGACACCACAGTTCACGTTCCAGGAAAGCTGGCGCTCTTCAGCAATGTGGTCGACGGAAAACTGCTCTCCAAACCGAAGACCATCATCGTCGACTCGAGGCAACTCGAGTCTGGGGAGGCGATGAAGAAAGAGTTCAAGGACGCGGCCAGTTCAGAGATTGAAGCGTTCAAGGCGCAGTATCGTCGCGAGAATCCTGGTGCGGATGTCGACAAACTCACCGATGAGGATCTTCTGCGCGAGGTCATGAACACGGTGGGAAAGAAAGGCAAGCTCGGCGAGGGCGTACATGCCGTCGTAAGCGTCGCAATGCTCACCGAGGGTTGGGACGCGAATACGGTCACCCACATCCTCGGAATTCGCGCGTTCGGTTCCCAGCTTCTTTGCGAACAAGTTGTTGGCCGCGGGCTCCGTCGTCGCTTCTATGTTGCTAACGACGAGGGATTCTTTGAACCAGAGTATGCAAATGTTTATGGGATCCCGTTCGCCTTCATCCCCTCCGATCGTGAAATCACCGGTACCAAACCCACTCAACCGGCTCTCCGCGTCCAAGCTCTTTCAGAGCGCGCCGATCTCCGCATTGAGTTCCCGATCCTCACCGGGTACCGAGTGGAGTTGCCTGATCAACCACTCGAATTCGATCCGGACGACTCCGACCGAATGGAGATCGGCGCGTCCAACGTGCCGAGCTGGGTGCAGTCCGAGGGGATCGTTGGCGAAGCTGAACGCATCGAGGAGTTGCTGGCCACTCGTCCGCAGCAGCTCGCGTTCGAGATTGCAGACCGTATTCTGCACACTTTCTTCAATACGGGCGAAGACCGTAAACCCTGGCTGTTCCCCCAGCTCGTTCGTATCTCTAGACAATGGCTCGACAACTGTGTCGATATCGAACATGGCTACAGCATCGGATACCTCTCCCTGGCAGAACCCCAGCAGAAGGCGGCCGAAACGGTGTACAACGCCATCATTCGCCGCGAGGCCCACGAGGCGCGACGGCCTCGACTTCGCCCCATGTTGCGACAGTTCGATCCCGTTGGCTCCACCGACTCCGTTCTCTTCGACACACGTAAGCAGTGCGTTGAGGTCGAGAACTCTCACGTCAACCGGGTCACCCTCGATGGCAAGGATGGAAACTCGTGGGAGGAAAAGGTTGCCAAGGTTTGCGACTCGTTAGCTTTCGACGGAAAGATCACCTCATTCGTCAAGAATGATCAGCTTGGGTTCCTCATCCCCTACGTGCACAATGGTCGCAGCCACTCCTATGTTCCTGACTTCCTGCTTCGCCTTCCGCAACAGCCTCACGAAGACTTCGTGCGCACGCTCATCGTGGAGGTTTCCGGCTCACAGAAGAGCCCAGGCCCGACAAAGGAGAAGGCCAGAACGGCGCGCGACAGCTGGTGTGTCGCCGTCAACAACCATCGCGGGTTCGGCCGCTGGGGCTACATCGAAATGCATAGGGCAGAAGTCGATAATGCCCAGTCCGTTCTGCGGGATGCGATCAATAGCTTGCTCCGTGATGAAGCCATCATTGGAGACCCGGATCTGCTCGAAGATTTTGTCTTGTCCACAATGGAGGCACACTAATGGCGCGTAAGCCCAGTACATCTGGCCCGACTCCGGTCGAGTCGATTACCCACAGCGAGAAGCGCACAAACATTCCAACCGCGGATGCTGCTGGTACGTTCTTCGACGAGAACGGCTCCTCTTTGCCTCCATTGCTATACCCACGTGACACGAGCCTTGACCCTCAGCTTGTCTGGCGCGGCAAAGATGAGCAAGATAAGGCGGACCTCGTGGTGGACGCTCCACCGATTTACATCCAGGAGAAAATCGATCCACGTGTGTTGATCGAGAACCTCCGCAAGACCGCGAAGAAAGGCGAGAGCGAACCGGAGCTAACGCTGTTCGATGACTTCGACGGGCTCGACGAACTCTCGCAGGTGGAGTTCTATCAGCACGAGGCAAACTGGGCGAACCGCATGATCCTCGGCGACTCGCTTCAGGTCATGGGGTCGTTGGCCGAGCGGGAGCAGCTGCGCGGCAAGGTTCAGATGATCTATGTCGACCCGCCGTACGGTATTAATTTTGGCTCCAATTGGCAGACTTCCGCCAGAGAACGCACAGTGAAAGATGGGCGCCTCGAGGACGTTGCGAGGGAAGCTGAACAGATAAAGGCATTCCGCGACACATGGGAACTCGGAATCCATTCCTACCTTTCGTATTTGCGTGACCGACTTGTCGTTGCGCGCGACCTTCTAACCGAAAGCGGAAGCGTCTTCGTCCAGATCGGTGACGAGAATGTGCACCTTGTCCGCGCTCTGCTCGACGAGGTTTTCGGTAATCAGAACTTCGCTGGACAGTTCGCATTCAGAACGAAAATTCCACTCAGAACGACCCTTGTACCCGCGATTTACGATCACGTTCTCTGGTACGGACGTTCCGTCGAGGACATCAAATTTCGGAGGCTTTTTAAGCGGCGCCGCTCCGGAGTTGGATCACAATTCACGAATGTCGAGGAATCGGACGGTACCCGAAGGAAGCTAACAAGGCCGGAGCTCCAAGACATTGAAAACGTCGATGGCGTCGGTCGAACATATCGCCTTACCGACCTAGTTTCGGCAGGACGTACAGAATCGTGCGTCTTTGAGTTTGGGTTTGGAGGCAAGACGTTCTACCCGTCGGGAAGTAAGAGTTGGAAGACCAATCCAGCTGGAATTTCGAAGCTGATCGCCGCAAACAGAATCGAGGCTCCTGCAAAGATGCCTAACTACGTCTTCTTCGCGGACGACTATCCGGTGGAAGAACTTGACAATGTTTGGACTGACACTCAAGGGGCTCTCGACCGCACATACGTGGTGCAGACAAGCCATCGGGTTATTGAGCGTTGTGTATTAATGGCGACTGACCCTGGCGACCTTGTACTGGATCCAACCTGCGGATCAGGTACGACTGCCTATGTCAGTGAAAACTGGGGCAGACGCTGGATCACAATCGATTCTTCGCGGGTCGCGCTCGCCCTGGCCCGACAACGGCTAATGGGCTCACAGTATCCGTTCTTCCTGTTAGCGGACTCGGTGGAGGGACGTCGCAAAGAGCAGGAGCTTTCAGGCAAAGCGATGCCATCCGTGACAGTAGCGAACGACGTACGCCACGGATTCGTTTACCAACGCGTCCCACACATAACGTTGGGCTCAATTACAAATAACCCCGACATCCGGGAAGGAATGAGCCGGGAGGAGATCGACACAGCGATCAAGCGTCACGCTGAATTCGAATACCTCTACGACAAGCCGTTCGAAGACAAGAAAAGCGTGCGAGTTTCAGGGCCGTTTACGGTCGAAAGCCTCTCGCCGCACCGTTCGCTGAGCTTCGACGACGCGAAAGAGACCAGTGCGCGTGAGTCAATCAGCGAACGCGGCGATGTCACCGACGCCGAGCGACCAAGCTTCGAGCAGTCGATCCTACTGAACCTGCAACGAGCCGGCATTCAGAACGGGCGACGCGATGAGCGAATCGAGTTCGCGACTCTCGACTACCATGCAGGCAGCTATGTGCAAGCCATCGGCGAGCGCAAGTACGACGATGAGAATGATTTGAACACTGCCAATCGGGTGGCTGTCGCAATTGGTCCGCAATATGGCACAGTAAGCCCGGGCTTCGTTAAGAGCGCGGCAAAGGAGGCAATCGCCGACGCATCCGTTGATTTGCTGTGTGTCCTTGGGTTCGCCTTTGATCCACAGGCAACCGGCGTGACTGAAGACGATGGGGTGACGATCATTGCTGGCGACGACGGGTTCGCCAACGTCGAAAGTGAACGCAAGCTGGGCCGCATCAAGGTACTGCTAGTACGAATGAACGCCGACCTGCTCATGGGCGAGGACCTTAAAAAGACTGGAGCCGGCAACCTCTTCACCGTCTTCGGCGAACCAGACATTGACATCCGGGACACTGACGACGGCAAGCTCGAAGTCGAGTTGCGTGGAGTCGACGTCTATGACCCAACCACGGGTGAAGTTCGTAGCCGCCAAACTGATCGAATCGCACTCTGGATGATCGACACCGACTACAACGAGGAGTCGTTCTTCGTGCGGCACTGCTACTTCACTGGCGGCAACAATCCATACAAGAAGCTCAAGAGCGCGCTCAAAGCCGACATCAACCCCGACGCGTGGGCGACGCTTAATCGCACGGTTTCCACGCCTTTTGATCGACCGACCACCGGAAAGATCGCGATCAAAGTCATCAACGACTATGGCGACGAGGTCATGAAGGTCTTCGAAGTCAGCTGAACGATTGGGTGGCGGATCCGAAATGACGCAGTACACCGAAGAACAACAGCAAGCAATCGACGAGCTCACGTTCCCACTGCAGCTCATTGCTTGCGCTGGTTCAGGTAAGACCCAGGTCATCTCACAGAGAATTTCGCACATTCTCGCCCAACCCGGCATAGAGCCTCGTAACATCGTTGCGTTCACATTCACCGAAAAAGCTGCTGCAGAGCTCAAGGACCGCATCTACTCGCTTGTGCAGCAGGAGCATGGCGAGGTGATCGGTCTCGCCGAGATGTACATTGGCACCATGCACGGCTACGGCCTGGACCTCCTCCAGACCTACGTTCCTGAAGCTTTCAAGTTCAACGTGCTCACGGAGATCACACAACGGCTCCTGATCGACCGCAACAGCCGCGAATCGGGGCTGACGACCTGCACCACCTCTTCGACCGGAACACCCCGGCTCCGCCGGTACATCCACTCGAAGCTCTACATGCAGGTCCTGTCGATCCTGCAGGAAGACGATGTCGACTTCGAGCAAGTGCCCGACGCTGTGGGTTCGAGCCTGCAGTCGTACGTCACGCTGCTGAGCAAACACAGCTACTTTGACTACACCAGCATGATCGCCACCGCCGTTGACTTCCTTGAAACCGACCCCGCCGAGAATCTCGACCCCGCCGAGTCTGCAGTTCTCGAACACCTCCGGATCGACGTGAAGTACGTGGTCGTTGATGAATACCAGGATGTCAATCCATTGCAGGAACGTCTGGTCGCAGCCTTGGTGCGATTCGGGGCCAATCTCTGCGTCGTTGGCGACGATGATCAAACGATCTACCAGTGGCGCGGGAGCGAAGTCAACAACATCCTGACGTTTCCCGACCGCCATCCGGGAGCGCGGATAATCGAACTTTCGGATAACTTTCGGTCTAGCAAGGGAATTATCGAGCTCGGCAGGAGCATCGCAGAGCGTATCCCTGCCGACGAACGGCTCAGCAAGGGGATGGTGTATGCCTCTCACCAGCAATGGGAACGCGACGACCTGCTCGCTCTCGAGTTTTCGGATCCAGAGGCCGAAGCAGTGTGGATCACCGATCGAATTGAAGCCTTGCGTGGTATTCCGTTCATTGACAATCCGGGTGATTCACCGCGGGGTCTGTCGTGGTCCGATGCGGCCGTCCTCTTCCGATCAGTGAAGGACGCGGGACCCTTGGTTGAGGAGTTCCGTCGGCGCGGTATTCCGTATCTAATCAAGGGCCTCGCGCGTCTCTTCGAAGCGCCGGAGATCATCGCGGTCGTCGGGTTGTTCCGATACATGATGGGTCAGATCGACTCCGCGTCGCTTAGAGCACTATGGGAGCAGGCGGACATCCTGCCGTATCTCGACCGCTTCGCTAAGGCGACTGCGTTGCTAGACGCAGGTAAGCGTTTTGATAGTGGCGAGCGATGGGGCATCTACAACATCCAGCGGCTCTACCTGGAAGTGCTTGAGGCGCTAGGGATTCGCGAAGATTCCATACCGGGATCGCCTGAGCGTGCTGAGCTCGTGATGTATCAGCTCGGCAAGTTCAGCCAAGTCATCTCCGATTTCGAGGCAATCTACTTCTCATCGGCACCGCGCTCGAAGTACGAATCATTCGTCGGCTTTCTCGAGTACCAGGCGCCGAGCTACTACGAAGAATCGGACGAGGACAACGGGTATGCAGCCCCCGATGCGGTGACCATCTCCACAGTCCATCGGGCGAAGGGGATGCAATGGCCGGCGGTATTCGTGCCATGTTTGCGGCGGAACCGATTTCCTTCATCCGCTTCTGGCGGGTTGAATGTTTTTCACGTCGTACCCGTCTCGGCAGTGCCACACGGCTCTCGCTACCGTGGCGGACTGTCTGAGGAAACCCGCCTCTTCTATGTCGCGGTCACCCGCGCAAAGAAGTATCTGTATGCGACGTTCTCCCCCGGAGATTCAGCGCGGAGTAGACGGCGCTCGGAATTCTTTGACCACCTCACAAGGTCATCCTGGGTCTCTACGGCGGACCAGGGACTACCAGTTAACCTCGAACGGTTGACGCCCACTCCGCGCCACGAGACGCCTCAGGTGACCATCTCGTTTTCGGAGCTCAAGTACCTCTTTGATTGTCCGTACCAGTTCAAGCTGCGTTTCATGTACGGGTTCAACCCGCCCATTCACGAAGCACTGGGATACGGGAAGGGGCTCCACGACGCACTCGCCGAGATGCACAAGCGAGCACTCGCAGGAGAGCTGCTCGAACGCGACAGTGCCCTGGAGTTGGTCGACCGCCACCTCAACACCCCTTACGCCTATCCAGCGCTGCGCGAACAACTGCGCAAGGCTGCAGTCGGCGCGATCGAGCGTTACTTCGATGTCCACGGCGACGACCTCCCCCGCACTATTCATTCTGAGAAACAGATCCAGGTGCAGGTGGGGCCAGGCGTTACCGTCGACGGGCGAATCGACCTGATCAAGCGCCTGGCGACGGACGAGGTATCCATCGTCGACTTCAAGTCGACCGATCGCGCTCAGGCCGAAGATGTCACCCGCGACCAGCTCCATGTGTACGCCTTGGGCTATCGCGAATTAACTGGCGAGTCAGCTGACTTGATCGAAGTGCTGAACCTTGACGAAGAGGGTAAGAACACTCGCGAAGCCGTGCGTCCAGAATTGCTCAAGGGGATCGCCGCGCGGATCGAGCAAGTGGCAAACGACATTCGGCATAACCATTTCGAATGCACGCACGATCACTCAGGCGACAGTGGCTTTGACGATCTCGCATGGCTCTGCGTGCCTCGCAGCCCGCACGAGTTGGAAGATCGCTGATATGCGTCGGGGACACCTTGACGTGGCTAAGTGTTTTCGCTGATCGACCCAGGAACTTGCGCGATTTCTAGGGCAGCGCGCCCCCAAGAAGTCCCACACGCGGCGCCCGCTATCCACGCGATTGGTGGTCGTGGCCACACCATCGACCGTCACTGTCACGGCATCGCCGACGCGCAGCGTGAAATCGTCCGGCGGAACAATGCCGGTCCCGGTCGACAGCCACGCACCATCCGGAAAGTTCTCGGCTCGGAACAGCCAGTCCACCAGGTCGGCGGGCGTGCGGGCCAACGCCGCTGTGGTCGTATGGTCCGGCACGACCGCGATCCCGTGCTCGAGTTTCGGCCCGACGCGTTTGGGCGACTTATGTGCAAGGCCGAAATAGTGTCATCTCGAAACCTAGCGATGATGTGTGCTTTTATCGACACGCGCATGGCGCCCTCGACGGCCTCGAAAACTACGTCCAACGTCAAAACTCAGCGATCTTGCGGACTGAAGCCGTCGCGCTGGCCCCGGTCGATGAGGCGAAGTAGTACCTCGACATCGTCGAACTGGTGGGCCGGATCGGACGCCACATGCCACCCACGATCGCCTTGCGCAATGTGAGCGATCTTGCGGTCACGCGTGTAAATGTCGACGGTTCCGTCTTGAAGCTCGATCCAGTCGAAGTCGCCCTTCAAAGTCATAATCGCACTCTAACGAATGTTGGGCACTCTCGCGGGAGATGGGAGCATGCGTCGACAAACATTCGCCCGATTTGGCGCTCCTCAACACGCTGTCCAGGCCTCTCCCGAGGCTCGAAATCTCCGGCCAAGATCGACCGTGCCAAGCACGCCGACTGCGTGCCGGAAACAGGCCTGAGATACTCCAAAAGGCAACCCGAAGGTCTGGCGACGACTATGCGTCAGCACTCGAAGCCGCTTTGGCTTTTTCAGCACCGGCCCTGTCCGCGCGACCCAGCCCAACCGCCGGCAAGATCACACTGTTTATCAGTGACAGCAGGAAGGCGCGGTCGACCGGTTTCCGCAGGATCAGTACCGGATAGGCGGCCATCGACGGGCTCATCAGAGCCAGGGTTTCCAGGCTGCAGTTCGCCCCGATCGCACGCTTCATCAGAATGCGGTTGACCGCCGCACGGCTCGACCAGCGCGGCATTCGCGACATCCGCCAGTTCGGGCGCGCGCGACCGCATCGAGACGCCACCGGCCATCACTGCAGCCTGCGCTTGGCCGCCTCAATGCTGTGCGGTTTGGCGATCACCGCCAGCTCGGACTCCGGCACATCCCAGCCTGAATCTTCGCGGATCGCGCTCCCGCCACGCGCGCCCTCCGCGTTGCAGTCAACCGTACGCAAGTGGATGCTTATGCGACTGGCTACCGAGAGACGCAGACGCTACGCCCCTTCAGAAGTGACGACGTCGCCGAGTTGCAACTGCCGTCCGCGGCGGCGATCGACCTCGCCATTCACGCCACGTCGCCATCGGCGATGGGCTGTTTCGCGTTTCCACCAGACTCGAGGAGCGCAGCGAACTTCAGGAACTGCCCGAGGTGAATGGCCTCACCACCGATCGGGATGTCTTCGATGGGAGCCGGTCTGGTCATTTCCGAATGCTAGACCATATGAGGGTGGTCAGTCTTTGAGGCTGGGGCCTCGTTTCACATAGACGTGGGTTGCCAACAGGTGAAAGGTTGACCGATCCGACAGGTGAGCTTTGGAGGCCCCAGTTGACTATCTATCGTAGTTTCGTTGGTCTGGATGTGCACGTCCGAACGATCGTGGGGTGCGCTATCGATGTGGATACCGGTGAGGTGCTGCGACGACGATTCGGGTACGACCTGGCCGAGGTCGTGTTCTGGGTGGCCTCGTTGCCGGGTCCGACGCAGGTGACGTATGAGGCCGGCCCGACCGGTTTCGGCTTGTATCGTCGGCTGATCGAGTCCGGGATCTGGTGTGTGGTCGCGGCGCCGTCGAAGTTGCAACGGCCCTCCGGGGATCGGGTCAAGACCGATCAGCGGGATGCGTTCCATCTGGCCCGGCTGCTCAAATTGGACGAGATCGTGGCGGTGACGGTTCCCTCGATCGAGGAGGAGACCTCCCGGGATCTGGTGCGCACCCGGGAGGATACCCGGCAGGATCTGATGGCCTCCCGGCACCGGTTGTCGAAACTGTTACTGATGCACGGGTTCGTCGATGACGACGGTGAGGCGTGGACACGCAAACACGACCGTTGGTTGCGGCAGCACCGCGACGGGGACCTTGCGTTCCAGACTAGGTGGCGCTGCTGCGTCGGCCAGTCAGCGGATACCTGCTGGTGGACCCACACTCGCGGACACGCTCGATACCATCACGGTATGCGCCGGACGAACTTCCCACTACCCACTTCTTGGGATCGAAAAGGTCTGGCTGCTGCAGGTTTCGAGGGTTTTGTCCCCTTAGTGGGTCTGGTTATGAAGGAGGTGACTCCAGAAAAGGGCATATATGCCGTACTTCGGCCGAACTCGGACGCGCCGTACACGCTTCTAGAACACAGTCCGCTTGACCGATACACGCTGGAGGATCTGGAGAGACGGTGGATCCCGGGTGCTCCCATCGTCTACATCGGCAAGGCCGGCAGCCCGACCAGCAAAGGCGGTCTCAAGTCTCGGCTGAACCCCTTCGGCCGGAAGGCTCGCAGCCATTCCGGGGGGAGATCGATCTGGCAACTTGATGACGTAGATCAACTGTTGATCTGCTGGATCAAGACACCTGGCATGGACCCTCAAGATGTTGAAAGGGACTATCTGGACGAGTTTGCGCGAGTGCATCTAGCTCAGCCATTCGCCAACGTAGACGGCCGCAAGTAGCCCGAAAGTGACTCGGTCAACGGGCGCTCGCATTCGGCACTCCCGCATGAACCTCAGTTCGTCAATCTTGGTTAGTGGCATGGGACCCATTACCGCTGCCACCTTGCGGGGTGCGAGACCCGCCGTTTCCGCCCTGACGATGCGTTGTGGGACGAGGGGGCAACGGATGCGATTCACGGACTTCTTCGCCGTCGAACGAGACGGCGACGACAACTGGTTCGACCGCGAGGTGAGCACCAACACGCCCCTGTATGTCCCTCCCTCGTGTTCGAGGAAGATGACCCCTACTGGGCAGGGGCTCGACAGACTGTGATCGGCATCTTCGGCCTCGCCCTCAGCTTCGTAGATGCCTCCGGTGGGGACGTGACTTCGCCTCGCTACTCGAGAAGCGATTGCTCGGCTGGTCAGGGCTCCAGCGCCACATCGATTACATGTTCGGCGAGGACTTCGTGGCATTCGAGAATCCCCGGGTCGGGAACGCGCTGTACCTGACGTACGGCGACTGGGAGGACCTGAGCCAGCTGTCGCGGTCACAGCTCCTTGCGTCGCGTGGGGGCGATTTAGACCGAATCATCCACACGGCGCGCTGGTTTGAGAGACTCCGAGTCGCGGATTACAACTACCGACACAACTGAGCCAAGGTCGGTGGCCTCCCACAGCCATCGGGGCATGTACCTGCCTACGGCAAACCCGACGGTTCTACGCCAGGGGTGGCCCCATCTCTACCGGCGACCACTCGCCCTCCGGTTCGTCAGGAGGGGCCAGCCCGAACAACAGGATGTCGAGGCACCGTCGCGTCTCAGTGATGAACTGCTGGAGCATCGGCATCACGTCGTAGGTTGTGTCCCGGTGGGTGAGCTGCACCTTCATGGCCGGGCGTAGGATCATCTGGCCGACCATGCGGATTGGCGCTCCAGCGTGGATCGTCCCGAGCACCACGCCGTCGGCGAACTTCACGTCGTCCTTCATGTCCACACGAGGTACCGCCTGGGTGCCGTGGTCGTCGTACTCGAAGGACCCGCCGAGGTTGATCCCCTGCACGTCTGCCGAGACCGTCAAGATGTCGCGGTGCTTGTCCTGAATGTCGAGGTCGTGGAGCATCGACAGCACCGACACCCCTTCGGAAGTCACGTAGGTGAACGGTTGCATGATCCGGAGCCGCTCTTGGAACTCCGGCGGGATCTCGCTCACCCAGTCGTTGAGCGCCTTCTTCCACTGCTTCTCCTCGGTGCAGATCGGGAAGTAGACCGACTTTGGCCTCGTGGGCTGGACATCGTTGAAATGCGCCATGCCCCAAGCCACGGCGTCGAATGCGTTCCGGAGGTTGTGGAGCGCGTCGCCGAGGTCCAGCGACCAGTCGTGTTTGGGTATCCCCTTGGGCACTCGGGCCACTAGGTCGATCCCCAGTCGGTCCTCGCGCAACACGGCATCTATCGAGACCGGCGCGCTGGCGTGCCACTCGCCGAACTTCGATTGAAGAAGGGCCACGTGCGAGTTCCCCCGACTCCACTTGAGGTTGGGCCAGGTCGTGAAGTTGACCCCGCCAACGAGGTGGATCGGCTGGACGAACGGCGGTTCGTCATCGGCGACTTCGGAATCTTCGGCCACAGGACCAGCATGGCAGTTGGAACCGACAAACCCTGGAATGCCACGGCGCCGCCTCCCGTGGTGCCCTTCTTGACCTCGCAGGGCATGACCGGTATACGAGGGGCCCCAACCCTCTCAGGTCGCGGGGTGCGAACGCAAGATCAGGTGGCTAAAACTCAACCAGTGACGCCTGCCATCGACGGGTCAGCGGCACCACCACGGCAACGAACCCAGTTGGCCGAGATCTCGCCACTGGCATGCGGCACAGGGGCCGACCCAGAAGCCTCTACAGGTCCTTCATGTAGAACAGCGAATCTCCGTGGACGTCATCCGGCTCCACCCGATCAGTTTCGACAAACCTGAGCTTGTCCATCACGCGACGAGACGGGGTGTTCCAGTCACGTGGTGGCCCACAGGCGCCGGTAACCCGACTCGGTCGCCCAGCCGAGCACCGCCTGCGCCGCCTCTGTCGCATAGCCCTGACCCCAGACTGTACGCAGAAACTCATACGCCAGCTCCGGCTCGCCATCCTGCCCGTGCACATTGGGAATCAGACCGCAATAGCCGATGACAGCGCCTGAGCCCCCTCGCTCCGCGGCCAAAAGCCTCAGGGATGCACCCGAAGTGGCCGCGGCTTCGTGACGGATACGTCCTCGAGATCTTCCACCGTCGGATGCCCGTCCGGGCCGATTCGACGATGCTGAGGCACGCGCGGATCGCGCTCCGCCAACAACTCGCGCTGCAGCGCGGCATCCGACACACGCCACGGCCGCAGCAACAGCCGATCCGTCTCGAGGACGACCTGGCCCGCAGACACTGGCTCGTGGTTCATAGCGACGATTATGCAGGAACTGCGCTTCAGTGAGAGCTGTCTTCTGGTATCGACTGGTTCGCGGAACCGATCTCGCGTCGGCCGATGCCGCCGGTCATCCCTGCTGGTCCCACGGCTTGATCGAGCCGATACGGATGTTGTTGCCGAAGGGGTTCCGGATGGCGAAGCCCGTTCCGTTGGGCTGCTCCATCGGCTCCTGAGTGATCTCCACACGGCCACCGCGATCTTCTCAAACGTGCCCTGCACGTCGTCGGTGGTGAACGCGAGCCATCCGCCACCAGCTCCCTTGGTGACCACGTCGCGAACCTGGGCCGCCGTTGCTTCGTCATGCGCGGAAGCGCCCGGCCGCTCCAACAGGATCTCCTTTTCAGCAGAGAACCAAGCACTCGTTTAGCTGCCGGATCGCGCGAGCGCGCTCGACCTACAGGCCCTGCGGCCCGTGCACATTCTCAACCGCAAGCACACCCTTGCACCGCGGGTACCGCCCGCACCCATAGAACGGCCCACGCCGCTTACTCTCGCGGCGCACCATGAACGCACGTCCACACCGCGGGCAGACGATCGACTCGAGGCTCTCACCGATCGCATTCGTCCTGGTCAACCCGAAGTCCCGGATCAGCTCCATCAAGAACGGCGACTCGCGTTTGTCGATCGTCACCAGCAACACACCACGACGCGCCCGCGTCAGCGCCACATAGAAAAGCCGGCGCTCCTCGGCACGCGGAAAACTCTCCGCACCGGGCATCGCCAACCGCAGCACCGGATCATCCGGAATCGTGCTCGGAAAACCCCACCGACCCGACACCAGACCCAAGATCACGATGTAATCCGCCTCAGCACCCTTCGACGCGTGCACCGTCATGAAACGCACATCGAGACAATCCTCGAGCTCGCGTGACCGCGTCAGATACTCCGCCTGGTGCCGGTACCGCCCGAGCACGAGCACAGTGAGCTTGCGACCGTGCGACGGCGGAACGGCACCACTCAACACGAACTTACGCAACGTCTTCAAGCGATGCAGAATTGCGGATGCGACAGCATCCTCTTTCGCAACCGACATGACGCCGATCGTCGGCGGAAACTCTGCACCGGAAGACACGACCGTCTTGGCAAGCTGCGCGGGGTTCTTCTGCACGAACCGGCTGGAGACATCCGCGATCGACTGCGGAAAACGAAACGTGCGCTCCAGCCGCAGCGTCTCACTCGGGCCGAACTGTTGCTCGAACTGCGTCATCACCGACAGGTCACTTCCCGCGAAACGGTTGATGCTCTGCCAATCGTCGCCGACCGCGAACAGGTGCCGGCCCGGCTGAGCAACCAACGCGCGCACCAGTCGGGAACGCGCGCGACTCGCATCCTGGAGCTCGTCGACCATGACCAGCTCATACGGGCTCTGCCAGCGGCCGGCCTCAAGATGCTCGGCGGAGAGGTTGAGCATGTCCTCGAAGTCGATCACCTCCTCTGCGGCGAGCCGCGCTTCCCACACCCGCCGAATCGCCACGAAGAGGGTGAGAAATGCGCGATCGCGGTACCGCACCTCGCCATCGGAGTTGCGCCCCGCCGGATCCTGCTCGAGCCGCTCGCGCAGTTGTTCGTCAGACAGGCAGTTGCTCTTGGCGTGAATCAAGAAACTGCGGAACGTCTGCACGAGTTCGCGGTTCTGCACGACGGTTTGCCCGGCATATGTTCGGTCCGCGTCCGGGTGCAGCCGGATGCCGCGCCGCGTCAGCTCAGCGGCCAAGTCGCGCAGTGCCCGACCGTTCCACAAATCACCCGCTGTCGTTTCCACCAGGGTCGTGCCGTTTTTGCGGTGCAGGTCGCGCTTCCAACGCATGCCGTCCAGATAGCCGGTGAAGTCTTCGGGCGGCTGCCCGTTTTCATCCAGCGCCCAGTGTTCGTGATAAACATCGATGCCCGGGTAGTAGAAGTCCGGATGGTACTGCCCGTGCTCCGGATCGGCCGTGTCACGCTCATACGTGCGCTCGTATACGTAATCGACGCCGTTGTACGCGAGCCAGTTGGCGATCATCCGCTCGCCAGCGCTCTTCACGACCTCGCCGCGAACCGTGCGAATGACCGAGGCGGATGCTGCGTCAACGTTCTCGTCGTCACCCTCGTTTCCGTTCTCGGCAGCCGCGCTGTCGGCCGGATAGTCGCGCGCAAGCACGGCCCGGAAGAAGTCCCAGTGGTAACGGAAGTCGCGATCCGAGGCGCGGAGATATTCGACGATCTGGCCCAAGCGTTCGATATCGCCTCCACCCTCCAGCCACGGTGCAAGCGACGGCTTTCGGCCCGTGGCCTTGCCGATGACTTCCAGGCCGAACGCGTGGAAGGTCTTGGCACTGACCTGGCTCGCGTCGAGCCCGAGAGGTGTCAGTCGCTCGAGCGTGCGCTGTTTGAGTTCCTTCGCTGCTGACGCGTTGAACGCGAGCATGAGAATCTTGTCCGGCTCGATCAGCCCGCGATGCATTGCGTATGCGGCTTTCGCGACCATAGTCGAGGTCTTGCCGGATCCGGCGGACGCGACCACGAGCATCCGATTGTCGAAGCAGACGACCGCTCGCTTCTGCTCATCGGTGAGCGGTGACTTTTCAACGGTGTCGAAAAAGTCGCGGCAGACCCCGAGTTCGTTGTCGAGTCGTGCTGCGTTCGCGCGCGTGATGTAGTCGGGCAGGCTGTGGCACCACAGGCGGATGGCGTCGCTGCCGGCCGCGCTCTCGGCTTCGACGTGTGCGCGCAGCGTGGGGTTGCCGTAGAGCTCGCCGAAGCCGGTGGCGGCCTTATTGGCTGTCCAGAGTTCGGTGAACTCACGCGTCAGCCAGCCGTGCTCGGTCAATTGCTTGGTCGCGGCGGCCTCGAGATCGGCGACCCATTGCCGCACCCGCTGCCCGGCCTCGCCGAACGCGACCTGCAGCGCTTCAAGCTCGCGACGGCGCTCGACGTCGGCCTTCGCCGAAAGGATGGTGTCGACGATGCGTTTCGCGCGCCAGTGCGGCAGCCCGCCTGCTCGTAGTTGCCGGTCGCGAGTATGGAGCTCGACTGACGACCAGGGGAATCCGGTTGCGACACGTATCGTCTGCAGCTGCCGGAGGTCGCACTGTAGGTACTCACTGCCGACTTCTGCTACGAGTGTGTCGCCGTCGAGCGCCAGCTTCCAGTCCGGCTGCCGGGAAAGCGCGCGTGCCCAGCCCCGCTGTTGCCAGAGCACGTACATGCGGCCTCCTGGTGCTGCGAACCATCTGCACGAAGGCGACAGTGCCCGTGCTCTCGTTTCATACTTGCAGGATTGACGCGCTGGCTCTGCCCCAGTGCGGGGCACGCTTCCTGATTCTGTTGAAGGAAACATCAGCATTTCGATTGATATAATCAACATTGTGAATGTCCAAATTGCCGTCAACAGCTTGCCGATCTTCAAATCCGAGTTGCAAGCAAGACTCCTGTTCGAGTTGCTGACTACGAGCGAGCCTCGCACGGAAGCGGACCTTGCGCGGCTGCTGGAACGCCCACAACCGTCAGTGCACCGGGAACTCTCGCGCCTGATTGACAGTGGCTACCTGCGATTCGAGGCGGTCGGTAGAGCCAAGTTGATCACTGCAGATGACGGCAACCCTGCGATCCCTCCACTGCGAGCACTCGTATCGGTCACACTCGGCCCGGCACAGCTGTTGCGGAAACAATTGCCAAGCGTCCGGGGTATCCGGCACGCACTGATCTTCGGTTCGTTTGCCGCGCGCGCCGAACGTGTAGCCGGTCAGTCTCCCGCCGATATTGACCTTCTGATCGTGGGAGACGTGGACCGTGCCGCCGTCTACTCGATCACCAGCGCAGTCGAATCCGTCGTTCGTCGTGAGATCAACATCACCTTCACAAGCAGCGCACGTTGGCAAGATTCCACAGAACCGTTCTTGCAAAATATCAGGTCGAATCCGACGATTACGCTGCTGAATCATGACGACAGCCGTGACGCACTGGCCACGCCGGCAGGCAGAGATCGACTTACTCCTTCGTGAGAGACGGATTGAAATCGTTGCCGTCGAGGTCTGCGGCTCCACTCGCGACCTGTCCCTACGGACAGCACCGCAACACCACCTGCAGTGAAGTGAGCGTATTAGCCATTGCACTCATGGCATGGTTCTAGTAGGGCTTGATTTACATGTTCTAGAGGGGATTGATCTGTACGCTGGTGAAGACGGTGAAGTACCGGGAGTCGTGAGGCAGATCATGAACGCGATCCCGGACTCCCCTGAAAATTGGCGATTGGAGATGCGAGAGATGGCAGCCAAGACCGTACCGCGGCAGCTCGAAGCGACGGCAACCCGCGAAGGCAGATGGTGGTTCATAGACATCCCTGAGCTCGGCACCGGTGGCCAGGCGCGAAGCGTGCGGGAGATTGATTCGGCCGCTGCAGAAATCGCATCCCTCTGGCTAGACGTTGACACGAGCGATGTCCAGGTGAACGTCACAATCCGCGTTCCCGCAGACGCTCAGGCAGCCTGGCAGCGCGCCCAGGAGATCGAGATTGTCGCGCGCGAGGCACAGGCCGAAGCGGCGATGCTCAAGCGCACCGCAGTTCATGCCCTCCGCGCCGATGGATACACGCTCGATGCAGCGGCACGTGCATTCAAGATCTCGACCCAGCGCGCCCACCAACTGGCTCAATGACGACGGGCGCAGATACGCGCTCATCCATAATTCGATCTTCAAGTCCGAGCCGCAAGTAAAACTCCTGTTTGAGTTGCTGACTGCGAGCGAACCTCGCACAGAAGCGGAGCTTGGGTGGCGGCAGAGCCAAGTTGATCAAAGCGGATGAAGGCAACCCAGCAATCCCAATGCACTGAGCGCCTATGGAAGCAAATCAAGCATCTGAGAGCGCGCCTTCATCGCGTGGATCACAAGTTCGTTTCCGCTATCGAATACGAGGACCACGGTTTCAAGTAGTCGTCCTTGCGTGTCGAATCCAAGCCGTAGCTGCCTGGCTGGACCGTCCTCGTCAAGGTCCGCTATCCAGATGGCCCAAGTCGCCGCCTGGATCGCGTCTGCGGAAAGAACCCCGTGTCTGAGTGCGGCGTCATGAACCTTCACGCGGCAGATTCCGCCAGAGCATCGCGGATGACCTCGGAACGAGACTTGCCCTCACGCGCAGCCCGAGCGTCGACGGCTGCAAGCTCTTCTAAGGTAAGCCGTAGCGCAATGACTTGCGATGGCCCGGCACCTCGTCCAGGCCGCCCGCGACCACGCTTCTTCAGCGCATCGACGTCGTACCCTGCTTCAGCCTCCGCCGACCACGCAGAGATTTGCTCTTCCGTGACCGGCACGCCATTGATCGTCTCGTTCACATCCATAATGATAATGTAATACGAAATTCCGCATGTGTCGAGATCGTCATCCACAATCTCGATCTGAGTGCTTGCGTTGAGTTGCGGGCGCGGTGGATGTTTGCCCCCAACTTGTCGCTGCGTGGGTTGAAGGCGGTGACAGTCCACGATTTAGGGAGCCGCGAGTCCACGATTTGTGGAGCCGTCGAATATCGACCATTTGCACGTTCGGTCGGCCGACGCTCATGACAACGATCGCTCCAAGGCATAGGCCATCGTCGGCGTCACTCGACGGCCATAGTCGTTGAACACATGCATCAAGTCCTTCGAACCGTCTGCGGTGTGGGCGACCCCCGCGATATCGAAGATGGCCACGGGCACCAGATCGCGCATGAGCGCGACGAACGGTTGGAAGAACACTTCGGGGCGCGCACCCACCAGTTCTTTCTCGAAGTGGCGCAAGTAGTACTCACCCGCCGCCTTCTTCACCGATGCGAATCGGGCGAAGACCGCTTGTTCCTCGAACCTGGACTGGAAATCATACGTCACTTCCTCGGCGTACCAGTCGTGACGATCGTTGACGCCCACCGCGAGCGCGCTTGCGACCACCCGGTACACAAGGGCCTTCGGTGTGGTCGCGGGGGTGTTCTTGGGAACTCCGAGACCGGTCGCAGCCTCGAGACGCTTGATGACCTCATGCGGGTTGTCGCCGGCCATCATCTCGATCCAGCTGATCGAATACACCTCGCCGGACAGCTTGTATTTCGCCCCGCCGACTAAATCGAACTGCAGCCGATACGCATCCGGTTCGTCGTAGACGAGCAGCAATCGGTCGTTGCTGTCCGTCAGCACCGTGCCAATTCGCAGGTGCGGATGCCTGCGCACCAGCTCACTCGCAATCCACCACGTGTGCGCGTGCAGGAATCGGTTCGCGGGCGGGCGGTAGTCCTCGTACGGGCCGTGGCCGGTCACGATGCCGCCCTCGCGTCCGCTGTCACGGCGTCCGCTGTCACGGCATCCGCTGTCGCAGTCGAGGCCGGCGAGGTTGGCGCGGGCACCCGATACGGCGCCAGAACCTCCTCCAGCGTCGTGCCCAGCAGTCGAGCCGACTCGGTGTACTTCACGGTCAGGCGAGCGCGCACGTCGTCGGGCAGACCAGCCTGCCGCACAGGATCGGCATTGTGCGAGATGTCCGCCTTCTTGATCGTCAAAGCCATCGGTACCGCGCGAACGCGAGCCATGGAATCAGCGAGCGGCTCCCCTGGGCGCTTGGTCACGGCATCCACTGCGTCGAGAATGTGCGGCGCGAAGCCGAGCTCACGCAGGTCGTCGAGAGTGACCGAGGTGTCCTCGACCACGTCGTGCAGCACGGCGACGATCTTCTCGTCCGTTGTGGTGACCCGACTCATCACGGTCAACGGATGGCAGATGTACGTCACGCCGAGCTTGTCGCGTTGGCCGCTGTGGGCACGGCGCGCGAGGGCGATAGCTTCATCCAGCTTCGAGGGTGCAGCGCGCGACAGCAGATATTCCGTGACCGCCGCCCAGGTCGGATACCGTGCGCCCGGCCCGAATTGCAGCCACTCACCTTCGAATTCGGCGGCGCCGTTGCTCGAGCGATCATCGACGAGAAAGTCGCCGCGGTTGAGATTCTTGTGATGCGAAAGGATCAGCCGCTTGTAGGCAACATCGTGGTCGTCCATGGCCAGATGCTTCTGCACCCACTCGACCTTGTCGTGCCAGGCCGACGGGTTCTTCCACGGCGCCGTGGAGAGGATGTAGGTGTCGAAGTGGCGCGCCAACTCGCGATAGGCATCCAGCGCGCCAGTCAGCGGCTCCATCAGTGCGAAGATGCCGGGAGCCTCGTCGAGGTCGTCGCGGTACCCGTCGCGCATGCGCGGGTCGAGCCGTTCGATCCCGCTCTGAAAGTCGACGAGCGTGTTGTCCAGGTCAACGTAGAGGATCTTCTTCGGTGCGGATGCTGTCGCTTCACTCATGTAGTGCTCCTTCTGTTCGGATTGTGGTGCTGTTCGCTGTGTTGTGCTGTTCGCTCTCGTGGCCCTGTTGGCGGCAAATCGACCCGCGTGCGGCCACTCACGCCGTGCCCTGCTGCCGCTTGTCGCGCTCGACGACCGGCACGACGCGCTGCACTGCCTCCTGCAAAAACGGTTTCGGATCCGCGTCGGAAAGCGCCACGCGCACTTCGGCGAGCACTTGCGCTGCCGGCACTCCCCGCTGCCTCACCGCGTACGCAGCTGCGACGGATGGCGTGCGACTCCGTGCCTCGAAGCAGTGCACGAGCACGGTATGGCCCTCTGCGCGCAGCGATGCGATGGCATCCGCCGTGTCGGCGAGCACCAGGTCGACGTTGAGGTTTGCGCCGTCCTCGTCGATCAGCCAAACCTCGATGTGATCTTCCGGCGCCACGCGCGCCGGCACCTGCATTCGGCCAACCCGGCACAGCGACACGACGGCGTCGACGTTGGCGGGCAGTCGGTCGAGCGCGGCGATGTCGCCGAGCCACACGCCGCTGTCGTGCGGATGCTGCACCAAAGTATCCGTGCCACCCAGCGGCATCCGGTCCACAAGTGGCCACCCCGACTTGTTCGGTTTGCCGGCGTCGACGGCCAGCACTGCCAGGCCGACGAGATCGCGCGTGCGCAATCCAGGCCAGCCGTGCAGCACGCGGCGCAGATGCGCGGGCACGGCGGAACCGCCCCACTTCGCGCCGGCGAGCGCTCCCGCGATCGCGGCGACGGTGTCGGTGTCGTTGCCGCACCGCACCACTCGCTCAAGAGTGTCGAGCAGCCCGTCGCCGCGGTGGATCGCGGACCACGCCGCCTGCAACGCCGCCACCACCCAGCCGTTGCTGCCGGGAACATCCCGCGGCTGCACCGCCTCGGCTGTGTCGATCAGCCCGTGCCAACGGGCCTGCCGATCGGCGGGCAGCGCGTCGATCTGCGTGCGGATGTCGTACTCCCCGGTCAGGATCGCGTGCCGGATCGCGAGGCTCCAGATGACGCAGGCGTCGCCGGCATCCGTCTCGAAATGGGTCAGGTCGCTGATGCGGCGCGCGGCGACGGCGAGGCCGGCAGGGTCGCCCAGGTAGCCGAGGGCGACCGGGCCGGTGCGCATGAGTGAACCGTTGCCGGCGGACCTGCCGGTCGCCTGGTGCACCGCCTTGGCCGCGGCGCGAGCGGATACCTCGGTCGAGACCGGTGCATCGTGATCGAGTTTCGCCGCACGCGCGAGCACCTGGCGGGTCTGAATGCCCACATCCTTCGCGGTGCGCGCCCAGCCTTGCCAGTCGGCTACAACCCGCCCGAGCACAGCAGCGTCGTCGAGCGATTCGCCGTCGGCCAACATCTGGAGCAGCGGAATAGCCATGCTGGTGTCGTCCGTCCATTCGCCTGCTTGCCAGGGTCCGCCCGCCTTGAGAACCACGGGAACGTGATCGGGCAGCGATGGCTTGAACTCGTACGGGGCGCCGAGTGCATCACCGGCTGCCGAGCCGAGCACGGCTCCAACGGCGCGATCCTGGAGGTGGCTGCGAGAGGTGGTCATACTGTCTCCATCGCTTGAATGGTGCTCATTCGATTAGATCGTTTCTGCGTTATTTAAAGAATAGCGCAGATCTGAGACAATTGATGCATGACGACCTACCGCGACAGCTCGAAGAAGCGCCTGACCGACTATCCGCGGCCATCCGTCGCCGTCGACACGGCAGTGCTGACGGTGCACGACGGGCGGCTCAGCGTGGTGCTCGTGCAGAAGGCCGAAGCCGGCTTCGACGGGTGGCGCCTGCCCGGCACGTTCCTGCATGAGGGCGAGACGCTCGCGGATGCCGTACTTCGCTCCCTGCGCGACAAGGCCGGCATCACGGGGCTGCGTCCACGCCAACTGCACGTGTTCGACGCACCCGAGCGCGACGATCGCGGCTGGGTGCTGTCTGTAGCGCACCTCGTTGTGGTGCCGCAGGCATCCGTCGAGCTGGTGGAGCCGGACTCGGCTGTCGGCACCGGGCCAAGCTCACGCTCCGTGCCAAGCTCACGCTCCGTGCCAAGAGTAGAGCTGACACCGTGGGACGCCGCGCACGACCTCGTCTACGACCACGAGCAAATCATCCGGATGGCGGTGGAAACCCTGCGCGCATCCTACGCCGCGCTCGCCGACCCGGAGCAGCTGCTCGGCGAGACGTTCACACTACTCGAGCTGCTACGGCTGCACGAGGCGATCGCCGGGCGGCCGATGATGAAGGACACATTCCGCCGCCACATGAGGGATCAGCTAATCGAGACGGATGCCTATCAGCCAGGTGTCGTCGGCAAGCCGGCGAAGCTGTTCCGGCGGCGCTAGCCTCGCGCGGCAGGTGACCCGCGGTGATGCCGACCTATTGTGGAGGTATGAGCACTTATGTGGAACCACTGGCTCCTGAACTGGACGTGTCCGACTGGATCGGCGCGCCATCCACTCTCGAATCGCTGCGCGGGCGGGTGGTTTTGATCGAGGCGTTTCAGATGCTCTGCCAAGGCTGCGTGCGATACGGGCTGCCGCAGGCGCAACGCGTTCAGCGAGCGCTCCCCGAGGTAGCGGTGATCGGGCTCAACACGGTTTTCGAGCATCATGAGGTGACCGGGCCGGATGCTCTCAAGGTTTTCCTGTCGGAGTTCGCCATCAACTTTCCGGTCGGCATCGACCGCCAAGACGGCCATCAGTTGCCAGCCACGATGCGGCGATATGACCTGCAAGGCACTCCGTCGACGCTCGTGATCGACAAGTCGGGGCGGCTGCGTTTCTCCCACCTCGGCGCCGTTGACGACCTGGTGCTCGGCGAGATCCTGGGCCGAATGGTCGCCGAACCCGCACAGCCTGTCGCGGAAGAGCCCTGAGCATCCGCAACATCATGCCCGTGCGAGGGCGGCCCGCACAGGTTGCCTCACGCGACAAGTTGGTCGTGCACATCGTCGGTCGTTGCACCCGGATTTGCTCGTAATAACTCTTTGCATTTCATTCGGACATCTAAATAATCAACGCATTTCTTACATGTTTCGTTGATATTGCATGAGGTCCCGGCCTCTTTCAACTACGACGACTTTAGAAGTGTGCGCAGGCATCCACGGGCGAGCCGCGGGCATCCGCACGCTGTCGGATACGTTCATCGGGAACCCCTTGACCCATGAAGCGATGTGGCGTGTCACCTCCGACGGCCACAGGATGGCTTAATGCGCTAGCGGAGGCCGGCGCCGTGCGCAGCGTGAAGCTGGGGCGTGACCGTCTCTTGATCAACACGAAATTCTTCGAACTGCTTACCAGTACCAGTCTTGCAGGCGACTAGCCTTCTGCCTGATGTCGATTTGCGGAGGAACAATTGGGCCCTTCGAACAGGTAGAGAAGCCTGAATCTGCAGTTGGCTACGCAGCCCTCGGCAACGCCACCGCCACCTCGCCAACGACACTGCCGATGTCACAGCACGCGGGCACGTGGTGTCTCATGGGCGAACCCTCAAACAAAGGAGAGACACCATGACTCACATCGACGTTGTCGTCGTTGGGGGCGGATACGCCGGCGTCACTGCGGCCAACCGCCTCACGCAGCGCGGCGACATGAACGTGACCCTGATCAACGCACGGCCGAGGTTCGTCGAGCGGATCCGTCTGCACCAGCTGGTGGGCGGGTCGGATGACGCCGTCGTCGAGTATCGCGATGTGTTGGCCGAGCGCATCCGTCTGGTCGTGGACAGCGTGACCGGGATCGACGCGGCCGAGCGCAACGTGACGTTGGCGAGCGGCGCCGTGATCGCGTATGACTATCTGATCTACGCCGCGGGAAGCGGCAGCGCCCACCCGCAAGTGCCCGGAGCAGCCCAGTTCGCCTACCCGATCGCCAGCCTGGAGCAGGCGGAGCGGCTCCGAAGCGCACTCGACGCCGCCCCTTCCGCAGCCGCCGTGACGGTCGTCGGCGCTGGGCCGAGCGGCATCGAGACCGCCGCGGAGCTCGCAGAAGCTGGGCGCGCGGTGACGCTGATCTGTGGCGGCGTACTCGGCCCATACTTGCATCCGCGCGGCCGACGCTCGGTGGCTAACCGGTTGGCGCGGCTCGGGGTCACGATGGTCGACGGGCCGGATTCGGTCGTGACGGGGGTGACATCCGATGCCGTGCAATTGGTCGTCGGCCGCAAGCTGCCGAGCGTGGTCACCATTTGGACCGCGGGCTTCGGTGTACCCGACCTGGCCGCCCGCAGCGGTCTCAGCACGGATGCTGTGGGTCGCCTCCTCACCGACGAAACGCTCACCAGCGTCGATGACACCCGCATTGTCGCCGCAGGGGATTCGGCATCACCATCCGGCTTACCGTTCCGAATGAGCTGCCAGGCTGCCGGCCCCCTAGGCTGGCACGCTGCGGACACCGTGCTCGCCCGGATAGCCGGCGAGCAACCGACGCACGTTTGCATGCTCTTCTTCGGTCAGTGCATCAGCCTGGGCCGTCGTGGCGGAATCTTCCAGTTCGCCCGCAAGAACGACAAGCCCGTCGGGTTCTACATCGGCGGTCGCGCCGGCGCCGTGCTCAAGGAATTCGTGTGCCGGGGCACCGTGAAGCAGCTGTCGATCGAGGCCAGGAAGCCCGGTTTGCTCAGGGTGCCAGGCTGGGCGGGTGACCATTCGCGCCGAGAGCTGTTGCGGGCCAAGGTGGACGTATGACCGGCGACGCGGCAGCGAATGGTACTGAGCAAGCGACCGAGACCTTCGTCGCGCACCGTAACCTGCTGTTCACCATCGCATACGAGATGCTCGGATCGGCCGCGGACGCCGAAGATGTGCTCCAGGAAACCTGGTTGCGGTGGGTCAAGGTCGATCTGGAGCAGGTGCGCGAGCGGCGCGCCTACCTCGTGCGCATCACCACCCGGCAAGCATTGAACCGGCTGCGCACGCTCACGCGCCGCAAGGAAGCGTATGTCGGCCCATGGCTGCCTGAACCGCTGCTGACCGCTCCGGACGTGTCCGAAAATGCCGAACTCGCCGAGAACCTGTCCATGGCGTTCATGCTCGTGCTCGAGACGTTGTCACCGACCGAACGCGCCGTGTTCGTGCTGCGCGAAGCGTTCGATGTGGGCTATGACGAGATCGCGGCCGCGGTCGACAAGAGCCCCGCCGCGGTGCGGCAGATCGCGCATCGCGCCCGCCAGCATGTCGACGCCCGTCGCCCGCGCGAGGCTGTGTCGGCACGCGACACGAAGTTGGTCTTGGAGTCGTTCCAGCACGCCGTAGCCACTGGAGAGCTGCAGGACTTCCTCGACGTGCTCGCCCCCGACGTTGTTCTGCTGAGCGATGGTGGCGGCCTCAAGCAAGCTGCTCTGCGCCCGATCATCGGTGCCGAGAAGATCGTGCGCTTCTTCCTCGGCGCCTCCGCCAAAGCGGGGGCCCAGCTCACCACCGAGCCGACCGTGGTGAATGGTCAGCCTGCGCTGGTCGTGCGTGTCGGCGGCCAGCTTGACGGCGTCTTAGCGGTGCGCATCGAAGATGCCGGCGTTACCGGCCTCTACTATGTGCGCAACCCGCAGAAGCTGACCCGCGTCGAATCCGAGGTCATGCTCACCCTGCAGTGAATCACGGTGCGTCTTCTTCTCTCGGTGCCCGGGCCAACGTGCCCGGCGCGACCGTTGGCATCGCGTGGTCCGTAGCTGCGAGCACTGCGACGACTCGGGTCAGTGCAGCGCAGCATCCACCTCGCCGACGCTCCACCGGGTGAAACGCACGGTCAGCCCGGCGCGTGTCGGCGCGCACAGGAACGGACCTGCGGATGCCGCGACTCGCGGCTCCAACGGAACCACACGCACCAACCGGAACGGCTCGTCATCGACGCGGGCGCGGATCGTGAGCGCGTCGAGGTCCCAGCTCGCCCGCACGGTGACCCTCCGGCCGGCCCACTCGGGCACAGGTGCCACCGACCAATCGGATGCCTCGCGCGTCACCACCGCACCGACCTGCGGCATCCCGTCGGAAAACTCCACACCGGCCTTGACCCAATTGCGCTCGCCACTACTGCCTTCACCGATGCGCACGAATACGCCTGCTTGGTCGAACTGAGCGTCGAAATCGGCGACGAATGACACTTCGACGGCACTGCCGTGGACGAACGGCGCCAGCAGTGCGTGCTCGGTGTCGTGCACGAAACCGTACGCCGTCGTGCGCCACGCGTCGCTGCCCTCGGCCGCGGTGACGTCGAGAGCACTGACGTCGAGAGCACTGACGTCGAGCGCCGTGCCGTCGAGCGCCGTGCGCACGGTAGCCTGCTGCGCTACCGGCTCGCTCACGCCAACTACGGATGCGCCCAGGTCCACCTCACGCGCATCGACCGGACGGTTCGTCCAGGTGCCAGCGCTCCATGGCACCTCGCCCCAGACATCAGCATCCGCCAACGCCTCCGGGTCGGCTGACGACGGCGAGTTCCTCGCGCGCGTGTACTCCGATCCGGATGCCGTGCGCCTCATCATGCCCGCGTCGACCAGAAAGCGACGGAGCATCGCCGGATCTCCTGTGACTGTGGCCAGGCGCGCGGTCACGTTGGCTTCGCTCAGCACGATTTCGAGTGGGATCACCCGCTCGAGCGCCCAGCGCAGCACGGTGGCGCGCTCAGCCGCCTGCACTGGGTAACGATCGATCCGCCCTCCGGACACGAAACGATCGACCCCGGTCGCTCGCGGCGCGGATGCGTCTGCCGCGAGTAGGTCGCGGAAGACTGCGGGCTGCAGGTTCGCGGCATCCGCTTCGATCAGGCCGGCCCGACGGAGGGCTGCGAGTGCTTTCGTCGCGCGGGATGCGCCGAGGTCACCGATGACCGCCTGCTCGCTCTCGCCGAGTGCGAGCATGGCGAATGCGCGCCGCGCGTGGTCGTTGGCGAGGGCTGCGGCAATGCTACGAAAGTCTGTGGGCATGGTCCCAGCCTAGGCAACGCCGAGCACGTGACCCGTGCTGCGGGGGTCTCGATGCGCTCGTTGGTCTCGATACGGCCGCGGGCGGCCTACTCGACCCACCGCCCCGCTATTCGAGCGCTAGCGAGCGTCCCCCATCGCTGGTCGAGCGATGCCCTGAGGAGGCCGCCCGCGGCCGTCTCGAAGGGTAGCCCGCGAGCGCCAGCGAGCGTCCCCCACCGCTGGTCGAGTAGCCCGCGAGCGCTAGCGAGCGTATCGAGACCATGGCATCTCCCCTCGCGCAGGCTCAGGTCTCGATACGCGGCGCTCGTTCCTCGCGGCGCTACTCGACCACCGACAAGCACGGACGCACGCGCGGCAGCTCGCTTACGGTGTTATCGCGGCCGCCGAGGCGTCCACTCTCGCCAGGTCCAGCAGCAGACCGTCCAAGACCGACTCCTCCTCGACCCGAAGCCCGTGACGGCCCATCGCCTCAGCCAGCCTCGGGTCCCACGGCGTATCTCCAGGGGTCCCGGTGAAGGGCGCGAGGCCGGACAGCGACACGCACGCATCCTCGTAATCGCCAGCAGTGAACCGCCACGGCCGCCATGCGACACGAGAGGCGAGCACCCGCGCGATCGTCATACCGCCCGCGTCGAAATCACCGTGATAGCGCAGCTGCGACCCGTTTGCGGCAAGGTCAACGAGCAACCGCACCGCAGCGGCCCCTGGCTGACCTCCGACGCAGACCAGAGGCAGACAATCCGCACCGATCCGATCGGCAGCGGATGCGACGACAGCCGGATTCTCACACACAAAGACGACGGGCGGTGCGGTGCCGACGCCGTCCAGCGCGACCTGACGATAGGACAGGATGGCCGGCTGACCCGTCGCCGACAACTCGGCTAGCGCACGAGCACTTGCGGACCCGGCACCCCCTGGCAGATTCAGCGTGAGCACGAACGACGACAACTCATCGACCACGACGCCGACCGAGAGCCAGGCCTGACGACGCCAGTGCGCGGCTGAGACCGCTGCCGAGGCTGTAGCGGTGCCGGCACCGGGGCCAGCACCCGAGCCCGCGCCGGCACCCGAGCCCACGCCAGCACCCACGTCCGCCCCGGCACCTGCTCCAGCCCCGGAGCCCGAGCCCGCCGCGGCACCCGATCCCACGCCGACGCCTCCGATCGCTGCCGCCAGTCCCGCTGCCAGCGGGCCCAACGCCGTCTTCACATCCAACGCGTGGGCGTCGCCGAACAGCCGGGCGGCCAGCACGCCGAGCACCTCGCTTTGCGCCGGCAGCGCGTCTGCGAGCTGCGCCAACTGCGTGACCAGCCGATCGGCCTCCTCAGTCGACCCAGAAGCACGCTTGAGCAGGCCCGCCCGCACCGCCGCGGCCGCCCACCCGGCCGCAGCCGGATGCGCGTCGCCGATCGCACGCATCCGATCGTTCACGCGTTGCCACGCTTCGCGCTCGGCAAGACGCGCAGCAGCATCCGCCACCGGGCCGGCGAGAGCGACGACGGCCGACGCGAGCCCGGCCGGCCAGGCCTCGCGACGCAGAGCCGCGTCGAGCAGTTCGAGGGACACCGTCGCCGAATGCCCTGCACGAACCTGGCGATTCAGGATGCGCGCGAGCGCCCTGCGCTCATCGACCGAAGCGTGCTGCAGCGTGACCGTGCCACGCAGCTCGCCCGTCGAGGCCAGACGGCGTCGAACTCGCTCGAGCAGCCAGGCCGTGTCCGGCGTTCCCAAAAGTCGCCGCAGCCGTTCGATATCGCCGGGCTCGCTCACCACAGCGTGTTCGCCAGCGCCGCTCACCACTGCGCCCTCACCACAGCGCCCTTCACCACAGCGAATCTGCCGCGGCATCAGCCTCCTGCTCCGCCGCAAGTGTCTTGCGGGCGCCGTCCCAGCGCCACTGCTGCACATACACGGCGGGTGTGTCGTCGAAACGGGTCAACTGTGCGATCGCCAGCCCGGGAACCTCCGGATAGCAACCCCACTCACGCTCACTGGTCATCACCACGTCCAGATCGAACTCGGCCAGCAACCCGAGGCAGTTCGCCCGAGACGCATCGTCGACGCCGGCGAACGCTTCGTCGAGCATCACTGGGCGAGGCGCATGGGAATTGCCGGCCGTGTCGTAGTGCGACGATGCCGCCGCGAACAATGGGATGCTCGCCGCCAGCACCCGCTCACCGCCGGAGGCCGGGCCGGTCGCCGGCTTCCACGAACCGCCCTGGTGCCGTTCGACCGTGAAACGGTGCCACCTGCGGTAGTCCAGCGCCTCGCCGAGATGGTCGTACCAGTTGCCGGACTCGTCGGCATTGCGCACCTCGGCAATGCGCGCCTGCAGGAACTCTCCGAGCCCGGCCCGGTCCTCCTCGTTCCACACATCGGCGGTCGTCGAAAGCACCCGCCGCGCATCCGCCAGCCCTGCAGGGCCGTCCGGTTGCGGCTTCCACAGCACCCGCAGCATCATGCCGGTGCTTGTGCGACGTGTGCGCAGTTCGTCGTTCAAGCGGTCGATCTGTTTGTCCGCCTCGCCGATCAACTCGGACAGCTGCGCACCGACCTCGGTCACCAGGTGGTTTTGGATGATCTCCCGCTCGCGCGCGTTCAGCAGCCGTTCGTGCTGTTCGATCTGGTCGCCGAGCGTGTCGGCCAGGTCGACCAGCGGTGTGTCACGGCCGGAGAACGCGGCGACCACCTGCACTCCATCCTCGTGCGGCAGGTACGTGGCGTCGAGACCGTGCCGGCCGAGTGAGCGCTGAAGTTCGGTGAACTCGGTGTGCACCTGCGAGAGCAGTCTGTCGTAGCGTGCGTCTGAGGCATCCACGCCGTCCAGGGCCGCGTCGATGGCGCGAGCGAACTGCACGCCGCGAGTGATGGTCCACTCCTCATCGGTGGCCGGCGCATCCAACGCGGGTGCAGCGGCGTGGGCGATGCCGAGCGCCGTGGTTCGGCGCAGAGCATCGACGGCAGCCGCCCGCGCGGCTGCCACCCTCTCCTGCTCGGACTGCATCGCCACCAACCGTTCGACGAGAACGGCATGCTCGATATCTGCCGTCTGCCTGGCCGCCTCGACTTCCTTCAGCCTCCTCTTCAAGGCCTTCAGGGCGGTCTCCACCTTGTGCACCTCGGCGCGGTACTCCTGCACGGCCGCACCGAACTGTGCGCGAAGTGAGTCGGCGTAAGCCTTCTGGCTCTGCGCGTCAGCGCTGGCGACAACCTGATCCTCGGCGGCGGATGCGCTGGCACGCGTGGCGCCGTTCAATCGCGCCTCGGCGTCGCGCGCGTTTCGCGCCGCGTCGTTCAGCAACTCGGCAGCGTGCCAGAAGTCGGCGGCGCGTTCCGCGTATGCGCCCAGTGCGTCACTGAGTCGGCGCAGCGCGTTCGCGTCGGCCGGCAGGCCAAGCAGCCGGGCATCCTCAGCGAGTTCGGCCGCGCACTCGGCGCTGTCTGCGGCACGCTGCTCACGAACGCCCACGGCATCGGCGAGTTGCGCAGTCGCACGGCGCTCGGCTTCTTCAGCGATCGCGGCGGCGCGGTCTGCAGCTTCCAGGGCGCCCGGCCGCGGAACGCAACGCTGCTCCGCCTCAACGACACTCAACCTGCTGTGAAGCGCGACCAGCTCCTCACGCAGCCGCGTCTGCTGTGCCTCGAGCTGCGCACGCTCATCGCGCGCGACCTCGAGTCGTCGTTGGCGTGCCGCGGCTCGTGCAGTTTCGCCGATATAGCGTGCGGCATCCGTCGTCCATGCGCCGTACGCTGGCCCGATCCGAAATCGCCCGCTCGCCGATACCCACACCGGCCCCGGGTCGTCGTCTCCGGCCGCCACCGCGACTGACGCGAGAATTCCCCCGACGACGGATGCGTCGACATCCGCGCCCTCCGGCAACTCGACCCGCAGCACCTGCGCCAACGATGTTCCGGTGACCCGGGCGTCGCCGCGCAGCAGGACCTCACCCGATTGCGGATGCCGCAGCGCAGCATCCGCAGACACGACCGCCGTGAGAAGACCGCTGGCTTCGAGTGCGGCCTCGAGGCCGACCCGGTCTGCATCGCCGACCGTGTCGTGGAAGCCGACGGCACGCCAGAGCGGAAGACCGTCGTCTGCGGTGCGGGTGTGCGCCGCGGGCGGCATGACACTGACGCCGCTCTCCAGTGAGGTGATCTCCTCCTCGAGCACGGCACGCTGCACGTCGCACGCGGCGTCATCGTTCTTCACCGCGGCAAGGGAGGTGTGCAGCTCGACCTGCACCTGCGCTGCGCACCGCTGCAGGGCCACGGTCACGGGGTTTTCCGTTTCGCGCAGGCGCACCCACTCGGTGAAGTCGGCGAAGTCTTGGTCGGGCACCGTCAGCTCGCGCAATGCTGCAACGATCCCCTCGACATCGGAGATGTACCGGTCGATCGCGGCCTCAACCGACGCATCGGCTTCCGAGCGAGCGGCGCTGCATTCGGCGAGTCGGCTGGCTGCCGCGTCCTCCTGGCCCAGCGCTGTTGCCAGTCGCGCATCGGCTTCGTCGACGCTGCGCACCAGGTCGCTGACCCGCCCCAGGCTGTCGCGACGGCGCGCAATCCGATCCGTCGTGGCCGCGCGGTCGGCGGCAAGAGCAGCGGAAGTGTCGCCGCTCGGCCCCGGCTCCGCCGCCGCATCGGCGTGCTGCTGTTCGAGCGCGGCACTGCCCGCTGCCAGTTCAGCCGCCGCGAGTGACGAATGCGTGGACTCGGTGCGGCGCGCGACAGTCTCGCGGTGTCCCGCGGCATCCCGTTCTGCGCTGTCGAGTGCGGCCTTCGCCGCGTTTGCGCGCTGCTCAGCGCTGGTTCGTGCCTCTTCGGCGCGGCGTGCGGCGTCGTCGGCCAGCGCGAGCTGCCGCTCACTCTGCGCATGCTCGCTGTCTCGCAATGCGGTCTGCTGCGCCTCACGGTCGCGATGCTCGGACTCGAGTGCCGCCAGCTCCTGTTGTGCCGCGTTGCATGCGGCCAGTTGCGCGTCCACGAGGCCGTTCACCTCGATGATCGCCCGGCCGCTTCGATCATGTTCGGCCTGCTGTGCACGCGGGCCTGCGGCCTGCCGCTTGAGCAGTGTCTGCGCGTAGGCGCGGTAGTGCCCAAGGAATGTGTTGACCGCGCGCCGTGCCTCGACCAGGCGCGACAGCTCTTCTCGGTCCTCGTCGAGGGAGCGAAGTCCGTCGGCCACTGACGTGATCACATCATCGCCGACCGGCGTCAATGCACGCGTGAGCGCCTCGGAGAGCGCGGTCTCGCTGGGCCGTTTGGACAGCTGTGGCGCGCGGATCTGCAGCAGAAGCTCGATGAGTTCCGCATAGCGCCGCTCGCCGAGGCCGAAGAGCTTCTCGTCGAGTGCACGACGATACTCGCCCTTCGTGTCGTAGATCCGCCCGCGTTCACCGAGCGCCTCGGCCAACCGGTCACGGGCGAGCACAACTTGGCCGGTGCCGATGAGCGAGAGGTCCTCGCCGATGCGCCGGTTCGTGATGAAGAACCAGTGCCGGGTGATGCCGCGTGCCTTGGCCGCTTTCAGCCCGGCACCGATCGTGATGAAGTGCCTCGTTCCGTCCGGGTCGATGCGCCCGAATTCCAACCAGCTGTAGCCGATGCGTTCACTGTTCGGATGCTCACCGCCGAGCAGCAGATTCCACTCCATCTTCTTCTGCCGGTCGCCGTCGGGTTCGACCCGCTGCGGCGAAAGATCGCCGTCGAGGAGGAACGGAAGCGTCAGCGCAAGCACTTTCGACTTGCCCGCCCCGTTGTTGCCGCGCAGCAGCAGCCGACCGTCGACGAACGGGAACACCTCATTCTCGTAATAAAACAGGTCGACAAGTCCGAGCCGAAGCGGTTGCCAGCGCTCAGTCTTCGGCTCAGGCAATTCGGCGCCGGTGCTCAAGGCGGCGGTTCTCAAGGCGGCGGTGCTGAAGGCGGCTGTGCTGAAGTCGCCGGTGGCATCCGCTTCGATACCCACAGGTGCGTTCAACGCGGTCATGAGTGATTCCCTCCGATGATCGTCGGCTCGGCGACGGTGAAGCGCGCGAGCGCAGGTCGGATGTGCACAAAGTCTCCGACACGATCGATCAGGCGCATCGCGGCGAGCCGGCTCAGGGCCGTCTCGGCCAGCGCGCCTTCCGAGCCCGGTTCTCGTGCGGACGTGCGCCAAAATCCCGTGTATTGCGGCCGGATCTGACGGATGTGCGCCCGCAGATCCTCGACGGGAACGATCTGCGTCGATGCGCGTGCGAGAAACTCGGCAAGCAGGAGGGCGATGTGCCCGTCCGTGCCCTTCTCGGGCATGCGAAGATCCGTCAGGTCGTCTTCCAGATCGATCATGGCGATGCCCTCGCTCCTGATCTCGGCGACCAGCCCGGTGAGTTCGGTGATTCGCCGCGTGATCAGCGCACGCTGGCCGCGCAGATACGCTGCCTCATCCTCGTCGAGTTCGTCGAAGTAGAGCACCGGCTCATCGAGCAGGCGCCTGGTCAATCGGTGTCGAAGCTGCAGGTTGTGCAATTCCTCGGTCGGCGGCGTGCCGCGATCTCGCATGGCGATCATGCGTTCGTCAAGTTCGGTCGCTGCGACGGTCGAGGGCCCGCGTCGCGTCACGAGCAGTGAGGCCAGGACGCGGCGCGAGACGTCGTACAGTACGTCGCCGGTGTTCGACACGAACTCCTGCTCGTCGCCCGACACTCGGGTGAGCACACCCCACTTGAGCAGCACCTGCACCGCCGCGACGAGATCGCTGCGCTCGTCGTAACTGGTGAGCGTGAAGACGAACCCGGCCTGCGACAGCTGCGGCGTCGCGGCCACGACGATCACCTGCTCGGCCATCCGGCCAAGCGCGATCTGCGCGTCGCTGCGTTCCAGCACGGCCAGGCACAGCGCGAGCAGAACATAGCGTCGTCGCGAGAACGGCACGTCCTTGGCCGCACCGATCGGGTGCGTCGCGTTGTCCAGCGTGGCCGGTTCGCGGAACAGGCGCACGACTTCGCTGTCGATGTGCAGCATCCAGCCGGTGTTGGTGTCGAACCAGTTGCGCAGCTCGGTTGCGTGTTTCTTGACGAGCCGGTAGCGCTCTTCATCGACTGCACGCACCAGCGGATGCTTCAGCAGGATGCGCGCGGCTCGCTGCTGATCGTCGATCCCGCTCGCGCTCATGACGCCTCCGCCAGGGTACGGTCGTCAGCGTCCGCATCGCCGGCTTCAACAGTGCCGGCTTCAACAGCGCCGACTTCAACACTGCCGACTTCAACACTGCCGACTTCAAGATCGCCAGCTTCAAGGTCGACGATGCGCACCAGATGGTTCGGCCCCCAGAGCGTGCCGCGCTCGGTCTCGAGCGCGACTGATTCTCCGGCGATCGGCGTGAGGTCAATGCTCATTGTGCCGTCACTCGACGCGGTGTGTACCGCGCTGCCGTGCTCCCCCGTAGCGACGAGCGCGTCGCCGAGCAGTGTGAGGAACAGACCGAAAGCCACGGAATCCAGCCCAGCAAGGTCGCGCAACTCGACCTCGCCGTTGGTCGCGAGCCGGCGTCGGGCGGCGGCGATCTGCTCAGATTGTTGTCGCACTTTCAAGGCCAGTGCGGCCCGGGCCGCTGACCGGTCGATGATCTTGTTCGCCCTGCCTTTACGCTCGTAACTGCCGGTGCGGCGCAGCTGCGGCGACAGCTCGATCGGCGGAACCTCCGACCACGGTCGCCCAGCCAGCGTCGGATCATCGCTCCACCGCTGCCAGGTTTCCGGCGGAGCCGTCAGATGGCGTGCGGGATACAGGCCGAACGCAGCGCGCGCAAGCCGATGCCGATCGTCGTCGGTGTCTGCCTCATGGAACCATTCGGCAAGTGCCAGATAGTCTGCCGACCGGTCTGATCGACCCGAGCGCCGCGCGTTGACGGCACGCACGGCATCCAACAGCGTCGGGATTGCGCCAAGCGCAGTCTGCCGAAGCAGCCTCGCCTGGCTGTCTCGGCTGCCGACGCCGCGTTCATCGCTGCTGAGGAACCACGAACGCAACCCGGCCCATCGGTTGGTCCACGACACGTACGCTCGCGCCAACTCGGCGCGCGCATCCGCATCGTCGGGATCGGGCGCGGCCTCCGCAGCGTCGCGTTCTGCGAGAGCCTGCAGTGCACGATCGACCTTTTCGGCATCGAGCCCCTCGAGAAGCGCGGCGATCTGAGGGCCCCGCACCGCCAGATCGCGGATGAATCGCTCCAGATACTCGATTAATCTCGACTTGTAGGCGATGAAAACCTCTTCATCGGTCTCGGTGAGATCGATGGTGCGTTGAAGCGACGACATGAACGCGCTGGCATTGTCGGCCAGGTCACCGAAGCGGCGCGTCAGCGACTCGACGTTGCGGTAGAGGATGCTGATGTCGAGTTCGTCCGCGTCGACGAGCGCAATGAATTCACGCAAAGTGACGGCGATGTCCTCGAGCGCGACAGCCTGCAGGGACCCGCGGCGGCCCAACGACTCGTCGTAGACACGCAAGGCCTTTTCAACGGCCTCGCCCTCCTGACTGAGTTGAAACAGGTGTCGCTTGCGGTAGAAATCCTCCACCTGCACGACACGACCGGTGTCTGGCGACGCGGAAAGGTTCCCCCACACGACAAGTTGGTCGAGCGCATCCGTGACCGAATCGACCGTCGTCGGCGCATCGCCCGAAGCGGATGCGTCGCGCACGTTCTCGAAGACATCCGCCGGTCGCAAATGAACCTGGAATCGCTCCTTAGCGTCGACGAATGCGCCGAGAATAAGCCGATACAGGTCGCGGTTGTCCGTATTGAGGTGCCGGAACACCCCAAACGAGGCCGCCGTACTATCTTGACTCACGCGGCTTGTCTAACAGATAGCGGCGACATCCGCACATCCGAAGGCGCGCCGGGGTCAGTCCGAACTGCCGAAAACACGTTTGGTGAGAGCTTGCACGTCGCGATCCAGGTAGTCGAATCGCTTGTCGACCGCCTCGAAGCGGCGATCGACTGTCTCGAACCGCGCGATCATTTCGCCTCGCAGACCGACCAATTCACCACGCAGGCCGCCGATCTGCCCACCTAACTCACCTCGCAAACCGTCGATCTGCCCACCTAGCTCACCGCGCAAACCATTGATCTCGCTGCGAATGACCCGCACGAACAAAGTTGATACGAGCGTCATCATGCCGAAGACGGCGGCCGCGAAGACGCCAATCAGCGTCCACACCTGCGGTTCGGTCATCTGCAGCACCCTTCCATTCTCGTCTATGGCCTGCTTTCACGGTAGCGCGGTGCGGGTGCTGCTACGCGGGGTGAAGCCAAGACTGTGTACTCTCCAACTAATGGAGGGCGGTTGAGGACGAGCCGGTGATGCTCGGTGCTGCATCCACGCCGGTTGGCCGGCGCGATCAGCGGACGGGCCCCGTGAGTACGATCGGCCCGCTCTCCGTGATTGCGATGGTGTGTTCCGAGTGCGCGGTGCGGCTTCCATCCGCACTACGCAGCGTCCAACCATCGGGGTCCACCCGCAGTTTGTCAGTGCCGCGCATGAACCACGGTTCGATCGCGATGACAAGCCCCGGCTTCAGCGGATAACCACGGCCGGATCGGCCATCGTTGGCCACGTGCGGGTCGCCGTGCATCGTACGGCCGACGCCGTGGCCACCGAACTCCAGGTTGACGCTGAGGCCGGCCTCGTGCGCGACACTGCCGATCGCGTGCGAGATGTCACCGATCTTGTTGCCCACGACCGCGATCTCGATTCCAGCGGCGAGCGCACGCTGGGTCAGTGCAATCAGTTCGAGGTCCTCGGAGCGGGCCTTCCCGACCACGATGCTGATCGCCGAGTCGGCGACCCAGCCGTTGACACTCGCCGCGAAATCGAGGCTGAGCAGATCGCCGTCGCGCAGACGATAAGGGCCAGGCTTGCCGTGCAGAACGGCGTCATTCACTGAGGTACACAGCACGTACCCGAACGGTCCGGAGCCGAACGACGGCGCATAGTCCAGATAGCAGGATTCTGCACCACGCTGTCGAATGAGGTCGTGCGTGAACGCATCCAGCTCGAGCAGGCTCACGCCAACTTGCGCGCGATGCTTCAGCGCCTGCAGCGTATCGGCAACGAATTCACCGGCAGCCCGCATCTGGTCGATCTCACCTGCCGTGCGCAGCTCGATCATCTCGCCTTTCCTGTGCCGTAGCACCCTACTTTGTTGCAATCTGAGTTTTTGCAACCTGAGTTGTTGCAACCCGCTTTGTTGCGCTTGCATCGGCAGGCGCGAACTCAAACACTGGTATTACTATACCGGTACTATCATTGGTGCCATGGTTCGCGTTCCCCTCACCGCCGCCGAGATCAAGCGCGGCCAGCACCTGGGTGCCGCGCTCCGCGTGGCGCGCGGAGCACGAACAATGGTCGACGTCGCATCGTCCGCCTCGATTTCCGTAGAGACATTGCGCAAGATCGAGACCGGCCGCAGCCCTTCACCAGAATTCTTCACAATCGCGCGGATCTGCTCCGCACTGGGCATCACGACGGATGAACTGCACGTCGGTCTGGGCGAGCCCGCTCCGGATGCCGCCGCCTGCTGAATGAAGCAGCGCGCGCAGTCCCGGCGCACTCGCGTCGCACCCGCCGTGCACCGCCACGCACCCGCGGTGCACCCGCGGTGCACCGGCCGCGCTCGGTAAGTGCATCAGCGTTTTTGCTGTTTCAAATCCGCCTTACATAAGGCGGATTTGAAACAGCCACGATGAACACATCGATCCCGCGCGCGACGCGCCGCGGGCATCCGTTGGTCCGGCGCCCCGGCACCGGTGTCGGCGCTGGTTTCGGCATGCGGTTTCGGCATGCGATGCCGGCATGCGATGTCGGCGTGCGGTGCCGACATGCAGTGTCGACATGCGGTGTCGGCGCCACCGCATACACTCTCCACCATGCGGATCCTGCACACCTCCGATTGGCACATCGGGCGCACCTTTCATGGGCACTCCACGCTCGGCGCGCTCGGCGAAGTGCTGCGCGCACTTACCGCGATCATCGCCGAACGAAACGTCGACGTCGTCGCGATCGCCGGCGACGTGTTCGACTCCGCCGCCCCATCGGCGGACTGTTTCGAACTCCTCACGAGCACCCTCGCCGATATCCGCGCGGCCGACGCCGAGATCGTGATGACCAGCGGCAACCACGACTCGGCGACGCGGCTCGGCTTTCAGTCCGCGTTCACCACCCTCGCCGGCATCCACGTGATCACCCGCGTCGAACAGCACGACCAGCCGGTCACGATCGACGGTGTCGACTTCTTCGGCATCCCGTATCTCGAGCCGAGCCTGATCCGGCACAAGTATCCGGATGCGACGTTGCGCACCCAGGCGCAGGTCATCGCATTCGCGATGGGCGGCATCCGATCTCGCCTTGCCGGTGAAACCGCGCCTGGCGGCTCGCCCGAGACCTCGACCGACCGCGCAAGCAAAGCGGATGCCTCCCCCAGCATCCGCAAGCGACCTTCCGTCGTGCTCACCCACTGCTTCGCTGCCGGTGTCGAGGCCAGCGACATCCTCACGGACATCGACCGGGAGATCCGTGCCGGCGGTCTCGATGTCGTGCCGCTGAGTACGTTCGACGGCCCAGACTATGTCGCGCTCGGGCACATTCATTCGCGAGCGGAGCTGGCCCGCGGCATCCGTTATTCGGGGGCGCCGTTGCACTATTCGTTCAGCGAGGCGGGCAAACCACGCGGAGTCTGGCTCGTGGATCTTGACACCAGCGCGGGCGGGCACGCTCACGACGAGTCCGCACTTCACAACGTCGAGTGGGTTGAGTTGCCCGTGCCGCGCCCGCTGGTCGTGCTCACCGGAACACTCGACAAGCTGCTGACGGATGCGGCGTATGAGGGGTTCGAAGGCCACTGGGTGTCGGCGATCCTCACCGACACGACCCGGCCGATCGACGCGATGCGCAAACTGCAGGCGCGCTTTCCGCACTGCGCCACGATCGACCACAAGCCTGCGACCGTCGCGGAGGTGTCGACTGCGAGCTACGCGGAACGCATCAAGGCACGAAGCGACACCGAGATCATCACCGGGTTCCTCGAGCACGTGCGTAACGGCGACGGGCCAAGTGAGACAGAGGCTGAACTCATTGCCGACGTGCTCAGCGAGCACCGGGCAGCGCAGGCCGTCGCATGAGGATCAACCGTGTCACGATCACAGGTTTCGGCCCGTACAAAGACGAGCAGACCGTCGACTTCGACGCATATGCCGACGACGGCATCTTTCTGATCGGCGGCAAAACGGGAGCAGGCAAGTCGAGCATCCTGGACGCGATCTGCTACGCGCTCTACAACGGGGTGCCCCGTTACGACGACACCGAGGCCCGATTGCGCAGCGACCATTGCGGGCCGGACGATCCGACGTTGGTGACCCTCGAGTTCACGGTGGGCGAACTCCGCTATCGCATTGAGCGCTCGCCAGACTACGAGCGGCCGAAGAAGCGCGGCGAGGGCACGACCACCGCGCCCGCCGAGGCGCGGCTGGCTCGCATGGAGGGCGACGGCTGGGTCGGACTTCACGACGGTCCTCGCGATGTCGCACTCGCCGTCGACGAGTTGGTGCGCCTCAAGAAAGACCAGTTCCTGCAGGTGATCCTGCTCGCACAGAACCGGTTCCAACAGTTTCTGCTCGCCAAGAACGACCAACGCCAAACTTTGCTGCGCACACTGTTCGGCACCCGGCGCTTCAGGGACTATGAGGAGTCGCTGCTCGCCGCCAGCACCGCACTCGCCAAGGATGTCGAACTCGGGCAGCAGAAAGCGTCGCAGTATCTGACGCAGGCCGCGCCTCTGCTGGCGGTCGAAGCCACCCTCGAGTCCGTCGATGCCGGACTAGTGCTGCTGCGCGATGCGGTCTCGGATGCGGGCGTCGCGGCCTCCGAATCCGATGCTCAGTACCGCGCGGCGCAACTCGCCCATGACGAGCGCAAGACCCTGCATGACCGACAACAGCGCAGGCAACGTGCGACCAACGCGCTCGCGCAACTCGCTCAGCAGGCTGAAGCGATCGATGCAGATCGAGTCGCGCTCCGCGCGGCCGAACGCGCGGACACCGTCTGGCCGTTCGTGACGGCGCGCCGCGCGGCCGCATCCGAAGAGACTACTGCTCTGGCAGAGGAGACCGCCGCGCGCGATTCCTATGCCGTGTTCGGCGCTGGCGAAGCGGCGGTCTCCGCGGCCTCGTTCACCTCCGCATTCATCGCCGCCGAGGTGGACCGGCTCAGCAAACTACTCGGAAGCCTCGAAATGGCGTTGACGACGGAGACGTCGTTGCCCACCCTCCGCAAGGACGTTGACACGGCTGCCGCCGCACGCGCTGCCGCCGACGCCCGTGTCGATGGCTACCTCGTGCGGCAGGCCGCGCTGCCCGCGCTCCTCGCCGCCGTGCGGGGCACCCTCAGCGCAGCCCAGCTGCTCGCCACAACCGAGCAGTCGGCACAGACCACTCTCGGCCGGCACACCGCCGCGCGCGCTGCCGCCGCGCTGGCCGCCGCGCTTGTCGACCAGTTACGGGTCGCCGAGGAGCAGACCCTTCAGGCCGGAATTGCCCGCACCGCGTCGAGCGCGGCCCTCGACGAGTTGCGCCATCGTCGATTGCACGGTCACGCCGCGGAGCTGGCGACCCAACTGGTCGACGGCGAGCCGTGTTCGGTGTGCGGTTCGCGCGCGCATCCGCGACCGGCACACTCTGACACACCACTGATCACCGAGGCCGACATCCAGGCCGCCGAAGACGCACTGGCTGCGGCAGAGAAAACCGCGAAGGCCGCCGAGAAGTCATCGAATGCGCTCCGCGTGCAGCTCAGCGAGCAGACGGCCAAGGCCGGCGACCTCAGCGTCGACGACCTCGACGAGCTGATTCGCGCAACCGAGCTCGAGTTGCGCGCGGCCCGCGCAGCCGCCGACGAGGCCGTGCGCGCCGCCGCGGAACTGCAGAAGCTCGAAACGGAACAACGCGCGCTGGACGAGCAACTGGAAGCGGCGCGTGAAGTGCGGCAGGCGGCATCCGCCGAGTTGACGACCGCGCAGACGACGCTTGCGGCCGCAGAAGCCACGACGAACACGCACCGGGGTGAGTATGAGACCGTCGCCGCCCGACATGCCGCGTTGACCGAGCAATCGGATGCCGCAACCACCCTGGCGCGGGCTCTCGCCGCGTCCGCGCAGGCCCAGCAAACGCTCACCGCCGCCGCGTCCGCATGCACCGAGCAGCTGCGTGCGTCCGCGTTCGACACCGAGGATGAGGCAGAGCGGTCGCGGGCGAACGTGAGCGAGCAGGAGAAGCTGCGAGTAGGCATCCGCACGCACGACGACGCGCTGGTGGCGGCGAACGCTACGCTCGCCGAGCCCGACCTGCAGAATCTCGCCGACGAGACGGTTGATGTCGAGACCTCGCGCGCCGCGCTGGAAGCCGCGGAATCGCAGCGTGACACCGCCCGAGCGCTGCGCGATCAGCTGATCGCTACTGAGCAGCAGGCCACCGGCCTCGCCACGGATGCCCGGAATGCCACCGCCGCCGTGGCCGCGCTGACCGAACGCTATGAGATCGTGCGCAAGCTGGCAGCAACTTTGCACGGCGACACACCGAACACCAAACGTATGAAGCTCGAGGCATATGTTCTTGCTGCGCAGCTCGAGGAGATCGTTGCGGCCGCCAACGGGCGACTGCGGCAGATGACCGGCGGGCGCTACCTGCTGGAACATTCGGATGCGCTGAGCTTTCGCAACACACAGTCGGGGCTCGGCGTCACGATTCTCGATCTGCATACCGGTCGGTCGCGATCGACGAACTCACTGTCCGGCGGAGAGACGTTCCTCGCGTCGCTTGCGCTGGCGCTCGGGCTGGCTGAGGTCGTCACGAGTCGCGCGGGCGGCATCACGCTGGACACGCTCTTCATCGACGAGGGCTTCGGCTCGCTCGACTCGGAAACCCTGGAGATCGCGATGGCCACACTCGATTCCCTGCGCGCCGGCGGTCGCACGGTCGGGCTGATCTCGCACGCCGAAGCGATGAAGGAGCAGATCCCCGCGAAACTCGCGATCGAGGTGGCAGACGGCGGGTGGAGCGTCATTCGGCAATAGCGGGTTACGCCGCCGTCAGCTCACTCCTCGGCCGTGGCCGGAAGCACCGCTGTGCCAAGCTTTGTGCGATACAACTGCGAGATCAAGGAGCCCGCTATCGCCTTGGCCGTGGGCTGCCCGTCGGGTGAGAGGGCGAGGTTGGTCCAGACGACGAACGTCACACCGTGCGCGGGGTCTGTGGCGACGAAAGTGTTGAAACCGGGGAGTTCGCCTTCGTGAAAGTACACTCGGTTCGACCCGAACCGGATCTGCTCGATTCCCAGACCATACTGCGGGCCATTTGCCGTGTTCGACGGATCTATCGGATTCAGGTCGTTGAGCCAGGCCTGGTGCAGAGTGCCGCCCAGAAGTTTGCTGCTCCCGAGCACGTGCGCCCACGTCATCAGGTCCTTCGCCGAAGAAATGACGCCGCCCGCGGCCCACGACCAAGACGGGCTCTGCACGGTCACATTGTTGGGCTTGAGCGTGCCTGTCGCGGCAGCGGCCTGCTGGTCCGCCGACAGCGGCGGGCGGTGATTGATCGGGAAGATGCCGTCCTGGTAGCCCTGAACCTGCGGACTCGGCAGCGCCGTCGTGGCTGCGCTCGGCAACTCGGTTTCGCTCATGCCCAATGGGCCGAACAACCGATCGTGGAAGATGTCTGCCAACGGTTTGCCATCCAACTTCTCCGCAACCATCCCCAGCAGTGTCGTGTTCGTGTTCGAGTAGTCGAATGCGGTCGCCGGTGCGGATACGGCGGGATAGCCGATGCCGAAATCGACCAGCTGCTGGGGCGTCCACACGTGAGTCATGTCCTGATCGAAGACGGACGCAAAACCGTCGGTGTCCAAATAGTTCTGCAGCCCACTGCGCATCTGCAGCAGGTCGGCGATCGTGATGTTTGCACCGTTCGGCACACCCGGAATGAACTGATCGATCGGGTCGGTCAGTGCCAGCTTCTTGTCGCGCACCAGTTGCAGGATCACGGCCGCGGTCATCGTCTTGGTGACTGATCCGATTCGGAAAACATTGGATGCCTTCGGCGTCACCTTTGCACCGAGCTCGGTCGTACCATAGGCGGCCGATACCGTGCCGTCCGGCGTGGTGACCACGGCGAATGCCCCCGGCACGAGATTCTGCTTTGCCGATGTCGCCAGCACCGAAGCCAGAGCCGCGTGCGAAAGCGGATTCAACTCGTTCGTCGAGGTTGCCGTGCTGGAGGCAGCGGGCGAAGAGCCCGCACCCGCACTGCAACCCGAGAACGCCACGACAGCGGCGATCGCGATACTCGTCGCGCGGAGGGCGCGCCGAGATTTTGCCGATAGGGATTGCGTTTGAGCCATGACAGTCTTTCTCGTACTGCCGCTGCCCGCACTTCTCCACGGTCACGGCCACGCCGTCCGGCGTTGCTACGGTACCATCGACCCCGCCCCCGACCTGTTGATGCCTTAGGTTAGGAGCCGAAGAGGAGGTGCGTCATGGCTCTTCAGGCGCCGCACACCGCGCCCGCGCCCGATGCCGAGCATGCTGCGAAATTGAGGAATGCGCTGTCGCGAGTCGCGGCATCCGCTGATGCGTTGACGCTTCAGGTGGGCAATGCAAACGTCGAGCTGCCGGCATCCGTTCGCGATGCGATCGTTGACGTGCTGCAACGCTTCGCGGCGGGCGACAGCGTCGTGATCGGCTCAGTCGAGGCATTGCTGACCACGTCGCAGGCCGCCGACATGATCGGCATTTCGCACACGTATCTCTTGCGGCTCGCCGACGCAGGCAAGCTGCCGGTGCAGTATCGCGGAACCCATCGCCGCTTCGCGGTGGCGGATGTCGTGGCCTACCTGGAGTCCGCGTCTCACGCGCGATCGTGAAGCGTGATCTGATAACCATCCGGGTCGGCGAAGGTGCTATCTGGCGGTGAGGTGCGCCTGCAGGAAAGCACGCTCCGTTTCATTGTCGGTAAGCACCAGCGCCTCCTGATAAGCGATGCGTGCGTAGTCTGCGCGGCCGAGTCGCGACAGAAAGTCGGCGCGCGCCGCCGCAAGATACGGATAGCGGGCCAGCTGCGGGTCTGCGCCGAGCTCGTCAAGCCCGGCGAGCCCAGCCTCAAACCCTCGCGCGAACCCGAGTGCGATGGCCCGATTCAACTTCACGACCGGGGACGTCCAGATGTCCATGAGCACGTCATACAGCCCGAGGATCTCACCCCAGTCGGTCTCATTCCAGGACGCAGCCTCGTCGTGCACCGCCGCGATCGCCGCCATCAGCGCGAACCTGCTCGGCCGACCGCCCGGCCGCCGCACGCGGAGCGCCTCGCGCACCAGCGCGATGCCCTCGTCGATCGCGGCGCGATCCCAGACGGAGCGGTCCTGATCGGCTAACAGCACAAGCTCGCGATGCTCGTCAAGCCGCGCGTTGCGGCGCGCGTCCGTCAGCAGAACGAGAGCGAGAAGCCCGGCAACGTCGCGGTCCTCGGGGAGAAGGGTACGCAGCATCCGGGCCAGTTCGTGGCCGCGCTCGGCCAGGTCGCGGCGCATCAGATTCTCGCCGGACGGCGAGGTATGCCCCGTCGTGTAAATGAGATAGACAACGCTCAACACGCCGTCGATGCGCTCCGGCAATTCGGATGCGGGCGGCTCGCGATACGGAATGTGCGCCCCCTGAATCTTCTTCTTCGCCCGTGTGATACGCGCCGCCATCGTGGGCTCCGGCACGAGGAAGGCGCGCGCGACATCCGCCGTCGAGAGTCCACAGAGCAGGCGCAGCGTCAACGCCACTTGCGCGTCGAGCGCCAGCGCAGGGTGACAGCAGGTGAAGATCAGACGCAAACGATCGTCACGGATGCCATCGATCGCGTCGTCATCGTTGCCCGGCATGCCGGGCGAGGCGTCGTCAGGCTCAACGAGCTTGGGCAGCGCACGCTGCGCAGTTGCCGCGCGACGGCGGATGTCCAACGCGCGTCGCCGCGCAGCCACCGTCAACCATGCACCAGGACGATCCGGGATGCCGCGGACGCCCCAGGTTTCAAGCGCACTCGCATAGGCATCTTGCACGGCTTCTTCTGCGGTGTCCACGTCGCCGGCAATGTGCACGGTCGCCGCCAGTACAAAGGCCCACTCGCTTCGGTGGGCCTCCGCGACCGCTGCGGCGACCTCCGACGTGGCAGCAGCCCTAGCGGCAGCTGTAGCCGCAGCTGTAGCCGGCCGCGCGCTGACCGCACGCGGGCCGACGCGCGTGCGGCCGGCGTCCGACATCAGCCGGCGATCCGAACTGGACGCACTTCCACGCCGGTGGTTCCCGGGACTTCCTTTGCGATCCGCAGAGCTTCATCGAGATCGGCTGCCTCGACGACGAAATACCCGCCGACGGCCTCCTTGGACTCGCCGAACGGACCGTCGGTCACGGAGAACCCGCCCGATCCGTCCGGGCGGATCGATGTCGCCATGGACGCCGGCTCCAGAGCGATGCCACCGCGCAGCGCCGCCTGGTTGCGTGCCATGAATTCCTGGTAGCCGGCGCTCACAACATCCGTACCGGCGACCTCCACCATGTTGTCGTCCTCGAAAATCAGGATCAAATACTGAGACATGTCGTCTCCCTTCGAACGGAGCTCGCGATTCGAGCTTTCACTACTTCGACGGCGAGCGCGAGGGAAGATCGACAAATCGCCGCAATGAATTTCGGAGATCAGTTGGCTTCGCGCGACACCGTCCAGCAACGGGTCGTGACGCCAATGGCGTTCCAGACGTTGATCGTGGCGTTCCAGACGTTGATCGTGACGTTCAGGCTGATCAGCGCGCCGAGCACCGGCACTCGTCGTCGGCCACGGGGCTCCGCCCGGGGAGCATTCGCTGTCTCGGTTTTCGATGTGCCGGCTTTCGCTATGTTAAATGCGCCTCACATAAGGCGGATTTGAAACAGGGCAAACGCACACATCGATTCCGCCGACACGAGTGCTGTGCGCCGCAACCAGCCCCTCCGCCCGAGAGCCAGGCTCCCCCACTCAACAGTGCGGGTCGTTTGAAAAGATTGCGTTTAGCGCTAGTACATGCATCCTGCATGCCCTAGCGCTAAACTGATTGCATGCCCGTCACGATCAGCATTCGCGCGGTACCAGACGACGTGCGCGATGAACTCGCAGCCCGTGCCGCGCGCTCGGGTCGCTCGCTCCAGGAGTACCTCAGCGCCGAGCTGGCTGCGTTGGCGGCGCGCCCGAGCGCATCCGAGGCAATCATGCGCGCACGGATGCGAGCGGCTCATTACCCACCGATGGACGTGCGCGACCTACTGAACGACATCGATGCCGACCGGCGCTAGCGACACGACGAAGCGTGAAACGGTCGTCGTCGATGCATCCGTCGTTGTGACGGTGCTCGCCGACCCCGGCGCGCAAGGTGATGCGATCGCCGCCCGTTTGGACGGCGCAGACCTCATTGCGCCGAGCCTGCTTCCATACGAAGTGGCGAACGTGCTGCGACGCCGACGCAACGGCGGGCATCTGTCCTCTGCGGAGGCCGCGCTCGCCTTCGACGGACTCGCCGAGCTGGCCGTCGAACTGTGGCCGTGGGAAGTGCTCGCGAACCGGGTCTGGCAACTCGGCGAGAACCTGAGCAGCTACGACGGCGCGTACGTCGCGCTCGCCGAGCAAACTGCGGCCGTGTTGGTGACGCGCGATCGGCACATCGCGCGTGCGCCGGGCATCCTGTGCCGCATCGAAGTTTTCTGATTCTGAACGGCGCGCACGGTCACCAATGCGGGCGCTCTCGCCAGTGCGAGCCTTCTGCAGGTGCGGGCGTTCTGCAAGTGCGGGCGCTCTGCAAGTGCGGGCCTTCTGACGAATGTCGGCGGCCACCCGTAGCCTGCTCGTACAACCTTCCGCAGCTCGTGCCAGTCGAGTCAGGAGGACTCCGATGAAACTATTGTTGGCAACGAGCCAGACCCAGAACGCCCGCAAGGGCGATCTGAGCGAGTGCATCGAGGGCGAGCTCGTCTGGATGGTCGAACCATGCCCACTCAGCGCACGCTATCCCGACGGTCCCTGCGTGTGCGGCGTCACGTTCACCGGAATGTTTTCCGGCGGCGTGACCTCAACCGCGCAGGTGCGCGACATCGAGGGCATCACGATCGAAGACTATGTAGCCGCGCTCGAAGCGTGCCACGACGGTCGACCGGAGTGCACCTGCCCCTGGAACTCTGAGCGGATGGCCGAGACGCTTCTGCGCCGCGCCTCACGGTGGCCGATCGGCGCCGTCGTCTCGCGCAGACTCGACGTGCTTCGAGCGAGACGGATGCCCACCGCCGCGTAGGCGGGCGGGCGCGGAAGTGTCAGCGCGGGAGCGTTAGCGGGCGCGTCAGCGGGCGGCGCGGGTGAGTCGTACGGCGCATGGGCACGACGGGAGGAAGATCGATTGTATGAGCGATGAACTTGAACCCCGCCATTCCGACGCGGTGCTCCGTGACAACACGTTCGGCATCCTGGACGGCGAAGGTACCACCGACGAGAAAATCACCCGGCTGCTCGCGCTGCTGCCGATGGCCTTCGAAGTCATGGACGAAGCCCGCAGCACGATTGCCCGACTGCGCGACGAGAACGAAGCGCTCAAGCTCGCTCAGGCAGAACGAACAGGGCGGCAGGGAGAACTCGTACGGGGCGAACTCGAGTCCTTCCGGTGAGTGCTCCAGCATCATTTCTGGCGCTCGGCGACGAGCGCTTCGTCTCACTGACCACGTTCCGCAAGACCGGTGTGCCGGTCCCGACAACCGTGTGGATCGCCCGTGACGGCGACAATCTGATTGTCACAACGCCGAAAGACAGCGGCAAAGTCAAACGGTTGCGCCACAACGGCCGAGTGGAACTGCGCCCGTGCAACCGACGCGGCGCAGTCGCCGACGGCGTAGTCTCGGTTCCCGGCATCGCCGTGATCTGCGACGACGACGCGACCCGGGAGCGTCAGTCGGCTGTTTTTCTGAAGAAGCTTGGCCTCGAATATCGCATCTTCATGTTCATCGAACGCCGCGGCAGGTCGGGCGCCAAGAGACGGGTGATGCTGAAGATCAGCGCTGCTTAACGCAGCACCGAACTCAGCAGAATGCTCGTCTCACTGTTGACAACCCCTTCGATCGAGCGAATCCGGCCCAACAACCGGTCGAAGGCCATCAGTGTGTCCGTGCGCAGGTCGGCGACCAAGTCCCATCCGCCGTTCGTCGAGTGCAGTGCCTGAACTTCCGGAAAACCGCGCAGCCGTCGGATGACATCATCTGTGGAACGACCCTCGACCTCGATCAAGGTGATTGCGCGGATGACATCGGTCTCGGATTCTTCACGGATGCGCACGGTGAATCCAAGCACCGTGCCAGACGCGACCAGGCGACTCAGCCTGTTGTTGACGGTCGCCCGCGTCACGCCAAGCGTCTGCGCCAATGCCGCGACCGGCTCCCGCCCGTTGGTGCGCAGTTCCGCGATCATGCGTCGGTCGAGGTCATCTAAATCATTCATGCGCATACTGTACGCAGGAACTGCTCACAACATATAGTCAGCTGCCATAAATGATCAGCAATCTCTCTTGTGACTATGCAGGTTTCCTACCTAGCGTTAAGAGTTAAGAGAAGAGCGAACCCGAGGGAGCTAGGCGGAATGGTCCGATTCGTTGGCGTGCAGAACGTGGTGCGGTGGATACAGGCCACCGGCCTCGAAACAATCCTCGCCGAGTTGGGCGAGTACGTGGCCGACGATTACCGCCGCTGGGAGTCGTTCGAAAAGGCGCCGCGCGTCGCCAGCCATTCCGCCATCGGCGTGATCGAGTTGATGCCCACGAGCGACGGCCACTTATACGGCTTCAAATATGTCAACGGCCACCCTTCCAACCCCGCCAAAGGCCTGCAGACCGTGACCGCCTTCGGCGTACTGGCGGATGTCGACAGCGGCTATCCCCTGATCGTCGCCGAGATGACGGTGCTGACCGCGCTGCGCACCGCGGCGACTTCGGCGATGGCGGCGAAGCACCTCGCCCGACCGAATTCCACCACCATGGCGATGATCGGGGCCGGCACGCAGGCGGAGTTCCAGGCGATTGCGATGCGTGGGGCGATCGGCATCCGCAGCCTGCGCGTGTTCGACACCGATGAGCATGCTTCTGCGAAACTCGTGCGCAACCTCACCCCGCTCGGCTTCGACGTCTACGTGGCGACGGATGACGCTGACGCGGTCGCCGGCGCAGACGTGATCACGACCTGCACCGCAGACAAGACCAATGCCACGATCCTGACCGACGACATGGTCGTGCCGGGCGTTCACATCAACGGAATCGGAGGCGACTGCCCGGGCAAGACAGAGTTGGATGCCGCGATTCTGCGCCGGGCCGATGTGTTCGTCGAGTTCCCCGAGCAGACGCGGATCGAGGGCGAGATCCAACAACTCGAAGCGGATTTCCCCGTGACAGAGTTGTGGCGGGTCGTGGCGGGGCAGGAGCCGGGGCGCACCTCCGAGTCGCAGATCACTGTGTTCGACTCCGTTGGCTTCGCCATCGAAGACTTCTCTGTGCTGCGCTATTTGCGCGATAAGACCAACGGCACCGAGTTCTCCGTGGACATCGACCTGATCGTCGATCCAGACGACCCCAAGGACCTGTTCGGCTTCGCCGTCGGTTCCGACGCCCCCGTTCCAGCCTTGTAGGCAGACCGGATGTCCATCCCACGCGTCTCTACTCCGCGCCAATCCAATCCGCGCCAGGTTATGCAGCGCCTCTCCATTCAGGCGCCGTCGGCAGTGGTCGTGATCCGGCCGCGCCATTTCGCGCCGAACCCGGCCACGACGATCGACAACACGTTTCAGACGGCAGTGCCGGCGAGCGCGCTCGAGGAGGTCGCGGCATCCGCCTGGCAGGAGGTCACCGAGGTTGCTGCGACGCTGCGCGCTCACGGCGTGAGCGTGCACCTGTTCGACGATGAACGCATGGACCGGCCCGACGCGGTGTTCCCGAACAACTGGTTCTCGACGCACTCCGGCGGGCACATCGCTGTGTTTCCGATGCAGTCGCCGAGCCGTCGCAGCGAGCGACGCAGTGATGTGATCGAGCTGCTCAAGCACGACTACCGTGTGCAGGATGTGATCGACTATTCCGGGCTCGAATACGACGACGTGTTCCTCGAGGGCACCGGCGCCATGGTGCTCGATCACGTGAGTCGAGTCGCGTACACGGTGCGGTCGGCGCGTGCAGACCCGATCGCGCTCGAACGATTCTGCACGAACTTCGGCTACGAGCCCATGGCGTTCGACGCCATCGACGAGACGGGGCATCCCGTTTATCACACCAATGTGCTGATGTGCATCGCCACCGACTTCGCGCTGATCGGGTTGGACTTCATAGCGGATGCGCTCCGCCGCACCCAGGTCGTCGAGCGATTGGCCGCACCGGGACGCACGATCGTCGCGTTGAGTCCGGCACAGGTGCGTGAGTTTGCCGGCAACGCAATCGAGTTGCAGGGGCGCGACGGACGCATCCTGGCGATGTCTGCTCGGGCAGTGGCGAGCTTGGATGCAACGCAGCGCGCTGTTATCGAGGCCAGTTGCATGATCGTCCCGCTGGCCGTGCCGACGATTGAACTCGCCGGAGGTTCCGTGCGCTGCATGCTCGCGGGCATCCACCTGGACGCGCGCCCGGCACCACCGCCGGTCGAGTAGCGCACGAGCGCGGCGAATACGCATATCGAGACCAGGTCAGCTCACGCGCCGGGGGTCTCGATACGCCTGCTCGCTGGCGCTCGCGGGCTACTCGACCAACGAGTACCGGTACCGGTGGTCGAGTAGCGCATGAGCGCAGCGAATACGCGTATCGAGACCGGGTCAGCCGACCTGCGGAGGCCTCGATACGCCTGCTCGCTAGCGCTCGCGGGCTACTCGACCAACGAGTACGTTGGTCGAGTAAGGAGCGCCAGCGACTGTATCGAGACCGGGTCAGCTCACGCCCGGGGGTCTCGATACGCCTGCTCGCTAGCGCTCGCGGGCTACTCGACCAACGAGTACCGGTACCGGTGGTCGAGTAGCGCATGAGCGCAGCGAATACGCGTATCGAGACCGGGTGAGTTCACGCGCGGGGGTCTCGATACGCCTGCTCGCTAGCGCTCGCGGGCAACTCGACCGGCGAGAGGTTACAGGCTGCGGCCGTCTTCCCAGAGGCGATCGGACGTGCCACCGATCAGGGCCGCAGCGGACAGCGCCTGCGCGTCGGTGAACGAGGCGATGTAATCGATCACCGCACGTGAGCGGCCTAAGCGGGCCAACGCTTCATCATCCGTCGGCTCACCGGCACGCATGCCGAGCAATTCGGGCGCATCCGCTCGCAATTGCCGATACGCTTCGGTCGTCGCCTCAGCTGAATCCGTGAGCCGCCGCGGGGCGCGGGCCGCGTCATCCGGATCCTCGAGCCAGGCCGAGAAACCCGACACGAGCGATTCGATGACGCGCGCCTGACCCTTCTGGTAGATCGCGAGGTCCGGCCGGTCCAGCACGAAGCGCGAGTGCACGAACTTGAGCACGACGACGTCATGCCAGGCATCCTGGGTAAGGCGCACATGGCCGCTGCGTACATCCGGATTTCTCTCGACAACGATGGATGCTTTCAGCCGGTCGATCCACCGTCTGGTGAACGCAGCGATGGCATGATCGGCGGCTAGGCCTCCGTCGTACGGCACCGCGAGCAGCCCGTCGACCAAGCCCTCCTTGACCCGCAGCACGGCTTCGCGGAACGCAGCGTCGTCGGCGATCCAGGCATCCTTCTGCACAGTGCGCCGCCAGGCGAGTTCGAGCGAATATCCCGGCGTGCGGAACGCATCCTCCAAGCGGCGGCGCTCCAGCCCGGCGAGGCCGCCCTGGTCGGCCAGCCAACTCTGCAGCTCGGCGGCGACCGGCGTGTGCTGCAGCACTCCGGCACGATAGAAGTCATCCAGGTCGTGCACCGAGTATGCGATGTCGTCGGCGATGTCCATGACCGAACACTCGACGGTCTGCTGATACCGGCCGATCGCCGGGTACGCGGACCGTGCCTGCGCCATCTCGAGCGCGTTCAACGTGTAGGCCGAGTATTTCTGCGCGCCGTTCGCTCGGTCAATTCCGACGCCGCGAGGCAGCAGGTGAGCAGGGCCGTTCGGCTGCGGATCGTGCGGTGCAGCTGTCCACTCGCCTCGCGTCCACGGGTATTTGAGCACGGCCGCCCGCACGGCCGCCGTCAGATTGAGGCCGCGTTCGCTGGTGTCGCTAGTGTCCAGTGTCGTCAGAATGCGGAACGTCTGGGCGTTGCCTTCGAACCCGTCGGGCAGGCCGAGGCGCCCGCGCGCCAGCCGGTCGAGAGTCTGTTCGCCGAGATGACCGAACGGTGGATGCCCGAGGTCATGCGCGCTTGCGGCCGCCTGCACGACGACGGGGTCGCATCCGCCGAGCACCTCGATCGTGCGCGCCTGTTCGGTATGCGGAGGCAGAGCCCTGGTGCGTTCGACTCCATCACGCAGGCCCATCGCGATGGAACGCGCGACCGCGGTCACCTTGAGCGAATGCGTCAGCCTGTTGTGCACGACCGTGCCGCTGCCCGCCTGTGGAATCACCTGCGTCACGGCGGAAAGCCGCGAAAAATACGGCGAGAAGCGGATGCGTTCCAGGTCGACCCGGAACTCGTCCTCACCGCGGGCGGCCGCGTCAAGCGACGCTTCCGGAAACGCGCGGGCGCGCGTGGGCGACGTGCTGTTTTCGGCGGCACCGGATTCGGCGGCACCGTATTCGGCAGCGCCGTATTCGGCAGCGCCGGGCTGGCCAGAAGTCGAATTCTGCATCACTGACGATTCTGCCCCACCTTCCGCCGACTTCGACGCGCGGCGTGTCGGCACTGATGGCCGGTCTGGCCCTGCTCCGGTCCGCGGCGATAAGAACCCCCGCATCCCGGACCGTCGCTCCGGTCACCCGTGGAATCGGCTCACCAGGTGCCGGAGCAATTCCGTGGCACGCGAGCCGGATGCAGGGACATCGGCAATCGACATCCGGTGCGGTGCCCGGACTGCTTGGCCGCTCATCGCAGAAGTCCCGACAACAGGTCAGAACCCAGGCGCTGGATGGCCACGGCGTCTGCGCGGTAGAGCACGAATCGTCCCTCTCTGCTGGAAGTGGCCAGACCTGCCTCGCGAAGCACTGCAAGGTGACGCGACACTTCCGGGGCGGACACTTCCCAACTCTGGGCAAGCTCGGCGGTCGACCAATGGAGACCCCAGATCGGGGCGCAGTCGCGACGATTAACGAGATTCGTCAATCGTCTGCACGCAAGTGAGCAACGGGTCGGCTTCCGACCTGCCGAGCGCAGGCGATGGTGGCAGGATGGGCCGATACGACTGATCGCCGAGATGACGTTTTGTGAGACGATCGCCGGGCCGTGGGGGCCGAGCACGGGCAGCCCTTTCGGTTCCCGACTGTATTGGTCTGTTACAGCTGCGACACTTCGCGGAGATCGCATCGATGCGCGATCGGCGATGCCCGGCGCAGACTGGATTCGGCTCGGGCCTGATGGCATCCGCCGCCAGGATCAACGGTTGGTGTTCGAAACGTCAGACGCCGCGATCGTGACACTCACCTACGACAACGCGCTTATCCGCGAAAGCGACGCGTTCATGAAGGCGTTGGCCAACGGCGGCGAAACCAGTGTGGAGGATCAGCACATGCGAATGGTTGCCCAATTCGACACAGGTGACGAGCGCTACGCGTGGCTCACCCAGAGCCTGTTCATCGGTGCGGGCCGCGTCGCTGGAGACCACCAGATCGAATACCAGATCTACCGACTCGATTGAGAAACGCCGTGCGGATGCGGATGCTGGCGCCTTCAAACCGCAGTTGATCAGCTGTGCCGCAAGCCGCAAGCCGCAAGCCGTTGGCCGCAAGCCGTCGGCCGGAAGCCGCCAGCCGTGGGCCTACGGGGTTTTCAGGTCGTGAATTGGGCGCCCGGGGTCAAGAGGTGCAGGCGGTCGGTGAGGCCGGCCCGCTCGAACGCCACACGGAGACTGTCCGCGTCCTCGGTGAAGTGCGCCCAACCCTCGAAGTGCAGCGGCACCACATGGAGGGCGTCAAGGATCTGCGCAGCCTCGGCGGCCTGCGCGCTGGTCATTGTCAGGAGCGCGCCGTCCATCAACGCCGTTCGGGCGGCTCCGGCGAACAGCAACACGATGTCGATGGGAGCGAACCGTTTCGCGACGGCGCGCACAATCTCCAGTGACGCATTGTCCCCGCTGATATACACGGTGGGCACCCCGTCTCCGGACACCACGAATCCGGTCACCTCACCGACCGCGCCCAGTGATCCGTCGGGCCCATGCTGGGCGGGAACCCCGGTCACGGTCAGGTGGCCGCCATCCGGACGAGGAAGCTGCACGTGGTCCCAATTCGGAAGCACCTGCACGGTCGATCCCAACCGTCCGCGAGCAGCCGCGGTGGATAACACGAGAGGAACCGTCGCCAGGAAACTTCGCCCGGCCACGTCCAGGTTGTCGGGATGTTGATCGTGGGAGAGCAGCACCACATCAACCGGGCCGGCCTGCTCGGCCGGGAAGGCCGGCCCGGCCGTCTTGCTCAGAACTCGGGTACCGATCGGGTAGTCGGCGGGCGGGTCGAATGTGGGATCGGTGACAAACCGGACACCGCCGATCGTCAGGATCGCGGTCGGCCCGCCGACATAACGGATCGTGACCGTTGCTCCATCAGCTTCCGTAGCCATGACTGTTCGATTCCTCTCCCGCCGTCGGACACATCGTCGTTGAAGTTCACGAACACGCGGCACGGCACCCGCATTCCCGTGCGGCCCGCGGGAGCCTCTTGCAGCGCTTGGCTGGCGGCATGAGTGGCTGCTGGTCGAGCCTCTGGTTCAGGTGGTGTGTTCGAGTACGCGGCCGATGATGCGGGCCCCTTCGGGGAAAGCGCCCGGGTTGGTCCCCGAGTAGTTGAGTCGGATGAAGTGTCCCGAGGCTTCGGCTGGAAACCACTCTGTTCCGGGGGCGATGAGCACGCCGTCGTCTTCGCATTCTCGAACGAGGCGCGCCAGGTCGGTGGTGTCGGGCAGGCGCAGCCACAGGTTGAGTCCGCCTGGTGGGATGTTCGTGAGGTGGGCCAGCGGTGTGTGCTCGGTGAGGCTGTCGATCAGAAGGTCACGGCGTGCGCGGAGCTGTTGACGTAGACCTCGCAGGTGGGTTTGCCAGGCGGGCTGCGTCACGATGTCGAGTGCGGCGGCTTGAAGGATGCCGCTGACATACATGGATGCCGCCCCGCGGTCGGCGAGGATGCGCTCGCGTGCGGAGCCGCGTGCCACGATCGCCGCGATGCGGATGGCGGGCGAGACGCTTTTTGTCAGAGAGCGAATATAGATGACATGCCCGGAGTCGTCGCGGGCGGCCACTGGCGCCGGAGTCGAAGTGATTCCGAAGTCGTGCGCCCAGTCGTCTTCGATGAGGAACGCACCGTTCGCGCTGACGACATCGAGGATCTGGCCGGCTGTGCTTGCCGACCATTGTGCGCCCGTGGGATTGGCGTAGTTCGGCTGTGCATAGAACGCTCGAGCTCCTGTTTCCTCGAACGCACGCGCGAGCTCGTCGGGATCGGGGCCGTGAGTGCCGCTTGAGACGGGGATCACGCGCACACCGGCTTGGGCAGCAGCGAGAATCGCACCCCAATACGTCGGCGACTCCATCAGGAGTGGCTGGCCGGTCGTGACGAGCGCACGGAATATCGAGCTGAGCCCACTCTGGCTACCCGGGAGGACGATGACGTCGCTCGCCGTGGGCGGGGTAATGCCGACCGCTGTCGCTTCGGCGAGCTCATTCGCGAACCAGGATTGCAGCTCGGGCAGGCCTGGCCCCGGTGACCGGGTGACGGCAGCGTCGCTGCGCGCGGCGCGGGTGAGGGCCGCTCGGATGAGACGCTCGGGAAGGAGCTCACGATCCGGGTATCCGGCATGCAGGGCGATTGCGCCGTGCGCGGGACTGCGCATCGTGGCCGAGCCCGACGGGATGCGGGTGAGCGGGGAGCCCAGCGCGGAGGTCTGCCATCCGTAGTCGAGCGGCCGTGCCGTGCGCACCGCGCGAACGAAGTTGCCGGCGCCGGGTCTGCTCTCGATCAGACCACGGGCGTTCAGCGTGCGCATCGCCTTCTGCACAGTGACGGGACTAGCGCCGAAACGCGAGACCAGCGCACGGGTCGCGGGAAGTTTCGATCCCGCCGTCGCAGTAGAAATCCAATCCTCCAGCTCCGACACGATTCGCGAACTGCTATCATGGTTCATGACAGACAATAGTAGCGCTACTCCAATTTTACAGCAAGTGATATCGCCATCGCATGCCGGACTGTGGTGGGGCCTCGTCGGGGTTGCGGCGTTCTCATTCACCGTGCCGTTCACGCGTGTCGCGGTCGGCGGGTTGTCACCGTTGTTCATCGGTTCTGGGCGGGCGGTGGTCGCCGCAGTGCTCGCGGCCGCCGCTCTCGTTTTGACGCGGCAATTGCTCCCGCGCGGCATTCAGTGGGTGCGGCTCGCGGTGGTCGCCGGCGGTGTCGTCATCGGTTTTCCTTTGCTGACCTCCTTCGCGCTGACGACGGTTCCTGCCAGTCACGGTGCCGTTGTGATCGCGTTGCTGCCTGCCGCGACCGCGGTCATGGTCGTTATTCGAGGGAAGGAACACCCCGGGCGGTCGTTCTGGCTGATGGCCGGGATCGGCGCGCTCGTGGCGGTCGTCTTTGCCGCCTTGCAAGGCGGCAGCTTCGCACAACTGACCTGGAATGACCTGCTACTGTTTGCCGCCGTCATCGCAGCGGCGATCGGATATGCAGAGGGCGGATTGCTCGCCCGCGAGCTCGGTGCATGGCAGACCGTGTCCTGGGCACTCGTCCTCTCCTCACCCCTGATGCTCATCCTGACGATCGCCTCGCTCGTGCAACGGCCGCCGACGGCAACACTGATCGATTGGGCCGCATTCGCCTACCTGGCGGTCGTGAGCATGTTCCTGGGCTACTTCGCCTGGTATCGCGGGCTCGAAATCGGACCGATGGCGCAGGTCAGCCAGGTACAACTGATCCAACCGGTGCTCAGCATCATTTGGGCGGCAGTCCTGCTTCACGAGGTATTGGGCTGGGCGACGATCATCGGCGGGATCGCCGTTGTGCTGTGCGCAGGGCTTGCCGTGCGCGCCCGCCGGGGTGATCGGGGTGCAGTGAGCCGGACCGATCCCCGAGATGATCGGTGTCGGCAGGTGAGGAGCCCCTCGGCGGGCGGGCGCTCAGCCCGAGGATAATGGCCTTTGTGTCCGACCAGGGTGATCGTCGTGGCGGGCCACTCGGTGCCCTGCCACCGTTGGCAGGCGAGGATTTCGTCTGTGCACGTTGCGGAGTATTTTTTGCTGAGGTGCCGGTCGAACAGGCACTCGAGTCGGTCGGACGGGTGCCCGGCGAGGTGCGGGACGTGGTGTCGGCTGCACCGCCCCAAATTCGTCGCGTGCGCCCGAACACACAGTACTGGTCGATTACGGAGTACGTCTGCCACCTGCGCGACGTGTACGCCACTTACACGATTCGGCTGCACCGGGCCGTCACCGAGAGTGAGCCGGTGTTGGAGCCGATGTTCAATGACCTGCGCGCGCAGCGGTTTAGATACAACCAGCTTGACGTGTATGCCATCCTGCCCGAGCTGATCGCGAATGCTGCCGGGTTCTGTGAAGAAGCGAACCACGTCCGTACCACTCAATGGGGTCGAATCGTGACCCGGCTGCCGGGTGAAGCCCGTACCGCGCGGTGGCTGGCGCGCCAGGTCATGCACGAGGGGACGCACCATCTCGATGACATCCGCAGAACGATTGCCGCTGTCTCAAAGACCACGTGACGCCGGTGCGCTGGCGTTCAGTTGCGTGAAGCTCGGGAGTCTGCGGAGGTCCGCTGCGGTCTGCAGGATCGTCGGGTTGGCTGACGTGAAGTCGGCGAAAACCTCGCCGGCCGTCAGGTCGAGCGAGACGAGGTGAGGCGGTCCTGACCGAGCGCGATGCCGATAATGACGATGAGCGCTCCGACCGGCTCGTTCCAGTCGACCGGCTCGGCAAGAACGGCGGCGCCGAGTGTGACGCCGACCAGCGTAGTCAGATAAGTGACGGTGGACGCGTTGGTTGCCCCCAGGCAGCTACCACGTTGGTGTTCCACACATATGCCAGACCGGTACCTATGGCGCCGAGCAAGAGCACGCTGATCACCACCCGGAGCGAAAGCCGGACGGGTTGGGCGGCGATGAACGGTGTGAGCAGGAGCATGATGACGGCGCCGATGCTCACCTGAACAGTAGCCACGACCACAGCGGGCAGTCGGCGCGGTGAGACGAATCGTCGTAGGTAGACGAAGGTCGCACCATAACACGCGGTGGCCAGCAGGCATGCTCCTTGCCCGAGAAGAGAGCCGCCGGCGACGCCTCGCCATGGACCCATCACTACCATCACCCCGACGAACCCGAGGATCAGACCGCCTACACGCGGGAGCGTGAACCGTTCCTGGTGCAACGCCGCCGCCGCCACAAGCGTGGTCATCAACGGGGTTGTCGCGTTATAGATGCTCGCCAGGCCAGAGGAAACGTACTGTTCGGCCCACGCGAATAGCAGAAAGGGCACGACACACAGAAGGATCGCCACGACGGTCAGGTGCACTCAAACGGCCAGTTCACGAGGAAACACCTGCCGGGTAAGCGCCGCGATCAGCAACAGCGTCACCGAGCCTGTGACGAGCCTGCCGAGGACCACTTGGGCCGGCGACAGGCCCTCGAGCCCGAGCGTGATTCTCATGCAAACGGCGGAAAGATACGCTGCCGGGCATCCGTTGGGCCAAACCGGCCGTCACTAAGAGGAGCCCGGCGGTTTGCGACCACCCGGCATGCGCCGCTACACAGCGTCGATCTTCGGATGCGAAGCGCTCGCGTTCTGTAGTTGTGCACCGCTGACTGGCTCGCCCGCCCAGTTCGTGATCACCCAGCCGGCGGACGGCGAGCCCTCCAACACCACCACGGCGGTGTTATCCAGTCCGTGCGTGCGGACGAATTCCTCATCGATGTTGCCGGCAGCCCAAGACGTCCAGGTGCGGATGGCGGCACCGTGGCTGATGACCGCAGCGGTGCCATCACCCGCGTGCCGGGATGCGATCGATTCGACTGCTGCGTTGTAACGTTCAAAGAACTCGGCACCGTCTTCGCCGCCTGGAATGCGCACGCTTCGATCCTGCCGCCAGGCAACCACTGCGCCAACGTACACCTGGATGGCTTCGTCATCGGTGCGCTGTTCAAGGTCTCCCGCGGCAATCTCCTGGATGCCGTCGAGCACCTGGGTCTGCAGTCCACGTGCGCGAGCAAGCGGCTGGGCTGTCAGTTGAGCGCGCAGGGCCGTCGACGCGTAAATCGCTTCGATCGGCTGGCCGGCAAGCGCGCCCGGGAGCTCAGCCGCCTGGGCGAAGCCGAGTTCCGTCAGTGGCGGCCCCGGAACGACCGTGCTCAGGGCACCCCGCACATTGTCGATCGTCTGCCCGTGGCGGATCAGAAGTAGTCTCATCGCCTCGAGCTTACGTGCCTTGCCGTAACGCTTGGTGGGCGGTCGAATCCAAGAACGTTGCCCGCCCCGCCGGTTAGGCTGAATGGCATGAAAGCGTTGCTGTCCACCGGGATCGTTCTGGTTGTTCTCGGTCTGGCAGCTGGCTTCGGACCTCAGCTCGTAACCGCAATTCGCACTGGGCTACCGTCACCTGGGATCCTTTGGCTGCAGCCGACTGGATTCGTGATCGCCGCGATCGGGGCAGTGTTGATCGGTTCCTACATCGGCAAGCGCCGGTCGGCGAAGCGCGCACGGCGTTAAGCCAGGCAATCATACGGCTGACCGCGCGTCAGCTCGCTACTGCGACACTTTCCGGCTGCTCAACCAACGTGATGAATGCGCTGAGTTCGGCGACTGCATCCGGTGTGACGGGCAGAGCCTCGGTCAGGTGCGGCGAGTAGATCAGGTAGGCCGCCCATTGGGCCCGTGAGATAGCGACATTCAGGCGATTCTTCATGATCAGGAAGCCCAGGCCGCGCGGAACATCAACTGCCGCGGATGCAGCCAGCGTCACGATGGCGACGACAGCCTCCTGGCCCTGGAACTTGTCGACTGTGCCGACGCGGATGTCGTGGAAACCGGCTGCCGCGAGTGCGTCTCGTACACACCACAGTTGCGCGTTGTACGGGGTCACCACAATCAGGTCGGCCTCTGTGAGAGGCTCACCCGATCGGCCCTCGGTCGGGTCACTCCAGCCCGAGCCGAGCACCGAGCGCACGGTTTCGACGACGACCTGAGCCTCCTCCGGTGACGAGGTCGCGTTGCCTTCGTGCTCGACCGGCACCACGTGCAAGCCGGGCGCGACACCGGCCAGCTCACGCGTTGATGCGACCGGATGCGCCCTCAACCGGCCCTCATACGACAGCCGCGATACAGGGGCGGTCAGCGCAGGATGCATCCGCCGAGTCTCGGCCAGAAAGTAGCCGAGGTTCGGTGGCAGCACGTCGTGGCCGGCGCTGACCCAGCCGAGCGCCGACTGGTCGACTGGTTCCGGATGGGTGCCCTGGCTGACCTGCGGCAACTGTTGCGGATCCCCGAGCAGTAGCAGGTTGTTCGCGCTGGCGCTCGCGGCGATCGTCGAGGCCAGTGAGAACTGGCCGGCTTCGTCGATGACCAACAGGTCGAGGCTGTGCCGCTCGACTCGGGCAGGATTGCTGAAGTCCCACGCTGTGCCGCCCACGACGAACCCCGTGGTGGCATTGTCGACGGCAAAGAGCAGCTGACCGTTCTGCGGAAGCGTTGTGAACGTGTGGGAAGACGTGCCCGAGCCGCGCTGCGGCACCTTGCCGACCAGTTCCGCAGGGAGTCCGGCTGCCACGACCGCGGTCAGCAGCGTCTCGACGACGCGATGGGACTGGGCGACGACACCGATCTTCCAGCGATGGTCGCGCACGAGCGCGGCGATCGCGTGCGCCCCAAGGTAAGTCTTGCCTGTGCCGGGCGGACCTTGCACGGCCAGGTATGACTGATCCAGCTCGAGTGCGGACGCAGTCACCGCGGCGATTCGATCCTCAAGTGATGCCGCCTCCGCCAGCGTGCCGGATTGGGTGCGGGGTGGAACGCGTCGCAGAATGTCCGTCATCGGGTCGGCGGGCCAGCCGGGCTGCGCGTCCAGAATCGTCTGTGCCCACTCGTCGATCGCCGGCTTCTGTGCTCCGGCGGGCGGCGGCTTCGCCGGTGTGAGGGCGCTGGGCAGCGCGTCATACGGTTCGACGTCTTGCGGTTGCAATTCTTCGATGAGGAAGCTGCCGTCGTCACCCATCTCGAGCACGGTCACCTCGCGCGCGGTGCGGGCGCCGGGCTCGGCACCGGGCACTGCGAACGGCCCCGGATACTCATACAACAGGAATGGCCCGGCTTGGTCGCCCGGCTGGATGCTGCTTCCTGGCGCCAACCGGCCGCGCAGGCGCAGGTGGCGGCGATTGCGCCGCTGCCTGCCCTCGCGAAACCAATCGCGCTCGAGGGTCGCCTGTTCGACGACGAACACATCGCGGGTGTCTTCCCACTCCTCGATCGGGTCGATCAGCCGCGCGTAGTGCGCCCACCAGAAACTCTTCTGCTCCCTCCGGTGATAATCGATCGCCGCGGCGGCAAACGCCGCTGCGGTCTGGTCAGCTGTGCGCCTGCCACTCGCTGCAGTGTGGCCGCCCACTGCGCCGCCGGTTATCTCACCGCGCGCAGCCAGTGCGAGCAGTCCGTCACGCAATGGTGACGGCTCGAGGTCGTCCGGCGGCTCGATGCTGCGGCCGTCTCCGATGCGGATGCCGCGCTCGGCCGCGTGGCGCAGCATCCAGTCGCGTAGGCGCAGCGTGGAGACGCAGTCGTAACGGTTGTAATCGGCGATGGAGTCGAGCATCCGCTGCCCTGCTTCGGTGTCGCCGACCGCGTCAAGTTCGCGCGCCTGCGCGTATTCCGTGATGGAGTCTGCGGCGTTGGTCACGTCACCTTCGCGCAGTTCGGCGCCCATGTAGAGCGGTTCGAGCTTCTTGATCGAGTAGGACCGCGAACCGACCCGGAACGAATTGCGCACGAGCGGGTACAAGTCGACGAGCACGTTGTCCCGCAGCAGGCCATCGACTTCGTCCTCGCCGATTCCGTGCCGGGCCGCCAGGCTGAGCAAGTGCGTGCGTTCGTAGGCGGCGTAGTGGTACACGTGCATTCCCGGATGCTGTCGACGCCGCTCCCCCAAGAAATCGAGGAACCCGCGCAGAGCGGTCTTCTCCTGCTCGAAGTCGTGCGCCCAGAACGCTCGGAAACGTTCATCCGTCTCGACGAGCCCGAAAAGATAGTCGAGCCCCCAGCGCGTCGGCGCACCCGCGGTGCTACCGCCGGCCGCAGCACCGACGGCGCTCGCACTGATCTCACCCTCGGTGTACAACGGGTCGCCCTCGAAGTCGAAGAAGATATCACCCGCGTCAGGGTGTGGGAGCGCGGCAAGCGCCGCGGGATTGTAGATATCGAGCGGCGGCGGGGCATCCGGTTGTGCTTGGGTTTGCAATGCCGCCTGCGCGCGCAGGCCGGCGAGGGTCTTGTCTGCAATGCCGTCAATCGACCCCGCGGATGCTGCAAGTTCATCGATCGTGCGGATGCCTGCGGTCGCCAGCAGCGCACGCTGCGTCACGCGCATCCCTGCTACGAGCAGCACGTCGCGGGTGCGTTGGATCTCGGCCTCGCAGGCGTCGCACTGCCCGCAGACGGCGTAGCGCGAGTCGCCCCAGGCGACCGCGGCATTGTTCGGGTCGGCCAGTCGCTCGGCGATGATGCGGTGCAGTCTCGTGCGGCGCTTGTGGAACACGGGCGTGATGTCACTGAGTCGATGCTCGCTGACCGAGCCGTCGCCGAGCAACAGTTGCACGGTCGGTGCCGCTTGCACGCCGATACGCTCAAGCTGTTCGGCGTAGGCGGCAAGTTGCAGCAGCGCCGTCACCCGCGCATGACGCGCCAGCTTCGTGTCTTGCACCAGGTAGCTGCCGTCAGGCTGTCGCACGATGAAGTCCGCGAAACCGATGAAAGCGATCGCGTCGTTCGACGCGCAGACGTTTGTACCACCGTCGTCGAAGAACGTGGCCTGGAAGACGACGTTCGCCCCGGCCGCGAACGCGCGATCAGTGTCACTGGCGACCGCATCCAGTGCCGCGCGGGACATCCGTTCGGGTCGAGGAATCTCCACGGTGCCCTCACCGAATTGCTCGCGGTAGCGTTCGAGAACCCGGTGTTCGTGCTCGTCGCCGAGTCGAGAGGTTCGCTCGTACATCGCATCTGGAACGGTCGCGACGCGGTCGATGCGTCCAAGTTTTGCGTCGAGGGTGCGCAAGAAGGCGAACTCGCAGTTGGAGGCGGCGGTCAGATCGCTCGCGCTCGTGACCACTGTGTCGTCGAGCAGAAACATCGGCGCCCTTTCCTTGCATGTTGTGTCGAGCGTAACCGGAGCCGCCGACATGGCGACCTGCGGTCACCGATGCCGTCAGGGCGGCACGGCGATGGCACGGCGATGGCACGGTGGCGGCACGAGGACGGCATTGCGACGGCGGCGGCGGCGGGTCAGACCTGAATAATCTCAGGCCCGCCCAGTTCGGTCAACACCTCGAAGTCGCGATCCTGAGTCACGACCGCAAGGCCGTGCGCCAATGCGATGGATGCGATCCACAGGTGGTTGACGTTGACCCGCAGTCCCGCTTCACGAAGCCGAAACCGCAGCATCGCCCAGTGCCCGGCCGCGTCCGCATCCACCGGAAACGCGTCGATGTCCGCGATCGCTTCGAGCGTTTTCAATCGCACAGCGCGCGTCGCGGTGTCCGGCGCTGCGTGCACGCCGACGCGCAACTCGGCCAGCGTGATCACGGAAATGAACGACTCGTCGGGCAATGCGGCCGTATCCAACGGTCGACCGCTTTCCGACGCGATGAACACGCTGGTGTCGAGGAGTGCCTGGCTTGCCGCCGAACCCGCTTTCATCGGAGCGGTCCGAGATCGTCGGTCGTATCTCCGGCGAGCATCGCAAGATCGTCGCGGAGTGCTGCATCCGCTGGAGCCGAAAGAATCCGCAGCAAATCCGCACGACGGATGCTGGCGCGCTTGGCAGCACTCACCGGCACGACCTCGGCGGCGGGAACCCCGTAGGACGTGATGATGACCCGCTCGCCCGACTCAACGGTGCGCAGCACATCGGCCGTGCGGTTGCGCAATTCGCGTGCCGACACGTTGACCATGCTTCAATTGTAGCGCACTTGTAGCACACTGTAGCCGTTGATTCTACGGCCCGCCCGTCGGGTGGCGGCATCTGCGGGAGCGCCTACGCGTAGTCATCGGGCGCGAACCAGCGCACACCGCTTCGATGGCTGATCAACTGTGCCCGCAACGCGATCCTCCGATCTTCGCAGGCATCAGACATCGCACGAGCCCAGGCGTGATCTGCCGGCGTGAAGCGCTCGCTGCCGCGCCGCTCCCAGATCAGGATCACGTGCGCGGCATCCAGGTCGTCCATCAACTGGTTGATCATCGACGTCAGCGCCTCGGCCTCCCCAATGCCCGGGCTGGTCGGATAGTCCTCTATCGGCACCAACACCTTCAGCTGAATGTCGTCGCTGTCCGTGAACATCAACCACAGCGATCGTCGACAGGCGTGGCCGATGAGCGCCGCCACGCGCTCCTCGATCTCCGCACCGGTCACGATCGGTTTTTGTGCCGCCTCTGCGGCCGAAATCATCGTCATAACCTCGATGCTGCCGCGTCAGCCACAAGCGCGGGCGAGCAGCATCCAAATCTGTGCAGAAGTCGCGAGTGCTGCACCTGTGGATAACCGGCACCGACGCATCCGCTCGCCTGGAGACTTACGCTGGAGTCATGAGCGCAAACGACAGCACCGCCGCCTACGTCGAGCCTGGTCACGAATACACGCGCGACACCAACTACATCGAAGACCGCATCACGCGTGATGGCCGGGACGGCTGGCCGGTCGAGGCAGGGCGCTATCGCCTTGTCGCCGCACGCGCGTGCCCGTGGGCCAATCGCACGGTGATCGCGCGCCGGCTGCTCGGCCTCGAAGGCGCGATTTCACTCGGGATGCCGGGCCCCACCCACGATCAGCGCAGCTGGACCTTCGACCTCGACCCGGGCGGGCTCGACCCTGTGCTCGGCATCGAACGCCTGCAGCAGGCCTTCTTCGCGCGCTTTCCCGACTACCCACGCGGTATCACGGTGCCGGCGATCGTGGATGTTCCGAGCGGCAAGGTCGTGACCAACAACTTTCCGCAGATCACGATCGACTTCGAAACCGAATGGACCGCCTTCCACCGGCCCGGAGCCCCCGACCTGTACCCGGATGCGCTGCGCGGCGAGATCGACGCGGTCAACGACGTGGTCTTCCGCGACGTGAACAACGGGGTGTATCGGGCCGGGTTCGCGGGTTCCCAAGAAGCATACGAGCGCGCGTATATACGGCTGTTCGACCGGCTCGACTGGCTTGAGGAGCGGCTGACGAACCAGCGCTATCTCGTCGGCGACACGATCACCGAAGCGGACATCCGTTTGTTCACCACGCTTGCGCGCTTCGACGCCGTCTATCACGGGCATTTCAAGTGCAACCGCAACAAGCTGACCGAAATGCCTGTGCTGTGGGCGTATGCACGCGACCTGTTCCAGACGCCCGGCTTCGGCGACACGATCGACTTCGTGCAGATCAAACAGCATTACTACATGGTGCACACGGACATCAATCCGACGCGGATCGTGCCCCTCGGTCCGGATGTCGCCGGCTGGCTCACCCCGCACGGTCGCGCTGCGCTCGGCGGGCGTCCGTTCGGCGACGGCACCCCGCCAGGGCCGCCCATCCCGGGCGAGCGAGTACCTGCCGCCAACGGCGCGTAGCAAGGCAAAGTCCTGCCGCAACGGGTGGGTTCACGCTGGCCGGACATTCAACGGTGGCCCGGAGCTGCAACCGGTTGCCAGCCCGGGTAGGCGCCAAAAGTCTGGGCCAGCGTCAAGCCCGCTTGGCTAGTGAAACCGTGCCCGCCGCGTGGCGTTCACCTCCCGTTCGGGTTCGTCTGATCGAATGAGTCTTGCGAGTGCGTGCACCGCCAAGCACGTGCGTTACCCGAATGGACCCGTTGTGACCATCCGCACGGCCGAGTATCCGAGGCCGGATCACTTTCTTCTGCACCTCAGCGACACGCACCTCCTTGCGAACGGCGGTCGACTCTACGACACCGTCGACAGCACGCAGCATCTGCAAGCGGTGTTCGACGAGCTCGAAGCGTCGCGTGGTCACCCGGAGGCCATCATCTTCACCGGCGACCTCGCAGACAAAGGCGAACCGGATGCCTATCGTCGCCTCCGCGACATCGTCGAGCCGGCCGCCGCGCGGCTCGGCGGCGAACTGATCTGGGTGATGGGTAACCACGACGACCGGGCCGCATTCCGAGCCGGATTGTTCGACGAGGTGCCGACCATGCGCCCGGTCGACCGTGTATACGACGTCAACGGGCTTCGTGTGATCACCCTCGACACGACAGTGCCCGGCGAGCACCACGGCGAAATCACCGGCGACCAGCTCGACTGGCTGGCCGAAGAACTCGCGTCGCCGGCACCTCACGGCACCATACTGGCCATGCATCATCCGCCGGTGCCGTGCGTGCTCGACCTGTCGGTCAGCGTCGAGTTGCGCGACCAGGCGGGCCTCGCCGAGGTGCTCGAAGGAACGGATGTCCGCAGCATCCTGGCCGGACACCTGCACTATTCGTCGAGTGCGACTTTCGCGGGCATCCCGGTGTCTGTCGCATCGGCCACCTGTTACACGCAAGATCTGAACGTGCCGGTCGGCGGCACGCGCGGCCGCGACGGCGCGTGTGCGTTCAACCTGGTACACGTGTACCCCGGCACCGTGTTGCACTCAGTGGTGCCGCTTGGCGCGTACCAAGCGCTCGAATACATCGATGCCGCCGAGACTGAGCGCAGGCTGCGGGAGTCCGGCATCCGCATCGTGGATCGGATCAACGCGCCGGTGCATCCGGAGCCGCCCTACACGATGCCGGTGCCGGTGCTGACCTGACTCCGTTCGCCGACGCTCAGCTGTTGGTGAAGTGCGGCGGCCGCTTCTCGATGAACGCTTGCATGCCCTCGCGGCGATCGTCGAGGTCGAACAAGCCGTTGAAGGCTTGCCGTTCGAAGCGCACGCCCTCGGCGAGTGTGGATTCGAACGCGACCGATACCGCCTCTTTGGCCGCATAGACGACTGGCAAAGAGAGCGCGGCGATGCTGGCCGCAACCTCGAGCGCCTCGTCGAGCAACCTGTCGGCGGGCACCACGCGCGAAACCAACCCGCAGCGCTCTGCCTCGTCGGCATTCATCGTGCGACCGGTAAGGATCAGATCCATCGCCTTCGCCTTGCCGACAGCGCGCGTGAGGCGCTGCGTTCCGCCCATCCCGGGGATCGCACCGATCTTCACCTCGGGTTGGCCAAAACGCGCGGTGTCGGCGGCGATGATGATGTCGCACATCATCGCAACCTCGCAGCCGCCGCCGAGCGCATAGCCCGCAACGGCCGCGACCGTCGGAGTGCGAATCCCCGAGAACGCCTTCCACACCTCGAAGATCCCGCCCATCGTGAGCTCTCGGTGAGTCTTGGCGGCGAGCTCGGCGATGTCCGCACCGGCGGCGAAGGCGCGCTCTGAGCCCGTGATCACGATCGCGCCGATCTCCTCGTCTGCGTCCATGGCGAGTGCCACCCCGATGATCTCGCGCCGGAGCACCTCGTTCAGCGCGTTCAACGCTTCGGGGCGATTGAGCGTGATCACGCCGACTCGTCCATGGCGCGCGACCAGGATGCCCTCGTAGGCAGCGTTCTCATAGGCAGCGTTTTGATAGGCAGCGTTCTGAGCCGCGGCGGTCCCAGCCGTGGCGCCTTGGTCGTCGCTCACTGTTCCCCACTCTCCCCGCTGCTGACGCGGATGTCGTTGATGATTCCCGAGAAATCGAGCGCGGCCCCTTCTCCCGCGGCAAAGCGCTCGTACATTGCGCTTGCCACCGTGCCGAGTTGTGCGTCCACGCCCGTCGCCTCGATCGCCCGTGAGGCGAGACCTAAGTCCTTGGCCATGAGTGCACCCGCGAATCCTGGCTGATAGTCATGATTGGCCGGGCTCGTCGGCACCGGCCCGGGCACCGGGCAGTTCGTCGTCAGTGCCCAGCACTGCCCGGACGCGTTCGAAGCGACATCGAAAAGCGCGTCATGGGTCAGGCCCAGCCGCTCACCCAGCACGAAGGCCTCGCTCACCGCGATCATCGAGATGCCGAGAATGAGGTTGTTGCAGATCTTCGCGGCCTGGCCGAGCCCCGGGCCACCACAGTGCACGATGCGTTTTCCCATGGCCGCAAGAATCGGTTGTGCGACTGCGAAGTCGTCATCGCTTGCACCCACCATGAATGCCAACGTTGCCGCGGTCGCGCCGACGACGCCGCCAGAGACGGGTGCATCGATGTTGCGATGGCCGGCAGCCACAGCGAGTTCGTGGGCACGTGTCGCGTCGTCCACCGCAATGGTCGAGGATTCGATGAACAGTGTGCCCGGCACGGCCGATTCGAGCAGGCCGGCCTCGCCCGCCTCACCCTGGTACGCCTCGAGCACATGCCGACCCGCCGGGAACATCGTGATGACGACGTCGGCCCCGCGCACCGCCTCAGCCGCCGTCGATGCCAGTGGGAATCCGCCCTGCTGCGCGGATTCCATCGCCGCCGGCGACACGTCGAAACCGATGACTCGGTAGCCCGCCTGCGCCAGATTGACGGCCATCGGCTCGCCCATGTGACCGAGCCCCAGAAAGGCGATTGTCGCCTTCGCGCCTGGTGCACTCGAATCTGTACCCGTCGAATCCGGGTTGGTCGCGTTCATGCTCAGCTCATTCCTCTCCGTGTGCCCGACGGGCCCTTCGTGCGTCTGCAAGGCCGAGTTCGCGCTCTCCGAGCGGCTCGAAGAAGGCGGTGACGGCGGCATCCGTTCTGGCCGGGATGTCGATTGGATCCCAGTGTGGGGCACGATCCTTGTCGATGACCTGTGCCCGCACGCCTTCCGCGAAGTCGTGCGCGGCAAACGCCCGCAGTGACACTCGGTTTTCCTGATCAAGCGCCGCTTCGAGACTGTCCAACTGCCGGGCGCGCCGAAGCGACTCGAGGGTGACAGCGAGCGCGGTCGGCGACTTCGATGCGATGCGCTCCGCAGCGGATGCCGCCGCACCCGCTGCCGCACCGCTCGCGGCATTCCCCGTCACTGCGGCGGGCTGCTTGCCCAATCGATGGAGAATCTCACCGGCCTCGTTGCCCGCGAACGCGACATCGATCCAACCGCGTTGCCCGGCCAGCGTTCCGGGCCCCGGCGTCGAGGCCACGGCGGCGATCGCCGCGGTCGCATCGGCCGATTCCAAGCTCGCCACCAATTCGACAAGGCGTTCGCGCGGTACCAGATGGTCGGCCAGGCCGATGGCGATCGCGTCCTCAGCATGCACCGTGCCGGCGGTGAGCGCGAGGAACGTTCCCAACTCACCGGGAGCGTGCGACAGCAGCCAGGTGCCACCAACATCGGGGACGAAGCCGATGCCGGTCTCAGGCATGCCGAGCGTGGATCGCTCTGTGACAACGCGGTGCGACCCGTGCGCCGACAGGCCGATGCCGCCGCCGAGAACGAGTCCGTCCATGATCGCGACGTACGGTTTGGGATACCGGGCGATGCTCGCGTTGAGACGATACTCATCCGCCCAGAACTGCGCGGCTGCTCGATCATCCCCCCGCACCGCGTCGCGATACAGCGACACGATATCGCCGCCGGCGCACAACCCGCGCTCACCCGCTCCGGTGAGCAGCACGGTCTGCACGCCAGCGTCGTCGCGCCACTCATCGAGCACGCGCTGGATCTCGACAACCATCCCGTGGGTCAGCGCATTGATCGCCTGCGGACGATTGAGTGTGATGTGCCCGAGGCGACCACTGCGCGTGAAGAGAACTTCCGCAGCTGCATTCTTGTGCGGCGTCATGGATGCACGAACTTCATTCCGGTCGTGCCGGGCCGGGGAACTGTTCCTCCCGCCACTCCACGACCACTTCGGCCTCTGACGCCCCGCGCGCGGCGTAGCGCTCCTCCTCTTGCGTGCGCAGTTCCACCCGGCGGATCTTGCCGGAGATCGTCTTGGGCAGTTCGGCGAACTCAAGTCGGCGCACCCGCATGTACGGGGCCATCGTCGCTCGAGCATGCTCGAACAGCACGCGTGCCGTTTCGGCGTCGGGAGCCCAGCCCGCGGCTAATACCACGTAGGCTTTCGGAACCGTCTGCCGCGTTTCGTGGGGTGCCGGAACGACCGCTGCCTCCGCGACGGCAGGATGCTCGAGCAGGATGCTTTCCACTTCGAACGGCGAGACCTTGAAGTCGGAGGATTTGAACACGTCGTCGGTGCGGCCGATGTAGGTGATCTGGCCATCTTGATCCCGTGAGGCGACGTCGCCGGTGTGATAGAAACCGCCGCGCATCACCTCGGCGTTGCGCTCAGAGTCATCTACGTAGCCGGTCATCAGACTCAGCGGCCGCTTGGACAGGTCGAGACAGATCTCGCCTTCGTCACCGACGTCGCCCGTGATCGGATCCACGAGCGCGACCGGAACGCCGGGCAGCGGTCGGCCCATCGCCCCCGGCTTGAGCGCTGCCCCCGGAGTGTTTGCGATGGATGCCGTTGTCTCGGTTTGCCCGAAACCGTCACGAATTGTGAGCCCCCACCAGCGGCGAATCTGGGCGATGACCTCAGGATTGAGTGGCTCTCCCGCCGACAACACCTCGCGTAGAGCGTGGGGTTTGGTTGCGGCATCCGCTTGGATCAGCATCCGCCAGACGGTCGGCGGGGCGCAGAACGTGGTGACGCCGACGCGATCCATCTGTGCGAGCAGTCGAGCAGGGTCGAAGCGTGCTGAGTTGAAGACGAACACGGTCGCCTCTGCGAGCCACGGAGCGAAGTACAGACTCCACGCGTGCTTCGCCCAGCCCGGCGAGCTGATGGCCAGGTGCACGTCGCCGGGTTGCAGGCCGAGCCAGTACACCGTCGCGAGGTGGCCGACCGGATACGACAGCTGCGAATGCTCGACCATCTTCGGCTTGTTCGTGGTGCCCGACGTGAAATACACGAGCAGTGGATCATCGACCGCAGGTGACGCGGGTGTGAAGGCCTGTTGACCAGCACCGGAACCGGCTGGGGAGGCGCTGTAGGATTCGGCGTAGTCGTTCCAGCCCTGCGCGGCACCGCCGATGCTGATCCGCGTGTAGTTGCCGGGCACGGTGTCGAATTTTGCGGCATCCGCATGGTTGACGATCACGTGACGGATGCGCCCACGCACGATTCGATCAGTGAGGTCGACGGGGCCGAGCACGGTGGCGGTCGGAACGATGACAGCGCCGAGCTTGGCGATCGCCAGAGCGCTCTCCCACAGCTCGACCTGATTGCCCAGCATCACCATGACACGGTCACCGGATGCGACGCCGCGGCCGGCCAACCAGCAGGCAAGTTGGTCAGACCGGCGCGACAGCTCGGCGAAACTCATGATCTGCTCGCTGCCGTCGTCTTCAACGATCCACAGTGCCGGCCGGTCGTTGCCATCTGCAATGGCGTCAAACCACTCGGTCGCCCAGTTGAACGTCGGGCCGATCGCCGGCCAGTCGAACTCGGCGATCGCGGCGGCGTAGTCCTCCCGCAATTCCACAAGCCGATCGCGAGCAGCCCGCAGGCGTTCTGTGTTCTCGGTGATCGCCACGTCGATCAGCTCCTTTGCCGTCTGCTTGCCACGCTCTGCTTGCCACGCTACCGCCGTGCGCGCACGAGAGCACGCCCGATGATCAGTCGCATGATCTCGTTGGTGCCTTCGAGAATCTGATGCACCCGCAGGTCCCGCACGATGCGCTCGATGCCGTACTCGGTGAGGTAGCCGTAACCACCATGCAACTGAAGTGCCATATTCGCGACATTGAAACCGGCATCCGTCGCCACCCGCTTGGCCATGGCGCACAGCCGCACCGCGTCATCGTCATCGGCATCGAGCGCTTCGGCCGCCCGCCAGACCAGCGTGCGCGCAGTCTCGAGTTCGGTGTCCATGTCTGCAAGCCGGAAGAGCAAGGCTTCGTTCTGAATGAGCGGCCGGCCGAATGCCTCGCGGTCGGTGAGATAGGCCACCGCCTTGTCGAGCGCGGCCTGGCCGCCGCCGAGCGAGCACGCTCCAATGCTGATGCGCCCGCCGTCCAGGCCCCGCATCGCGATCTCAAAACCGGTGCCTTCCTCAGAAAGCCGCGACCCGACCGGAACACGCACATCCTCGAAGAAGACCTGGCGGGTCGGCTGGGCGTGCCAACCCATCTTCTTCTCCAGCGCGCCGAACGACAGCCCGGGCGCGTCGGCCGGCACCGCGAAAGCCGTGATTCCGCGACTGCCAAGCTCGGCGGTGCGTGCCATCACAACGTAGACGGCCGACGAACCGGCTCCTGAGATGAACTGCTTGACCCCGTTCACGATGTAGTCGTCGCCTCGGCGTTCGGCCTTCGTGCGCAGGGCCGCCGCATCGGACCCCGCACCGGGCTCCGTTAGGCAGTAACTGCCGAGCGACTCCATCGTCGACAGAGTGGGAAGCCATTCTGCTCGCAGTTCGTCGGTGCCGAAAGTGTCGATCATCCACGTCGCCATGTTGTGGATTGAAATGTAGGCGGCGATCGTCGGGTCGCCCTTGGCCAGCTCCTCGAAGATCAGCACGCCGTCGGCCTTGCCGAGGCCGGCCCCACCGAATTCTTCGCGCGAGTAGATCGCACCCATGCCCAGTTCCCCGGCTTGTCGGAGCACCTCGATGGGAAAATAGTGAGTCTCGTCCCACTCGGCGGCTTTCGGGGCGAGCACATCGGCCGCGAACTCTCGCACTACTTGCACGATCGCCTGTCGGTCTTCGGAAAGCTCGAGCATTTGCTACCCCCGTGTTCACCGACTCAAGCGCCAACTTACTCGGGCTCTGGTGAGGACGCCAGCCCGGCGCTCGCGAGAGCGTCCCTTTCCCACGAGCGCGCCCTGGGCGCGTGATCTTCTCGCCCGAAACTGACGCCCTCGGCGGCAGGGGTGGTGGTCACCGCGCGCTCCCACGGTGCTGGGATCGGAAAGTAGTGCTCCAGAAAGTCGGTGACGGCGCGCGTGCGCTCCTCAACCGTCAACTCCGGTTTGCTGCCGTCGTTCAGGCAGAACATGTCGTGATCGCGGCGCCGCAGCAGCTTGTCCATCTGGCGCAGCGCCATCCGCAGTGTCGTTTCGATGTAGCCGACCCGGGCCTGAGTCTGCACGACCGCGCGCCCGGTCATCAGAGCGTAGTAGTGATAGAACGAATTCGTCACAGAGATGTCGGTCGCCGAACGGAACGCATTGCCGGCGGTGTGGGCGAACTCGTCCGCGAACTCGGCTTCGAGTTCGGCCATGACGCTGCGTCGCAACGGCACCGCGCAATGTTCCAAATGCCGCGTCGTGACTCGGCCGAAGCGTTCTCGCAAGAGGCGCCGGTTCACCCGTGCGGCGTTCTCGAAACCGCTGCGGCTCGGGTCACTCTCACCAAGGCCGATGCGGGTCGGCCCCTCCACGAATTTCGTGATGCCGCCCGGCGAGAAAAACAATTCCGGCCCGACCGGTCGCCCGAAGAACATATCGTCGTTCGAATACAAGAAGTGCTCGGCCAGCCCCGCGATATGGTGCAACTGGCTCTCCACAGCGTGCGAGTTGTGTGTCGGCAGCACGCTCGGGTCCGCGAAAAACTCCTCGCTGCGCACAATCGTGACCCGCGGATGCTCCGCCAGCCACTCCGGTCGCGGAGAATCCGTCGCGATGAAAATGCGCCGCACCCACGGTGCGAACATGTATATGCTGCGAAGCGCATATTTCAGCTCGTCGATTTGCCGGAAGCGGGCATCCGAATCGTCGCCGTCTCCGACCACATAGCTCTGCATGCGAGCGGCGCGCTCACGCTGAAACTCGAGCGACGACCCGTCGACCCAGGAGAAGACCAGGTCGATGTCGAAGTTCACGTCACCGGCGAGCGGCGCGAACATGCTGCGCAGTGTCGGCCAACTGCGCCCGAACAGCGTCACGGTGTCCTCAACCGCTTCGGACCGCGGAAGCCGCGTGCGCATCAACGCATTGGGCCGCGGTGCGACAATCTCGTCTTCGCCGAAGCGCCACAATTCGAGTTGGACTGCCGTCTCCGGGCCGTAGCGCAGGCGGCCGATCGGTTCGATCCGCGGCCGGTACAGCCTGAAAACGGATGCCTTGCGCTTGGGTGACAAGGAACCATCCGCGAGCAACACCGGGTCGCCAGCGACGCGATCATGCGCTGCGGTGCCCTGCGTGGCCGAGTAGAACGGCTCATCATGGAATGCGGCGGCGAACGCTGCGGCCAACTCTTTGCGCCGGCGGCGTTCGACAGCGATGACGGGGCGATCGTGATCACCCCGAACGAGCAGGAATTCGATGCCGGCGGCATCCAACGCCTTGCGCACCGCCAAGAGATCTTCGATCATTGACTGGCATGGAGTCAGATGACCGTTCAGCAGCGTGTGCTCACCGTTACGCACAACGATGTCATCGCGCAGAAATCGAGCAGGACGATACCCCGATGTCACGAGCACCGGCTCGGTTTGCGCGGCACCATCCGGCATCAGATCATCACCCACCATGTCGCCCCTTGTCGAATCGTCCCGCCCTGCTTCGTGCATCCGGGGCTCTCCAGACCCGGTCGCGAGGCGAGCGGTGGAACACGAAGGCGCACCCCATTCTACGGACTTCGACCTGATGATTTCGCCGCGCGTCAACCGACAATGCCTCAACTCGCGATGACTGCACAATCCACGTACTCTGAATCTCGAGCACCAGAGTTGGTGCCCGGTGAGGGGGCCGAGGTGAGGTCACGATTTCCCGTCAGCGTTGAGTTGTTGCGCGAAGAAGCGCGCGATGAACTCGAGGCCGCCGTCGAGCATCGAGCCCGAGGCGGCGAAGACCCGTGGGACTTTCTGCCCGAGTTCCCGACCGTCGACGAGCAGGTCGTTCTGGCCTTGCGTGCGGAAACGATTCAGTGGCACGAACTCGGCGAGCAGCGTGCCCGCGCTTACCACCCTGCGGCCGGCGGCCGCGGGGCGTCAGAGTTCGAGTATCAGCTTCTGCGGCGCATCGCACTGGACCACCCGGCCTTGACGCCCACAATCTGGGGCATGCTCGGCAAGCTGAACCGCGCGGCCTGAACCGGGCAGCCTGAACCGGGCTGCGTGAACCGGGCAGCCTGAACTGGGCAGCCTGATCCGGGCCACCTGAACCGGGCAGCGGTCAGCCGGCAAGCAGGGTGGCGAGTTCGCCGGCATCGGTGGTCGGCAGTCGGCAGACGAAGTCGCGACAATAGTATCCGGTCGCGCGCCCGTCCACGGCGGTGCGTGCCTCGAACAGCTCGAACCCCGCGCGTGCGAAGGCGGATGCCTGCTGCTGCGTCACGACGGCCGTCACGTCGGCAGTCGTGGTGCGCCTGGCGAGGTCTGCCAGCTCCTCAGACGCCGCGTCCGCGCGCCGCTGCCCCGCGCGTTGTTCCTGATCTCGTTGTTCCGGATCTCGCTGTCCCGGATCTCGCTGTCCCGGATCTCGCTGCCTGGGATCGGCCGTTTCGTTGCCGTCCGACGTCACGACGACGAGCTGAATCGGATCATGCGCGAGGCCACGCATGAGGTCGAGCGTGGCGCCGAAGGACAAGGGCGACGCGAGCGCAGAGCCGGCGACGATGCGCATGGCGGAGGCGGCAGCATCCTCGTAGTGTCGCTGCCCGGTAAGCAAGAAAAGTTGATGCGCAGCTGATGCGGTGGCGGACAGCCCGGACGGGTAGGCGCCCTCTGAGGGATCCACAGCGATAGCGAGCCCGCGGGCAACGAGCACGGGGTCTGCGCCGCCGGGCGCGGCGAACGGGGCGCTCGCATCGGTGAATTGCGCAATCGCGCCGATGGCGGCCGCGGCAGCGATTGTCGACTCCACGATGTCGCGCGCGGCCGTGGCGTAGCGGCTTTCACCGGTCGCGAGCGCGAGGTCGATGAGCCCGCCGGCGAGCATGCCGTAGTCCTCGAGCGTGGCGGATGCCTCCGACACGCGTTCACCGAGCGAGGCCCGGAGCAGTGCGCCTTCCGGTCCGCGATGGCGGGCAAGCAGGGTGTCCGCGGTCTCTCGTGCTGCGCGGACCCAATTCGGCTGATCCAGAAGCGCGCCGGCGTGTGCCAGTGCTCCGATCGCGAGCCCGTTCCAACCGGTGAGCACCTTCTTATCCAGCGCCGGCGGGCTCTGCTGGGCCCGTGCGGTCGCATCAAGCAGGTAGTACTCACCTTCGACGCGTTCTCCGTCGACCGTGCTCTCCGAGTCCTGAGCCGATGCGAAACCGCCGGTCGGCAGCCGCATCACCTCGAGCAGGAAACGAGCGATGCCGTCGGCGATGACTGCAGAATCTTGGGTATCCGCATCCGCGTCCGAATCCGCCGCGCCTGCGGTGCCCGCTGCAGCGGTATCCGCATAGAGTCGCAGCAGTTGCGCGTTGTCGTAGAGCATCCGTTCGTAATGCGGAACGCTCCAATCGCGCTGCGTCGCGTAGCGGAAGAATCCGCCCTCGATCGGGTCGCGCAACGGTGAAGCGGCCATCTTCGCCAGCGCACGCATGGCGCTTGGCGCTCCGGCCGGCTGTCGCAGCAGGAAGCCGAGTGCCGGCGCGATCGGAAACTTCGGTGCCGCGCCAAACCCGCCGTAGAGCTGATCTTCGTGCTCCGCCAACGTTGCTGCGGCCGCATCCAACGCCTGCGCATCGGGGAGTTCCGTTGCGACGGTCGGCGTGGCTGAGGCGAGCGCATCCGTCACCAGGGTTGCAGTCTGCAGGACCTCGTCGCGGCGGTTCGTCCACGCGTCGGACACCGCGTCAAGCACTTGCCGGAACGACGACTGCCCACGCCGGGGCTGGGGCGGAAAGTAGGTGCCCGCGAAGAACACGTGGCCTTCGGGCGTCGCGAAGATCGACAGCGGCCAGCCGAGATTCTGCGAGAACGCGCTTGCGGCGGCGAGATAGCCGGCATCGACATCCGGATGCTCCTCCCTGTCGACCTTGACGGCCACGAACCGCGCGTTCAACTCATCCGCGAGCTCCGGATCGCTGAAGCTCTCGCGCGCCATTACATGGCACCAGTGGCAGGTGGAGTAGCCGATCGAAATGAACAAGGGAACGTCGCGACGGCGCGCCTGCGCAAACGCGTCCTCCCCCCACGGATACCAATCGACCGGGTTGTCGGCGTGCGCACGAAGGTAGGGGCTGATCGCATCGGCAAGTCGGTTGGTCATGCTCTCAGGGTATGCGCTTCGCCGCTGCGCCGGGTCAGGATGCCGCGGCACGACTTGAAGCGCCCTTCAGAGTTTCTGGAGCGCAAAGCGCAGAGCGGACCGGGGTAGCGCGCACTTCGCGCACCACAATCTCGCGCATTGCATGATTCCAGTGGTCGCGTCGGGAGCAAACGCGAGCGCAAGGACTGTGTGCGGCTAGTGCCCGAGCGCGAGCGCGACGACTGCGTGCGCCTACTGCCCCAGCAGCGACCGCTCGATCGACTCGGCCTCTGCCACGTTGACCCGGATCAGTGGAATCGCGCGGGCGACGGCCAGATCGATGCGCTCGTGCAGGTCCAGGCTCGTGACCGCGTGACTGGTGAAGTCCGAGTCGTTGGCGTACACGCCGATTGGCAGCGTGAGCGCCTGGAAGAAGCCGAATAGCGGCCGGAACTGGTGCTCGATGATCAACGCGTGCCGGTCGCTGCCGCCGGTCGCAGCCAACAGCACCGGCGTGTCGACGAGGGCATACTGGCCGACGAAGTCAAACAGGTGCTTGAACAAACCCGTGAACGATGCGCGATAGACCGGACTGGCGACGACGAGCAGGTCGGCGCTCTCGATGCGCTGCAGTTCGTCCTCGACGGATGCCGGCAGCTGGTCACGCCGAAGCGCTCCAGCGAATTCCGGGCCGATGTCGTTCACCTGAATGATGTGCGCTTCGATCGACAACTCACGCCCGAAGGCTGCGAGGATTTCGCGCACGAGCGCAGTCGTCTTAGACGGCGCGTGCAGGCTGCCGGAAACGGCGACGACTTTGAGCGGGCGTGCAGTGGTGGATTCGGCCATGTCTCGACGCTAGGCGGCATCACGCGCCCACGCCAGCGCGCCCGCAACACAACGTAAGACTTGCGTCACGTGCTGATCGGTTCACCGCAGCCCGGTTCGCAATGAACGCGGCGGTCAAATGAAAGACGCGATCAGGGTTGTCCGGATCCACTGCGGCAGCATCCATACCGTGCGCGCAGCGCGGGACTGCACAACCCGGGAATGCACAACCCGGCGCCCCGGTTCTCTCACACATGAGCGTCGTGGCAGCCACCTACCAAACGCATGCGGACCCGCTGTCTGCGCGTCCTCCGGCTGTGCCCGGCACCGTGGACGATCTCGAACGTTTTCTCGCTCGGCTGGAATGGACGCTGCTCGACTTTCGGCGTGCAGAACTGGCCGCGTCGCGCACGATCATCATCGCGGGCAACGGCGTGCGATTCCATTACGTCGTCTCGGGTACGGTCGAGGTGACCGGTGCAGGCGAGCCCATCGTGCTGGCCGGCGGCGACTTCCTGCTGCTACCACGGGTCGGAACGTATCAAGTTCGCGCGTGCGGTGCCGCGGTCATCGCATCCGGCGGGTTGGGTTTGGTCTCGACCGCCGCGCATCCGCTCATTGCTGCGCTGCCTGAAGTGCTCGTCGCATGCGGGTTGTTCCTGCGCGAGCCTCACATCGCCTCTCTTGCCGACGGACTGTCACGGGAGTTCGGCGAGGTGCGGCCAGGCATGGCGGTGATGGGCAGCCGCATTGCAACGATCATCGCGTCTGCGGCCGTGCGCGCGTGGGTCGAAAACGGGTGCGCACCCGATCAGTGGCTGGTGAGCGTACAGGATCCGTACATCGCGCGAGCCATCGCGGCCATGCACAGCAACCCAGGCGAGCGCTGGACCGTCGCGAGCCTCGCAGGCATCGCGCGCACGTCACGTTCCGTGTTCGCCGAGCGATTCCGGATGCTTGTCGGCGACTCTCCCGCACGCTATCTGGCGAGCCTGCGCATGGAGCGCGGTAAAGAGCTTCTGTCCCGCGACCACGTGAGCGTGGCCGAGGCCGCGCTGCGGCTCGGTTACGGTTCTGAGGCCGCGTTCAGCCGCGCGTTCCGGCGGCACAGCGGTGCGAGCCCGGCCGCGTGGCGCAGGCAATCAGCTGCACAGCTCGCGCTGCAGCCCGCATCGTAAGGCCGGCACCGCCCCTCATCCACGCTGGCGCGAGAAGCCGAGCACGACTCCGCCGAGCACGGCGGCGATTCCACCGATGATGAATGTATCGGTCACTCCTGCGCCGTCGACGAGCAACCCTCCGATCGCCGCGCCGAGCGTGATGGCCAGCTGAAATCCAGAAACAACGAGGCCGCCGGCCGCCTCCATCCGGTCGGGTTCTACCCGCGCAGCCCAGGTTTGCATCGTCGTGGGTATGCCGCCGAACGCGAAGCCCCACACGACGGCCGCCGCGAAAGCAATCGGCACGACACTCGGCAGGAGCGCGAAGGTGATGACCGCTGCACCGAGCAGGAGCGGCAACCCGACGAGAGCGAGGCGCAGCCAGCGGTCTGCCACAATGCCGGCGGCGATGTTGCCGAAGAATCCACCGACTCCGAACACCGCAAGCAGTAGGGCAAGCCCTCCGGCGTTCAGTCCCGGGATCTCGCCTGCACCCAATCGGATGTACGTGAAACTGTTGAAGTGCCCTCCGACCAGCAAGACGATTCCGACCAAGCCCATGATCATCACTGGGGAAGAAAGTGTGTCGAGGAGTGTGCGCGGCCCGGACACTTCGGCTGGCGCGATCCGCGGTAACGAAACGACCTGAGCGACCGCCGCAATGAGGGTCAACCCCGCCGTCAGCAGAAACACGGTGCGCCAGTCCCACAGCGAGCCCAGATAGGCACCGAGGGGCACTGCGGCGACAGTAGCGACGGAAACCCCGGTGTTGACGACCATCATCGCCCGCCCGAGGCGCGCCGGCGGGACGAGCTGTGCAGCTACTGCAAGCGCCATCGACCAGAACCCGGCAATGGCGACGCCCAGAAGCAGGCGGGCAACCACCAGCAACCAGAACGCCGGAGCGAGCGCGACGAGCACATTGGAGACCGTAGCCAGCACGGCCAAGCCGACCAGCAGCATCCGTCGGTCGAGCCGCGGGAACAGGGGTCCGATCGCCGGCCCAGCGAAGATGCCGACAAGTGCCGTCGCTGTGACGGCCTGACCGGCGGTTCCTTCGCTGATCCCCAACCCGGATGCGATCGGCGAGAGCAGGCTGGCCGGCAGGAATTCGCTCGTCACGAGAGCGAATACGCCGATCATGAGTGCAACGACGCCCAGCCATGACGCCCCGGATTGACGGGCACCCGGGCCGGTCGCACCGGAGCCTGGCTCGCTGACCGACCTCGTGACTGGTTCGCTGGCTGGCCCGGTGATCGTTGCGATCGAGTCAGTTGTCATCTCTTCAGGTTGCTCCACGTTGCCAGCCCGCACTTGACGCATCCGATTGCTGACATGATCGTTCGTCCGATTCTTGCGCTCGCGAACGAACCTGCCGAACTGGTTCAGAGCGAGCTAGTTCACCGCGAGCGGATGCGATCCGCCTCGCCCCGCCTCGCCGCGGTCCAGCGCTGCGATCGTGACCAGTTCGGCATCCGTCAGCTCGAAATCGAAGATGTCGAAGTTCTCAGCCATGCGCCCACGATTGTTTGACTTCGGAATGGCAACGGTGCCGAGTTGGATGTGCCAACGCAGAATCGTCTGCGCGACGGACTTGCCGTGGGCATCCGCAATCGCCTTCAGTTCGGGTGACTGGTTGATCTTGCCCTGCCCCAGAGGCCCCCACGCCTCGGTCGCGATGCCGTGATTCAGGTCGAAGCCGCGCAGTTCAGCCTGCTGAAAGTCCACATGCAGTTCGACCTGGTTGACGGCGAGCGTCACACCGGTCTCGTCGATGATCCGTTCCAGGTGCGGCACCATGAAGTTGGAGACGCCGATCGCCTTCGCCCTGCCAGACTGTGCGATCTCGATGAGCGCCCTCCAGGCCTGCACGAACGTGTCCCGCTCTGGCATCGGCCAGTGGATCAGGTACAGATCGACGCTCTCGAGCCCGAGCTTGTCCAGGCTGGTCTGGAAGGCACTCGCCGCGTTCGACTGGTCGCTGTTCTGCAATTTGGCCGTGATGAACAGCTCACCCCGAGCGATTCCGGATGCCGCGAGCGCGTCGCCGACGCCGCTCTCGTTGTTGTATCCCGCGGCCGTGTCGATGTGCCGGTAGCCGACCGCGAGCGCGTCGGAGACAACGCGCTGCGTCTCGGCGGGGTCGACGCGGAAGACGCCGAAGCCGAGCTGCGGAATGTGCGTGCCGTTGTTGAGCGCCATCGTGGGAACTGCGGTCGAAGAAGTCATGCCTCCAGCCTAGGCCGACCGAAAGTAGCGCCGGTCGAGTAAGGAGCGCTAGCGACTGTATCGAGACCCCGCGAGCCGACCTGCAGAGGTCCCGATACGCCTGCTCGCCCTTCGGCCCCGCTCAGGGACCGAAAGCTCGCGGGCAAGACGACCGACGATACCGGTGGTCGAGTAAGGAGCGCTAGCGACTGTATCGAGACCCCGCGAGCCGATCTGCAGAGGTCCCGATACGTCTGCTCGCCGCTCCGCTCAGGGACCGAAAGCTCGCGGGCTAGACGACCGACGATACCGGTGGTCGAGTAAGGAGCGCCAGCGACTGTATCGAGACCCCGCGAGCCGATCTGCAGAGGTCCCGATACGCGTGCTCGCCCTTCGGCTTCGCTCAGGGACCGAAAGCTCGCGGGCTACCCTTCGAGACGGTCGCGGGCGGCCTCCTCAGGGCATCGCTCGACCGGCGGACTGACTACACGTTGTATTGTGCGACGAGTTCGCGCTTGAGCACTTTGCCGCTCGGCCCGATCGGCAGCGTCTCAACGATCTCGATGCGGCGAGGGTACTTGTACGCTGCGACGTGCTCCTGCACGAACGCGATCAGTTCATCGGCCGTCGCCTCCGAGCCCGGCATCAGCGTGACCGCTGCCATGATTTCCTGGCCGTGCGTCTCGTGCCTGACACCGAACACCGCGACCATCGACACGCTCGGATGCGTTGACAGTACTTCCTCGACCTCGCGCGGATACACGTTGTAGCCGTTGCGCAGGATCATGTCCTTCTTGCGGTCGACGATGGTGATGTAGTCGTCGTCGCTCTTCGTGCCGAGGTCGCCGGTGCGGAACCAGCCATCGACCATTGCCTCGGCATCCGCGTCGGGCCGGTTGAGATAACCCTTCATCAGGTTGTGCCCTCGGATGACGATCTCGCCGAGCTCCTCACGCGGCAGGAGGCGGATGCTCCCCTCGAGTTCGGCATCCGCGATCTCGACGTCGACGCCCCAGATCGGCTGGCCGACGGTGCCCGGACGGGTCGGTACGCCGCGATGGTTGAAGGTGGCGACCGGGGAGGTCTCGGTCAGTCCATATCCTTCGTGCACGACGATGCCGTAGACCTCCTTCATGCGCTCGATCACGGCAAGCGGGATCGCCGAACCACCGGAGAGCCCATAACGCAGCGGCGGTCGTTCGGGGTTGGCCTTTGCCGCCTCGAGCAAGCCGATGTACATGGTGGGCACGCCCGTCATGATCGTGCACTTGTGCTTGTTCAGCAAGGCCAGAGCGGATGCCCCGTCGAATTTCGGCAGGAGCACGACCGCGAGCCCGACCCGGAAGCCGATGTTCATGACGCAGGTCTGGCCGAAGGTGTGGAACAGTGGCAGGCAACCGAGAACGCGGTCTTCCGGCGTCAGGTCGATTGTGCCGATCAACATGGTGTTGACCTGCTCGACGAGTGCGAAGTGGCAGCCTTCGGCGCCTTTCGGCTTGCCTGTGGTGCCGCTGGTGTACAGAATCGTGGCGGTGTCGAGTGGATCGCGCGGCACATACGTGTCGATCGGCGTCGCAGTACGCGCCGCATCTTCGAGGCGCGGAACGGGAACTTGCTCAAGCATCTCGTCGGGGACCAGCACGCTCAGTGCCGGCACGCCGGCCATCGCCGCGCCCTTCGCGCCCTCGCCGAGCAGCGGCGCGGCACAGATCAGCAGTTTTGAGCCGCTGTCCTTCAGCACGTAGTCGATCTCTTCGGCCTTCAACAAGGCGTGGATCGGCACGACGATGGCACCCAGCGAGAGAATTGCGAAGTACGCGCGCGGAAAGTCCGGAACGTTCGGAATGAGCACGGCGACGGCATCCCCGGGCCCGATACCGCGTTCGCGCAGCGCTCCGGCATACGCCCGGGTCTCATCCCAGAGGGTGCGGTAGTCGATCTGCTGTTCGCCGAAGATCAGCGCGATGTTGTCGGGAAGGCGATGTGCCGTTTCGGCAAGAATCGATGCAACCGACATGGTGGCGAAACCGTGACTGGACATGGGGTTCTCCGTCTTCATTGACTCGAACAACTGACTCGAAAGAGCTGACTCGAACGATCCTCGGGTTCGGGATCGATAAGACCTACGTTACAGCGCCAGATCGCTCGGCGACCAACCTCCAGCTTTGGTCGGCGAGGGTCGGAACCGCACTAACGACCTGCACTTCAGAACGAACGCACGGAACGGGAAAATCGAGTCCGGGCTACGCTCATGGAATGAGCCTCGGGCGACTACACACGCTCGCCTGATATCGACCAGAAGGAGAAGCATTCATGACGAAAAGCGCCGTCTACACCGAGAACGCACCGCAACCGGCCGGCCCATACAGTCAAGGCATCGAGGTGAACGGATTCCTCTACACGGCCGGGTTCGGCCCACAGGACCCTGCAGCCGATGGAGCCGTCGCCGACACCGTGGCCGAGCAGACCCGGCAGGTGCTGCGCAACGTGCATGCGGTGCTGGCCGAACGCGGGCTCAGTATGGACGACTGCGTCAAGACGACGGTGCACCTGGCCGACCTGGCGGACTTTGCAGAGTTCAACAGCGCCTACGAGGAGTTCTTCACGAAGCCCTACCCGGTGCGCACCACCGTCGGGTCCCAGCTCGCGGGAATCCGGGTCGAGATCGACGTCGTCGCGGCCATCCCGGCAGGGAACTGAGCGGGGCGTAGAGGGCAGGTCGTACGAGGCTGGCTTTCGGGTAGTGGTTCGGGCATCCGCTCGGGCCGCTACCCGAGTTCTCGGGCTAATACCCGAGTTCTCGGGCTGCTACCCGAGTTCTCGGGAAATCGCCGCGGCCGTCCCCTGCATCAGCGGAACGTGGGGCAGAAGCTGTTCAAGGTTCTGCACCATGCGGATCGCCGTGATCGAGAGAGCGCCGACCACGTGCGAGGACACCATGATGGGCACGGCCACACAGTTAATGAAGTCTTCGAACTCGCCACGATCCGCAGCCCAGCCTTGCTCAGCGACCGTGCGCAGTTCGACGGCGAGTGCCGCTGGAGTTGTAATCGTTGAGTCTGTGTATTTCTTCCAGTCGCTCCCCGCGAGCACTGCATCACGCTGCGCCGTGCCGAGATAGGCGAGAATCGCCTTGCCCACGGCGCTGCAGTGCGGGCGCACCGGGGAACCGACCCGCGAGTACATTCGCAAACCGCTGGCGTCTTCAACCTTGTCGACGTAGATGATCGAATCGTCCATGAGCGCCGCCACATGCACTGTATTGCCGACGCGTTCGTGCAGCCTCCGCACGCTGGCAAAGGCCGCCTGGCGCAGATCGAGGCCCTCCAGGGCTGATTGGCCGAGCGCAACCAGGCGGAACGCTAGCGCGTAGGTTCCGTCTTTGCGCCGGCGAACGTAACCGACCTCCTCAAGCGCCTGTAGCTCCCTGAACATCGTCGAGCGGTGCAGCGCGAACTCTTCAGCAAGTTGCGCCACTGACTTCGGCTCGGCCGCAATTGAGTCGACGATGTTCGCCGCCCGCTTCACGCTCTGCGACATTGCTGCACTACCCTTCTGCGCGGCTGCGCTGCGCAACACGCTCGCGCAGTGCCACATTCTCGCGCCGCAGACCGCGACCTGGGGTGCAGGCGCTCAGCACACCGCCGGCAAGCACGGGGATGCCTGCCACCAGCACGTCGTCGATGCCGACGGCATCCTGCATCGGTTCTTCATAGCTGGCCGTGTCGGAGAACGTCAATGGATCGACGACGATGAGATCTGCGACCCAGCCGGGTGCGACCTCGCCACGGCGCCCAAGAGCGAAGCGCGAAGCGGGCGACGCAGCCAAGTGCTGGGCGGCATCCGGCCACGACCACGTGCCCGTCTCACGAACGTACTCGCGCAGGTAGCGTGCGAATGTGCCGCGGCTGCGCGGATGCGGGTGTGCACCGATGAAGATGCCGTCGGAGCCGCCCATGTGCTCAGGATGCGCGAAGATGCGCGCCAGTTCCTCGACAGGGCGTTCGTGCCGCACCGCCATGACGGCATTGACCTGCAGTCGGGAAGCGGCGAGAACGTCCAGCACGAAATCGATGGCGTCGGTGCCCGCTTGGGCCGCGGCATCCGCAACGGTGAGCCCGTGAGCCCAGGAGAGTTCAGGCGCAGCGATGTGGGCGAGCGCGATCATGGCGGGCCAGTCGGGCCCGAGGCTCGCGTTCTGTGCGACTTTCGGGAACCAATCACGACGCAACCGGATGCGTTCGGCAGGCTCGTTGATCGTGTCGACGACTGTGTCGGGGGGCAGCAGCCTCAGTTCCGGTGGCAGCAGCGGCATCGCGAGCAGGGTGCAGCCGCGGATGTACGGGTAGGCGTCGAACGTCGCATCGATGCCGGCACGGTGCAGCACGTCGAGCTGCTCGAGCACGATCGGGGCGTCGGCGTGGAAGTGTGAAACGTGGATAGCTACACCGCACACTCGCGCGATGCGCACGATCTCTTCGACACGTGCAGCAGAATTGGACTCATAGCCGCCGCGCATGTGCGTGACGTAGACGCCGCCGGCCCGTGCGACCGGCTCACAGAGCGCTGCGATCTCGTCGGCGTCGGCGAAGATGCCGGGTACGTAGTCGAGGCCGGTTGAGAGACCGACGGCGCCGTCGCGCATCCCTTGCTCGACGAGGGAAGCCATGGCTTCACGCTGGGCCGGGCGTGCCGGTGCGCTTGAGCGCCCGCAGACCTCCCAGCGCACCGTTCCCGCCGGAACGAGATACGCGGCGTTCAGTCGGGAGCGCCCGTCGACCGCCGCGAGGAGCTCTGCAACGCCACCGCCGGAATAGGTCGGATGCGCCCCGTTGATAGCCGCGAAATAGTCGGATGCGTATGCACCGTCACCGGGCGCGTAGGAGACACCATCTTGACCTGTGATCACACTGGTCACGCCCTGCTTGAGAAGGGAGCGCTGCACGTCATCGTCGGCCAGCAGGCCGTCAGCGTGCGAGTGTGCGTCGACGAACCCGGGCAGCACGAAGCGGCCACGGCAGTCGATGATGTGGTCGTCGGACCGGGCGACGACATGGCCGACCTCGGCAATGGTGTCGCCATCGACCGCGACATCAGCACGTCGCATTCCGGTGGGGTCGACAACGGTTCCCCCGAACAGCACTATTCGCACGTTCTGATCCTCTCACATGTGCAACTATTGCAACGCGAATTGCAGCTAGCACACAATGTGCGCATAGTTGGGCTGTGCCCGTTCAGACAATCCCTCGCGTGATCACCATCGGCGAAACGATGGCCCTGGTCGCCCCGGCGAGCGCCGAGTCGTTGGCCACTGCGCACGAGCTGCGCCTACACGCCGGCGGTGCGGAATCGAACGTGGCGTCCCATCTTGCTCACGTCGGCATCGCAACCGCCTGGGTAAGCGCCCTGGGTGACGACGTGCTCGGGCATCGCATTTGCCGATTCGTCGGGGGTCACGGCGTCGACATGCGCTGGGTCACATTCGATCGAAGTGCACCCACCGGCGTGTACTTCAAGGATCCCGGACACGGCGTGCTTTACTATCGCCGGGGGTCGGCGGCATCCGGAATGAACGCGGATACGGTCGCGAGCATCCCCGTCGAAAGCGCCGAAGTCGTCCATTTGTCTGGAATCACGCCGGCGCTGTCAGAGAGTTGTGCCGCGCTGGTCGACGCGGTGTTCGAACGAGTTGCGGGAGCTGGTACCGTCCTGAGCTTCGACGTGAACTACCGGCCGGCGCTTTGGGCGGATGGCGCTGCTGCCGCCCCGCTGCTCTCGCTGGCCAACCGGGCCGACCTCGTGTTCGTGGGGCTCGACGAGGCGCATGCCCTGTGGGGCTGCGACACCGCAGACGACGTGCGCGGGCTGCTCCCGCATCCCGACCGACTCGTCGTCAAAGACGGCAGCGTCGGCGCCACGGAGTTCGCGGACGGCAGCAGCGTCTTTGCGCCGGCGATTCCAACGGATGTCGTCGAAGCGGTGGGTGCAGGCGACGCTTTCGCGGCTGGGTATCTCGCAAGCCTGCTGCGCGGCGAGGCTGCGATGGACCGGCTGCAGTCCGGGCACAAGCGCGCCCGCCTGGTGCTGCTTTCAACGAGCGACTTCATCAGCGAATCAACAGCAGGCGAACCAACGACAGGCGAACCAACGACAGGGAAGGTCTAGTACCACGATGCTCGACAACTCGCAGTTCAGCGAAATCTTCAGTGCGGCACCGCTCATGGCGATCATGCGCGGCATGGGCTCGCAGCGCAGCCTTGCGGTGGCGACTACCGCGTGGAACCTGGGCATCGACGTCGTCGAGGTGCCCATTCAGACGGCGGATGATGTCGCCGCGCTTCGCGCCGTCGCCGCCGCCGCACGTGAGCGGGGAAAGTTCGTCGGCGCAGGCACCGTGATCTCCGTCGAGCAAGTGGCGGCTGCGCTCGAGGCGGGCGCAGGGTTCACTGTGAGCCCCGGGTTCGACCTCGAGGTGGTGCGAGCATCCGCCAAGGCGGGGTTGCCGCCGATGCCCGGTGTCGGGACCGCCACTGAGGTGCAACTGGCACTCAAAGAAGGTCTGACCTGGCTCAAGGCGTTCCCCGCATCCGTTCTCGGAACAAGTTGGCTCACAGCGATGCACGGACCGTTCCCACAAGCGACCTTCGTCGCTACCGGAGGTATGAACGCCGCCAATGCGCAGAGTTTTCTGAACGCCGGAGCTCGCGTCGTCGCGGTCGGCTCTGCACTGGAGGACGAGTCCCAGTTGCCGCTGCTCGCCGCTGTGCTGGCAAGCGGCGGGCTGTCGGCCAGATCGTGAGGGTCGTGTGGTGACGGAGGTGCCGCGTACAGACATCCTCGCTTACTGGGACGCCAACCTCGCCTACGAGATCGACACTGTCGCGGTGCGGCACGCCCAGGAAGCGGGCAGGTGCGTGCTCGTGGATACCCGCACGCAACGCTCGTGGGATCACGGGCACATCCTGGGTGCGCCGCATCGCCGCAGCGCCACGCGCGAGACCTCCGTGCGGCAGTCTTCGATGTTCGCGAACTGGTCTGCGGCTACAAGTATTGGGTACGCAACGGCTTCCCGTGGAGCAGGCCGCCGCCGTGGTCAAGCAAGCTGTCGATCCCATTCGTGAAGGCGGAGGCTCGAGCCGGCGTGTCTCTACAACGCCCGCTCGGCTGCGACGCGGTTCCCCCTGGTCGCAACGTGATCCGAATGCGACCACTCGACCCAAGTTCTCGAAACACCATAATGTCGAACACATCTACGAATTAGTAGGATCAATACGTACCTAGACATAGAAACTATCAACTAAAAATGGTAAGATCGATCTATGGCATTGATATCGCAGCAAGTTCAAGAAAGCGCCCTCCGGGTGTCTGACTTGCTTGCCGCGCATGAGCTGCCTGACGTGGCGGACTCCGTCCCCACATTGGTGTCCCGATTCGACGATGATGGGGTGCAGTCCTTGGTAGCGGCCGCCGCTGCAATGCGTTCCGAAGCCGACGCCATTATCGCCGCGGGTGCCGGAGTCATCGCAAGTCGATCGGACCGCGAGCTCGGCTACTCCGGTCTGGCCGCACGGCTGGGTCAGCGATCGCCGGTGGATTTGGTCCAATCAATCACAGGGTCATCCCGCGTCGAGGCAGCGCGTCAGGTTCGGCTCGGCGAAGCAATGGGTGAAGCAGACGCGGCAACTCGACTCATCGACGCCGCTGAGCAAACGCCGACGATAGACAAGACACCGGATGCCGACACCCTCGACGAAACGAACGGGACCGCGCCGGATCGGGATCTTGACGGAGATTCAACTGCGGATCCCGGCGATGGGTGCGGGCAGTCGTCCATGACAGCATCCGTGATCGAACTTCCCTGGTTCGAGCCGATAACCCGGGCAGTAGCAGAGCGTATGCTCACCGCACCCGCAGCAGAAGCGATGATCCGCGGCCTGGGCCTGCCCAACGACGATTGCGACAGCGATGTGCTGCGTGCAGCAGCAGAAGAACTGCTGGTGGATGCCGCAAGCATGAATACTGACGCTCTGACCAGGCGGGCCCGCTTGTTGCGCGATCGATTGGACCCGGCAGGAGTCACTGAACGCGCGGAGAGACGATACGCGGCACGCAAATGGCGTTTCGGCCGCAAGGCGGATGGTGTGCGCACGGCGTGGATCGAGTTCGATGATGAGTCGGCCGCCTGGATGGACACCATTGTCAGTGCCGGGATGCGTCCCCGACGTGGTGGTCCCCGATTCGTCGACAAAGCAGAAGCCGACGCCGCCGAAAAGCTTCGCGACGATCCTCGCACGAACGATCAGCTGGTGTTCGACCTTCTGATGGATGTCTTGCGGGCGGGCGCTGTCGCGGACCCTTCAACTGGATTCGGCTCACGACAGCCGGGTCTGCGCGTCGTCATCACGAAAACGGAATTGGACAAGCACGACCTCGAAGGCAACGTGACCGGCACGGGCTATCTCGAAGACACCGGGGAAGCCGTTCCGCCTGCGATGATCGAACGCCTGCTCTGCGACGTGGGGACACGAGATGTCACCTTCGACCAGAATGGTAACCCTCTCGATGTCGGTCGGGAGCAACGCCTCTTCACAGCGAAACAGCGAGTCGCCCTCGCCATCCGTGATGGCGGCTGCATGCACCCCGACTGCGATCGACCGCCCTCTTATGCGGAAGCTCACCATATTGACCACTGGCACGAACACCACGGCCGCACCGACATCGCTTCCGGCATACTTTTATGCCGTTACCACCACATGCTGATTCACAATCAACATTGGAGGATTCGGCGGGAGGGCTCCGTCTACTGGCTGGTACCCCCGCGCGGGGACGAACGGCAGCCCATTCGACTTCGGAGCAAAGCAGCGTGGTGGCAAGACCGCAAAGTCGGTTGATGTCATGAAGGCTAACCGAGCAAGTGTTGATTGGCGCGCGGTGATTGGCTCTAATCGATCGCAGCGCCCGACGCCGACACAGGCCACCGCAGACCGCCGGCACGGGCCGCCGGAACCGCAGACCGCCTACGGCAGGCCGGCGAGGCGCAACAGCGCCGCCGCAAGCGCACCGACAATCACCACCACGAGGAACGGTGCGCGCAACAGCAACGCAATCGCGGCAGCGACCAACGCACCGATTCGCGCATCGAACGTCACCTGCGTCCCACTGGCAACCGCGTTCACAATCGTGAGCGAGGCAAGCAGACCGATCGTGAGCGTGCCGGCGACTCGGGACATCCGCTTGCTCTTCAGGACTTTCGCCGGCACCAGATAGCCGACCAACTTGGTCGCGAACGCGACAACGCACGCCGCGATCACCCAGATCCACGTTGACATCAGCGCCCCTTCTCGCCGAGATCGGAGCCAGCTTCACCCGGATCGACGCCAGGCTCACGTGACACTGCACCATGTGGATACGGCTCAACATCTGGCTCAAGGCCCTCTTCTGCCGGGCCACGACTGAACCAACCCCAGATGCCGGCGACGACCGCCGCCACCAGGATCGGCACCCCTGGTGGCACGAACGGCACCGCGAGCACTGTTGCAAGCGCACACACGACCGCGATCGCCACCGGTTCCTTCGCGCGCAACCGCGGCCACAACAGCCCGAGGAAAGCAGCGACGGCAGCACCGTCCAAACCCCACGCCTTCGGATCGCCCAGCGCTCCGCCGAGCAACGCCCCGAGTACGGTGAACACGTTCCACAGCACGAAGATGCCGAGGCCGGCGACCCAGAATCCGCGTTTCTGTTCGAGCGGATCGCTTTGGCCGGTTGCCGTCGCCATCGACTCGTCGATCGTCACGTGTGCTGCGATGATCCTTCGCCACCCGGATGGGCGCAGGAACGCATTCAGCTGCATCCCGTAGACCGCGTTGCGGATGCCGAGCAGCGCGGCAGATCCGAACGCAGCTGCGCCACCTCCACCGCCCGCGATCACGCCGATGAATGCGAACTGCGAGCCACCTGAGAACAAGAGCAGGCTCAATACCGTCGTCTGCCAGAACGTCAACCCGGCCGCGACGCCGAGCGCGCCGAACGACACGCCGTACAGTCCTGTCGCAATCGCGATCGACATTCCGATCTTGACCGCGGGCGACTGGCGAAACTTCACTGGAACAGTGTGGCGCGCGCCGTTCACGCTGTCGAATCGGTATGCCGGGCGCAGCCGTATCGTTACGGGTCACGATACGGGTCTTGATACGCTCGCCCTTCGACAAGCTCTGAGACAGGCGCTCGCTACTCGACCAGCGCTACTGGTGGTCGAGTAGCACGCGAGCCCAGCGCGCGGGCGTATCGAGACCCCGCGAGACCCAACACCGCAGCCTGCCGTACGATAGAGGGCTCATGTCTTCCACCGCCGAATCCGCCCCGATCGCGGTCACCTACCCACCCGAGTTGCCGGTCAGCCAGCTGCGGGAGGAGATCGGGCGCGTCATCCGCGACAATCAAGTCGTGATCGTCGCCGGCGAGACCGGGTCGGGCAAGACCACCCAGCTGCCCAAGATCTGCCTCGAGCTCGGCCGCACCTCGATCGGGCACACCCAGCCGCGCCGGATCGCGGCCCGCACTATCGCCGAACGCATCGCGGAAGAGCTCGGCGATACGGTCGGCGGGCTCGTCGGCTACCAGGTGCGGTTCACCGACCATGTCGGGGCGAAGACGCGCATCAAGCTGATGACGGACGGCATCCTGCTCAATGAAATGCATCGCGATCGGATGCTGACCGCCTACGACACGATCATCATCGACGAAGCGCACGAACGCAGCCTGAACATCGACTTTCTGCTCGGCTATCTCAAGCAGTTGTTGCCGAAGCGCCCTGATCTCAAGGTCATCGTCACCTCTGCGACCATCGACCCAGAAAGTTTCGCCGCGCACTTCGCCGCAGCGGATGGCACCCCCGCCCCGATCGTGGAGGTCTCCGGTCGTACCTTCCCGGTCGAGATTCGCTACCGGCCACTCGTGCCGGACGAGCCAACCGACGACCCCGATGACGAATTCGCTGGTCGAGTAGCGCGCGAGCGCAGCGAGCCCGCGTATCGAGACCGGGCTCCAGGCAGGTCCGGCGCTCGAGGTCGCGATGGGGGTCTCGATACGCTCGCTGGCGCTCGCTACTCGACCAGCGAAGTCGTCGCGCATGACTATCTCACCGGCATCACGGATGCGCTCGACGAGCTCGCGCGCGAGTCCAGCGGCGATGTGCTGGTCTTCCTCTCCGGCCAGAACGAGATCCGCGACGCGGAAGAAGCCATCCGCGGTCACCTCGCGAACACTCGCGCGGCCGACACGACCGAGGTGCTGCCACTGTATGGCCGCCTGTCCGCGGCGGATCAGCACCGTGTGTTCCAGCCGTCGGAATCCGCGGGCATCCGGCGTCGCATCGTGCTCGCAACGAACGTGGCCGAGACGAGTCTGACGGTCCCCGGCATCCGTTATGTGATCGATGCGGGCACCGCGCGCATTTCTCGCTATAGCGTGCGGGCCAAGGTGCAGCGGCTGCCGATCGAGGCCATCTCCCAGGCGTCCGCCAGTCAACGATCCGGCCGGAGCGGTCGAACGAGCGACGGCATCGCCATCCGCCTGTATTCGCAAGAGGACTTCGAACGCCGGCCGGAATTCACAGAGCCCGAAGTGTTGCGCACAAACCTCGCCGCGGTCATTCTGCAGATGATCTCGCTCGACCTCGGCGAAATCGCAGCGTTTCCGTTCCTGACCCCGCCGGATGCGCGCGGCATCAAAGATGGTCTCGACCTGCTCGCGGAACTCGGTGCCCTGCAACCCTCCGGTGGTCGCCCTTCGAGACGGCCGCAGGCGGCCTCCTCAGGAACCGTATCGAGCGCTGAAGGTGGTGGTCGAGTAGCGAGCGCTGAAGACGGTGGTCGAGTAGCGAGCGCTAGCGAGCGTATCGAGACCCGTATCGAGACCCGTATCGAGACCGGCATAGACACCGCGTCACCAGATCTCGATACGCGTGCTCGTTCCTCGCGCGCTACTCGATCAGCGAGTGGCCCGCGCCTGACGCGGATCGGACGCGATCTGGCAAAATTGCCGATCGATCCACGGTTCGGGCGGATGGTGATCGAGTCGAAACGGCACTCGACCAGTCGCGAGGTGGTGGCGATCGTCGCAGGACTCACCATTCAAGACCCACGAGAGCGCCCGCTCGAACGCCGCGCACAGGCCGATCAGCAGCATGCGCGGTTCGCCGATCCGACCAGTGACTTCCTCACCCTGCTGAATCTGTGGAACTATCTCGAGCTCAAGCAGAAAGAACTCTCCTCCAGTGCGTTCCGTCGCCTGTGCAAGGCCGAGTACCTCAACTATCTGCGGGTGCGGGAATGGCAGGACGTCTACCGGCAGCTGCGCCGCCAAGCCAAGCCGCTCGGGCTGACGGTGGGTGAGGCATCCGTGAATCCCGATGGCATCCATCGGTCGCTACTTGCGGGTCTGCTCTCGCACATCGGCATCAAAGACACGCAGAAGAAGGACTATGTCGGTGCCCGGCAGGCGCGGTTCGTGATCTTCCCCGGCTCGACCTTGGCGAAGAAGCAGCCTGCAGCACTGATGAGCGCCGAACTCGTTGAGACCAGTCGCCTGTTCGCCCGAATGAACGCCGCGATCGACCCCGCCTGGGCAGAACCGATCGCCGGAGACCTGTGCAAGCGCAGTTACGGCGAGCCGCACTGGGAGAAGAATCAGGGCGCGGCGGTTGCATACGAGCGGGTGACGCTCTACGGAGTGCCGATCATTCCGCGGCGGCGCATCCAATATGCCCGTGTGGATGCTGAACTCTCGCGTGAGCTGTTCATTCGGCATGGCCTGGTCGAAGGCGACTGGCCAACCGACCGCGGCCGTGACCGAGCGTTCGATTTCGATCGGACGAACCGGCGCCTGCTCGCGAAATTGTCGGAACTGGAGGAGCGAACGCGCCGGCGCGACATTCTCGACGATGACGAGGCCGTGTTCGAATTCTACGATCGCCACGTGCCCGCCGATGTCGTCTCCGCCCGCACGTTCGAGACGTGGTGGCGCGACGCGCGCGTCGAATCTCCGCGGCTGCTCACAATGACCGAGGATGCGCTGCGCTCCGAGCGCACGGCCGCTCCCGACATCGACGAACGCGAGTTCCCGACCGTGTGGCAGCAGGGCGACCAGCGACTCGCCCTCAACTATCGGTTCGAGCCCGGGTCGGATGACGACGGCGTCACCGTGCAGGTGCCCTTGGCTCTGCTCGCCCGGCTGAGCCCGACCGGCTTCGATTGGCAGGTGCCCGGATTACGCCGTGAACTGGTGACAGCCATGATCAAGGCGTTGCCGAAATCAATCCGACGCACGGTGGTTCCCGCGGCGGACTGGGCTGCCCGCATCATGGCAGAACTTCCGGATGCCCCGCCCACGTCCTCCGGGCCGGGCGCCGGCAATGCCACCGGCAGCGCTGGCAATGCCACCGCCGGGCACGCTGTTCCCTCGTTCGCAGACACCGTCGCGCTGACGATCAAGCGTCTGACCGGCACGCTCGCAACGGGCGACGACGTCGACCTGAGCCGGATCCCCTCACATCTGCTGATGACTTTCCGCGTCATCGGCGACCGAGGGCGCACGGTCGCCAGCGGCAAGAGTCTCACCGAACTGCAGCGCAGGCTTGCGACGCAGGTGCGCGAATCGGTGGCGGAGGCATCCGCTCGGGTTGCGGACCCGATCGAGCGCGATGGGCTCACGACGTGGGACTTCGACGAACTACCGCGCTTCGTCGACACGGAGCAGCCTGGGCCACGGCCAAAAGGCGCGAGCGCACCCGGCCAGCCGCGCAACATCATTCGCGGGTACCCGACTTTGGTTGACACCGGCAGCACAGTGTCGATTCGGGTGATGGCCACGCCCGAGGAACAGTCCCGCGCGCTGCCGGGTGGGGTACGTCGATTGCTACTGAACGCGATCCCGTCGCCGGTCGCGTACGTGCAGCAGCACCTCACCGCCGCCGAGAAGCTCACGCTGGCCGCAAGCCCGTATCCGACGACGAAGGCACTGTTCGATGACTGTCTCACGGCGGTGATCGACGCCGCTCTCACCCGTGTCAAGCCGGATGGGCAGGTATTCATGCGGGCGGAGTTCGAGATGATCAGGGATCGCGCATCCGGCATTGTGATGGACTCGATGTTCGAAACCGTCTCGCTGGTCGCCCGCACCCTGGCGGCCGCCCGGGCCGCGGACAAGGCACTGACGGCTGCCACGAGCCTGTCGCTGCTGCCTGCGTTGACGGATGCCCGTGCCCAACTCGCCGCGCTCGTCTATCCGGGCTTCGTCTCGGCCACCGGACTGGACCGACTGCGCCACCTGCCGCGCTACCTGGCGGCAATCACCTGGCGCATCGAACGGGTCGCAGACAACCCGGGCCGTGACCGCGTCTGGATGACCGAAGTGCAGACCGCAACAACCCGCTTTACGGATGCCGGTGGCCGGCTCCCTCTCGCCCCGCACTCCTCGCCCGCGCTGACGCACGCCCGTTGGATGCTCGAAGAGCTACGCGTCGGCCTGTTCGCCCAGCACCTCGGCACGGCCGAGACAGTCTCGCTCCAGCGCATCAGCAAGGTGCTTGCCTAGCCATTCGGGTGCGGAAACACAACGTAGAACGACCTGCACACGCTACTGTTGCTTTCCGTCGACGGCATCGCCGCCGGCCTACAGAACATGAGGGGAAGCGGATGCCGAGTACCCGGCTTTATCGAAACGGCAAGCTTGAGCGTGAGGGCTTTCCAGCGAGCGAGATCTCCGACCTCATCATGGAACCGGATGCGGTGATCTGGCTCGACTACGAATTCCCCACAATGGATGACCTCGCGCAGATCGCGGAAGAATTGTCGCTGCATCCGCTTGCCGTCGAAGACGCCGTGCACGAGCACCAACGGCCGAAGCTCGACCGGTATGACACGCACCTGTTCCTTGCGATGTATGCGCTTGACGTCATTGCCGACCCTACCGGCGGCCCGGAACAGCTTGACCCGCGCGAAATCTCGGCATTCGTCACGAAGCAGTGTCTGGTCACGGTGCGGAAGAACCCGAATTTCTCGATGCGCGCCGTACTGGAGCGGTGGGACGCCCAAGCGGAACTGGCATCCGCCGGGCCGGCTTTTCTGCTGTGGGGGTTGCTCGACACCGTTGTCGACAGTCACTTCGCTGCAGCGCAACGGCTCGACGAACAGGTCGAAGCCGCAGAAGACGCGGTGCTCGCCGAAAAACCGGACATCGCCAATGTGCAGCGCCGCGCCTTCCGGTTGCGCCAGAACATCATGCAGTTGCGTCGATTCGCGCTGCCGATGCGCGAGGTCGTCGGGTCGCTGGCGCGGCGCGACTCCGACATCATCACCGCAAAACTCGTGCCGTACTTCCAGGACGTTTACGACCACACCCTGCGGGTGGCCGACTGGTCGGAGTCGCTGCGTGACTTGACCAACACGATCCTGGATACGAATCTGGTCAATCAAAGCAATCGGATGAACCTCATCATGAAGAAGGTGACGAGCTGGGCAGCGATCATCGCCGTGCCCACGCTCATCACCGGGTTCTTCGGTCAGAACCTCGCCTTCCCCTTGATCGCTACCGTGCCGGGATTCTGGCTGTCCAACGGGCTGATCGTCGCGGCATCCGTCACCCTTTACGTTCTGTTCAGACGCAACGACTGGCTCTGACCCGGTCCCTGAACCCCCCGAAGGCGGTCCCTGAGCTTGCCGCCTGTCCTGAGGAGGTCGCCCAGCGACCGTCTCGAAGGGAAGGGCCGAAGGCCGGTCAGAGCACCTTCGACAGGAAGGTCTGCGTGCGCAGGTGCTGCGGGTTCGTCAGCACCTCACGCGGATCCCCGGACTCCACGACGACGCCCCCGTCCATGAACACCAGAGAGTCGGCGACCTCACGCGCGAAACCCATTTCGTGGGTGACCACGATCATGGTCATGCCGGTCGCGGCGAGCTTCTTCATCACGTCAAGAACCTCGCCGACCAGCTCAGGGTCGAGCGCGCTGGTCGGTTCGTCGAAGAGCATCAGTTTCGGATCCATGGCGAGGGCCCGGGCGATGGCAACACGCTGCTGCTGACCGCCGGAGAGGTGGGCAGGGTACGATCCGGTCTTGGCTGCCAGCCCGACCTGTGCCAGCAGATCGTTCGCCCGGGCGACAGCCTTTGACTTACTGACCTTCTTGACGCGCATCGGTGCTTCGATCACGTTCTCGAGCGCGGTCATGTGCGGGAACAGATTGAACCGTTGAAAGACCATGCCGATGTCACGCCGCTGTCGTGCTGCTTCCTTCGGGTGCATCTCATGCAGCCGGTCACCCTTTTCGCGATAGCCGACCAGTGTTCCGTCGACGCGCAGTCGCCCGGCGTTCACGGTTTCGAGATGGTTGATGCACCGCAGAAACGTCGACTTGCCGGAACCGCTCGGCCCGACCAGGCACAATACTTCCCCGGGCTGCACGGTCAGGGTGATGCTCTTGAGCACTTGGTTGGAACCGAAGCTCTTGGAGACCTGCACTGCCTCGACCATGGGCACCGTTGTCTTCGCCGCTGCGGCGTCACGCGACGTCGTCTCGCTCATAGGTGGTCCCTCTTGTCTTCATCGAGGCGGGTCGCCTCGACCTGCATCTGGGAGGTCGTCGTCGGCACCGCACCGGTCACCAAGCCCGCGTCGCCCTTGTCCGGTCGCGCAGCACCCACACCGCGGGCGAAGCGCTTCTCCAGGAAGTACTGACCGATCATCAGCACAGATGTGATCGCCAGATACCAGACCGACGCGACCACCAGCAGCGGAATCGGCGCGAACAGCGTCGTTGCAATATCCCGTGATCGTGAGAACAGGTCGAGGCTGAACGGCACCGCCGTAACCAACGATGTGGTCTTCAGCATCGAGATCACCTCGTTGCCGGTCGGCGGAATGATGATCCGCATCGACTGTGGGATGACGATGCGCCGCATCGTCTGCGTCCAGCTCATGCCGAGCGCCGTCGCAGCCTCTTCCTGACCGCGATCGACCGAGAGGATGCCCGCGCGCACGATCTCCGCGAGATACGCCGCCTCGTTCAAGCCAAGGCCGATGATCGCGAGAGTGAAGAAGCTGAGCGTGCCCTGCGTCGGGAGTTCAAGCAGCGGATGCAGGAACGGCAGCCCGATCGACAACGTCGGATAGATCACAGACAGTAAGCCCCAGAACGTCAACTGCACGTACACAGGGGTGCCGCGGAAGATCCACAGGTACATCCACGAAACGCTCCGGAACACCGGATTGTCCGACAGGCGCATGACGGCGAGGATCAGAGCAAGGATGATCGCGATGATCATCGAGTACACGGTCAATTCGATTGTCGTGAGCGCGGCCATCGAGATGCGCTGATCGAACAGATACTTGATGAAGATGTCCCACTGGAACGCGTGGCGTTGTGCGGCGTCCCAGATGAACGCGACCAAGTAGACGATCAGAACGATCGCGATCAAGGTGCGCCACGGATGACGGAGTTTGACCGCTTTGATCGGCTGTGCTTCTTCGGACTGGCCCGGCGCCGGAATGTTCCCGGTCGCCGGACCCCTCAGACCCGGGGAGGTCATGATTAGCCCTTAGTCGTCGCGTTAATCGTGATTGTCTTCAAGGCGCCGTCCTGCACGCCCCACTTGTCGAGGATCTTCGTGTAAGTGCCATTGTCGACGATCTTCTGGAAGGCCTTCTGAATAGCGGTGCCGAGCACGGACCCCTTGTCGACAGCCACTCCATACGGCGCGACCTCGAATGTCTTGCCTGCAACCTGCAGCTTGCCGCCCGACTTCGCGATCGCGTAGTCGGTGATCGGCGAGTCTGCACTCATGGCATCCGCCTGGCCGAGCACGACAGCGTTGGTGGCCTGGTCTTGGCCGTCGAATTTCAGGATCTGGATGGCCGGCTTGCCAGCGTCGGTGCACGCCTTCGACTTGGCCGGAACCTCGTCCTGCTCCTCCGTCGTACCGGACTCGACGGCGACCTTCAGGCCGCACGCGTTGTCAGGATTGACGTCTTTGCCCTTCTGCGAGGCCCAGAGAATGCCGGCCGAGTAGTAATTGACGAAGTCGACCTGCTTCTCACGTTCGGCTGTGTCAGTGAAGGAGGAGAGTCCGACATCGTACTTCTTGCCGGTGATGTTCGGGATGATCGTGTCGAATCCGGCGATGTTGTACACCGGCTTAACACCGAGTACAGCTGAAACGGCGTTGAACAGGTCGATGTCCCACCCGATCGCATTGCCGTTCGAGTCCTTGTACTCGTTCGGCGGGTACGTCGCGTCAACGCCGACCTGGAGGGTTCCCGACGTCTTGACCGAGTCGGGCAGAAGCGCTGCGATCGACGCATCCTTGGTTCCGGATGCCGCGGCGGTGGTGCTCGACCCCGACCCAGTCCCCTCGTTGTTCACACAGCCGGTCAAAAGCAGTGCTGCTACTGCGAGTATCGCCGGAACGGCATACTTATTTCGCATTGTCTGTTTCCTTTCCTCATCCTTGAGGCACACGTGATTGCGGGTGAAAAGGAGCTTACCCCAGCGCTGTGCCGATAATGTGCGCGCAAGCCTAATAAGCGCAGAAATCTGTCGAAGATTCAGGGATTCGTTACGAAATCGTGCGCAGATGGTGAAAATCGCACCACCGGCGCAAGAATGCGCAGGCCACTATTTCTTTGGCGAGATCGTCGCCTTCGCGTTCGACTCATACGACGTGTTGATCGACTCGAAGAAGTTGACCAGTTCGTAGGTGTCGTTCGCAGTAGCCATCCATTTGGCCGGGTTAGCCACCTTATATTGTGCCTCGAATCCGAGCTCTTCCAAGCGTCGGTCCGCCAGGTACTTCACATACTGGTTGATGTAGTTGGCGTTCAGCCCGAGGATGCCTCCGGGCAGCAGGTCTTTGTTGTACTGCTCTTCCATTTCGACAGCATCGAGAATCATCTGCTTGATCTCCGCCGCGAACTCGGGAGTCTGCAGGTCGGGGTTTTCGTCGAGCACGGTGAGGATGAGGTTGATACCGAACTTCAGGTGCAGAGATTCGTCGCGCACGATCCAGTCTATCAAGGAACCGAAGTTGCGCAGGAGGTTCCGCTGGCGGAACGACAGCGCCACCATGAACCCTGAGTAGAACCAGATGCCCTCCAGGATCACGTTGTACGCGATCAGGTTGCGCACGAAGTCCTGCTTGCCGGCCGTCGTGGTGATGTCGAGCTTCTCCTCGGTCATCCGCTTGATGAATTTGAACTCGAACTCCTCTTTGCGGGCCATCGACGGCACGTCGATGTGGGAGTTGTACGCGGCGTTGCGATCGATCGGGAAGGTCTCAAGCACGTACTCGAACGACATGCAGTGGTTGGCTTCCTCCCACATCTGCTTGGCCAGATAGAGGTGCGCCTCCGCAGCGTTCAAGTATGGATAGACGCCGAACGCGAGCGCCTTGTTGACGAGCAGCTCGTTCGGGTTGAAGTAACTCATCAGGAACGTGATGGCGTGCCGTTCCTCATCCGTCATCTTCTTGAAATCGGCGATGTCCGCGTCGAGTTGAATCTCGTTCGGGAACCAGGTATTCGCCACAGCCTGATCGTAAAGGTCCATCGCCCACTGGTATTTCACCGGCTTAAGCAGAAGACCCTCTTGAATACCGGTTCCCAGGATTCCCATCGTTATCGCTCTTCTTTCCGTCTCACTTATTCGCGTTGGTCATGTCGTGTTGGCGCGCTGCCTATTGGCAGGAGTCGCATTGGAGTTCGTCCATCGGATCCACGGGGACCTCGTACTCGAGTTCGTTCACGCCGTGCTCATTCACGATTTGTCACCCCCGTTTGTGAGGCCGCCGAAACCGCGACGTGCGGGCGCGGAAGGCGCAGCAGCGGCACCGACGGACGCGCCGACCGGGGCTGCGACACCGAAGCCCTTGCGGGCACCGCCGGAGAACTCCTCGGCCTTGTTGACGTGCACCGTGGACTGTTCCGCCTGGTGGCGCGGCTTGGAGTGCAGGTAGTAGGTGGTCTTCACGCCGCGCTCCCACGCGCCGTAGTAGATCTCCATCATGTCGCCCAGGTCACGCGTCTCCAGGTACATATTGCGGCTGATCGCCTGGTCGATCCACTTCTGGGCGCGCGCGGCGACCTCGAGGAACGAATACGGCGAGAGCTGGAAGCTCGTCTTGTAGGTCGCCTTCAGCTCGTCGGGGATCTCCGCGATGCCCTGAATGTCACCCTGCGAGCGCAGGATCGACTCGCGCACTCTCTCCCACAGCCCCAGTTCCTGGAGGTCTGCGACCAGGTTGCGGTTGACCTCGAGGAACTTGCCGTTCGATGTGGAGCGGCTGAAGATCTGCGAGAACTGCGGATCGAAACCCGGCGTGGTGCCCGCGACAAGGCCGATGGATGCCGTGGGCGCGATCGCCATCAGCGTCGCGTTGCGCACCCCGCCCTTCACCCGCTCGCGCAGGGCATCCCAATCCAGACGGGTCGTGCGGTTGACGAGGATCGGCACGCCGCGGTCGGCCTCGGTGAGGGCGATCGAGTCGAACGGCACCAGGCCCTGCGACCAGCGCGAGCCTGCGAAGTTCTTGTATGCGCCACGCTCAGCCGCCAGGTCGACGCTTGTGGAAATCGCGGCGTATGAGACGTGCTCCATGATCTCGTCGATCAGGTCGTAAGCCTCCTCGGACTCGTAGCTGAAGCCGAGCTTCTCGACGACATCCGTGAAGCCCATCACGCCGAGGCCGATGGCTCGGTTCTCCTGGTTGGAATGCTCGGATTCCGGAACGCTCGAGAGGGTGATGTCGACGAGGTTGTCGAGCTGACGCACCGCCAGCGCGGCACTCTCATCGATCTGTGCCCAATCGAAGCTCCACACTCCGGTCGCGTCCTGGTGCAGGTGGCGGCTGAGATTGATCGAGGCCAGGTTGCACACGGCGACGTTCTCGCGGTCCTGCGGCAAGCAGATCTCGGTGCACAGGTTCGACAGGTGGATCGTGCCTGTGTTGTTGTTCAGCGCACGGTTGTTGATCGTGTCCTTCCAAGTCAGCCACGGGTGAGCAGTAGTCTGCAGGCTCATCAGAATCTCTTTGAACTGCTCGCGGGCAGCCACCTTCTTGAACGTGCGCAGATTGCCGGCCTCAGCTTCGGCCGCGTAGTGCGCATATCGTTCGCTGAACGCCTTGCCGTACAACTCGTTGAGATCGCCGACCTCCAGCGGGTCGAACAGATACCACGGCTCGTCGTTCTGCACGCGCTTCATGAACTCATCACTGATCCACACCGCCGTGTTCGCGGTGCGCGTGCGCCGGTAAGGGTCGCCGGAGTTCTGTCGCAGGTCGACGAAGTCGGAGAAGTCCAGATGCCAGTTCTCCATGTAGAACGCGAGCGCACCGAACTTCTTGCCGCCGCGGCTGACCGCGCGCAGCACGGAGTCGATCGTGTGCATGAACGGGATCGGCCCGGTCGAAGTGGTGTTGTTCGAGCGAATAGGCGAACCCTGTGAGCGCAGCTTCGTCACGGACAGGCCGATGCCGCCTGTGCCCTTTGTCAGCCACATGACATCGCGCACGGACTTCGCGATGTGCTCGATGTCATCCTGCATTTCCATGACGAAGCAGTTGGACAACTGCGGATACTTGGTTCCCGCGTTCACCAGGGTGGAGCCGGCAGCCAGGTAGTCGAGTGTCGACATCTTCTCGTAGAACTGGATGGCGACCGCGGTCGGATCCGACTCATTGAGGGAGAGCCCCATTGCGATGCGCATCCAGAAGTACTGCGGAACCTCGAGCGGCTCGTTGTTGCGCGCCCGCATCCCGTAGCGATTGTGCAGGGTGACGACCCCGATGTATTTGAGCAGACCGTCGTTGGCCGGTTCGAGCACATCGGCCAGCCGGTCAAGGTCGAACAGCGTCGTGAATCGCGGCTCGAGCAGATCTTCATCGACGCCGCGCTGCACATAGCTGCGAAAGCCATCCCGGTGCAGGGTCTTCAAACCCTTCGCGTCTGAATAGTCGCCGAGCACACCTTTATAGATGGTCTTGAGCAGGAGGCGCGCGGCCACGGTGTCGAATGCAGGGTCATCTTTGACGTTCTGCAAAGCCACCTGAATGACGGCCTCATCGAGTTGCTGGGTGGTGATCCCGTCGAAGAGCGTCAGCTCGAGTTCGCTTGCGATCTGCGTGACCCAGGTGATCGACTCGTCGAGACCGACCGAGGCATCCTCGATCGCCAGATTGATCTTGTTCGCGTCGTACGGCTCGCGATCGCCGTTACGCTTGACGACGGTAATTGCCACTGTTGCTCCCTCGTTCTTCGCTGCCCTCCTGGAGCGCAGCGATTATTCATGTCACGGCTTCCACGTCGCAGCCGTAAAGCCGCAACTCCCCTGCCGCCCGAAGGCGGTGCGCCCACGGGCGTCTGATACTCAATTCGTCGAGATTCTCCGGCTATTCGCCGCGGATGTGCACCCCCTGCGATCCGACGTGTGACCACTATATAGCGGGTTCAGCAGCACATGCCAACCCTAGATGTAGTGGGCGTGTCGTCCACAGATGTGAATAAGTTCGCCGACTTATACACAGCCTAAAACGCACCACCGACACTGGATCGCGGGTGCTGACGACCCGCTCGCCGCCGATAGACTGAAGCCCTGATGAGCACGTATTCGAGCCTGTTGAAAACGCCGGGCGTTGCTCGAATCATCGCCGCGCAACTGACAGCGCGATTCCCCTCCGGCATGCTGTCGCTCGCACTGCTCATCCACATCGAACGCATCCACCACTCCTACGGCGCCGCCGGGCTCGTGCTCGCCGCCTTCAGCATCGGCCAAGCCATCGCCGGCCCGCTGACGAGTCGCCTGATGGGGGTGCTCGGGATGCGCGTCGTGCTATCAGCGACACTCGTCATCTGTGCCGCCGCGATCGCAGCGCTCGGCGTATTCGTCATGCCCATTCCATTCGCGATGGCCGTCGCTCTCATCGGGGGGCTCAGCGCCCCTCCGGTTCAACCCGCCGTGCGAACCATCTATCCGAAGATGGTGAATTCGACTCAGTTGACCCCCCTGTTCTCGCTGGACGCCTCGGCGCAGGAGCTGATCTGGATCGCCGGCCCCGTCATTATCACGTTCGTCTCGACACAGATCGGCTCGACTGTCGGGCTTCTGCTGTGTTCGGCCGTCATGGTAGTCGGCGGCATCTGGTTCATCTCATCGCCAGAAGTCGGCCGTGTGCGCATCCCGCGCAGCAAGCGCCGGATCGGCGTTGTGTTGGCAAAGCCAACCGTGCTGTTGGCCACCATTGTCGGCTTCTTACTGGTCGGCTCGTGTGCTGCGGTCGAGGCGGGTGTGGTCGCAAACTTCGGCGAGGGCGATCCGAAGGCAGGCATCGTGCTCGCGATTTGGTCACTGGGCTCGCTGGCTGGCGGCTTGGCGTTCGGGCATCTGCCGGTCGGCCCTTGGGCGCTCGCTCGACGCATGTTCGTCGTGTTCGTCGGCATCGCCATCGCCGCGATTTCTATGAACTTCTGGTGGCTGGCCATCACCCTCATCATCGCTGGAGTCGGCATTGCTCCGGCCCTCGCCGTGATCTTCATCATCGTTTCGTCGAGTGTGAAGTTCAGCGACACCGCTGAAGCCTACGGCTGGGTCGGAAGTGGTCAACTGATCGGTGCGGCCCTCGGCAGCGCCCTGGCCGGTTTCCTCATCGACGGCAACGGGGCAGCCGGAGCATTCTGGATTGCCGGTGCGCTCGCATTCTTGGGCTTCATGGTGCCGCTGATCGGCAAGCGCTGGCATCCGGATCTCCGCGGCCGCGACGCCAGCCCGATCCCCGACACCGAGCCGTTCTCGCTGCCGACCGGCTAAGCACCCCGCGAGAACAGCGTCAGCGACGCGGGGCGCGCAGCGGGCGCAGTGCCGTGTCGAGCAGGATCAGCTCATCCAGCTGTGCGGCCAGCATCTTCTCCTGCGACTCCAGCGGCTCGAACTCGCCCTCATCGTTGATCTGCTTCGCCGCCCACGGGATCTCGACGTTCGGCCCGGTCGGCACCAGCCCGAGATTCACCTCGGTCGGGCGGATGGCGGTGACTCCGCGCGTGCCACCCGAAATGCCGCCGTAACTGACCGTTCCGAGCGGCTTGCGCCACCACTCGCGGTTGAGGTAGTCCAGCGCGTTCTTCAGGCTCGGTGCATAGCTGTAGTTGTACTCCGGCGAGACGAAGATGAACGCGTCAGCGGCGTCGACCCGGGCACTCCAGTCGAACGTGTGCTGCTGCGTGTACTGATGCAGCCTCGGATGGTTCGGTTCATCCATGAACGGCAGCTTGATCTCGGCGAGGTCGGCCCAGTCGATCTCGAAGCGACCGTCCGTGGTGACGACCTCACGTACCCACTCTGCGATCGGCAGTCCAATTCGCCCCGGCCGCACGCTCACGACCACGATCATCAATTTCGGCATTGTTTCCTCTCAGGTCACACTCGCGGGTCCCGAAGATAATGGAACCATGGCTTCGCCCCTGCTGACGCTCAACGACGGACAGCCGATTCCTCAGCTCGGCTTCGGTGTCTACAAGATTCCGGATGCCGATGCCTCCTCGGCCGTGCGCGTCGCGCTCGACGCCGGCTATCGGCACATCGACACGGCCGCGTTGTATCGCAACGAGAGCGGTGTCGGGGCCGGCATCGCGGCATCCGGTGTGCCCCGTGAGGAGATTTTCGTCACGACCAAAGTGTGGAATGACGACCAGGGTTACGATCGCACGCTGCACGCGTTCGACGCCAGCCTGAAACGCCTGGGGCTGGAGAACGTCGACCTATACCTGATCCACTGGCCTGCGCCGAAACAAGACCTCTTCGTCGAGACCTGGCGCGCCCTGGAACAGTTGAAAGCGGATGGCCGAACCCGCTCGATCGGCGTCTCCAATTTTCAGCCGCATCACCTTGCGCGCCTGCTGGAGCACGCTCAGACGGTTCCGGCGATCAATCAGATCGAACTGCACCCGTGGTTGCAGCAGCGCGAGCTTCGAGTCGTCGATCGGCTGCACGACATTCTGACCGAGGCATGGTCACCTCTGGCGCGCGGCCGAGCGATCGGCGATCCGACGCTGGAGGCGATCGGAGCCCGGTACGGCAAGACGGCTGCGCAGGTGGTCATCCGCTGGCATCTGCAGCTCGGCAACGTCGTCATTCCGAAGTCCGTGACGCCCGCGCGGATTCGGGAGAACTTCGACGTATTCGACTTCACGCTGGACGAGGACGACCTTGCACTGATCGACGCCCTGGATTCGGACGAACGCACGGGCTCGCATCCCGACGACGTCGGTTGACCAGCCCGTTGGTCGAGTAGCCCGCGAGCGCAGCGAGCAGGCTTATCGAGACCACCTACCCGTTGGTCGAGTAGCCCGCGAGCGCAGCGAGCAGGCGTATCGAGACCACCTACCCGTTGGTCGAGTAGCCCGCGAGCGCAGCGAGCAGGCGTATCGAGACCACCTACCCGTTGGTCGAGTAGCCCGCGAGCGCAGCGAGCAGGCGTATCGAGACCACCTGCCCGTTGGTCGAGTAGCCCGCGAGCGCAGCGAGCAGGCGTATCGAGACCCACCGACGCTACCAGCGGGGGTGCACTGCCGCCCGGAAGTCCCGGTCGTAGATCGTTCGCACCGCAGCATCGAACTCGTCGCCGAGCGGCGCAAGCGATCCTGCAGCAGCATTCGCTCGGGCCTGCTCGACCGAACGGGCGCCAGGGATGACCGCGCTGACGCCCTCCTGCTGCGCGACCCAGGCGAGGGCTGCCTTCGCCGGTGTGAGCTTGTCAGCGCACTCGACGCCCTGTTGCTCGCGCACGCGGGCCACCGCTGCGGAGAACTCCTGCGCGGCAGCGACACCTGTGTCGTAGTCCACGCCGGAGAACGTCTCGCCCACGTCGAACGCCTCACCGTGCCGGTTGAACGCGCGATGGTCGTTCGCCGCGAACGCGGTGTCATGGGTGTATCGCCCGGAAAGCAGCCCTGAGGCGAGCGGAACGCGCGCAATGATGCCGACGCCGGCGGCCTGGGCGGCCGGCAGAACGGCATCCAGAGGCTTCAGCCGGAACGCGTTCAGGATGATCTGCACGCTCGCAACACCCGGTCGCGCGATCGCAGTCAGTGCCTCGTCGCAGGTCTCGACGCTGACACCGTAGTTGGCGATCGCACCGTCTGCAACCAACGTGTCGAGGGCGTCGTACACCGCGTCGCTCGAGTACACCGGCGTCGGCGGGCAGTGCAACTGCACCAGCGGCAGCGTGTCCATCCGCAGGTTCGAGCGTGAGCGGTCGGTCCAAGCGCGGAACTTCGCAAGCGTGAAGTTCGCCGGGTCCTGTGCCTCACGGCGGCCCATCTTGGTCGCGACGGTGATGCCGAGATCCGGATTGGCGGCGAGGAAGCGCCCGATCAGTGTTTCGCTGCGGCCGTCACCGTAGACATCCGCTGTGTCGAAGAAGGTCACGCCGGCAGAAGCGGATGCTTCGAGCACCGCGAGCGCGTCGCTCTCGGACACGTTGCCCCAGTCTGCTCCCAGCTGCCAAGTGCCCAACCCGATCACGGATACTTCGCGACCGGTTCGTCCCAGTGTTCGTTTGTGCATGCCACTACCATACGCATCAGTTGAGACCCGATCGTGACCGGGGGCTTGGGCGTGCGACGGGCAAGCGCTCTATGGTGGTGGCATGAGACGGGCACGAGGTGGTGTGGCGATCGCCGTCGGCATTGTGCTGCTGGGTGCGCTTTCGCTGAGCGGATGCACCGGCGGCAGCTCCTCAGGATCGGCCGGCACCCTGCAAAACGGCGCCCCGCAGGGCGGCGTCGCCCCTGTCGCACCGCAGAAGGGCAGCGCGAACGAGGCGGCGAACGGCGCGAAATCCGATTCGAATGCGCTCGATGCGCAGACGCAGAACCGGTCAGTCATTACGACGGGAACCCTGTCGCTGACCGTTAAGGCGCCGGTGAGCGCGGCGAACGCCGCCACGCAGATCGTCGATGCAGCCGGCGGCAGGGTCGACGCGATGACCGAGCAGCCGGGCACCTCCGATCAGCGTGCGAGTGCGACGATGACGCTGCGGATTCCGTCCGCGAAGCTCGATGCGACGCTGACCGAGCTGAAGAAGCTCGGCACGGTCAATTCCGTGACCACGAGCGCCGAAGACGTCACCACGCAGGTCAAAGACGTCAATGCGCGCATCACGGCGCTGCAGACTTCGGTCAACCGCTTGCTGGAGTTGATGAGCAAGGCCACCAGCACCGCTGACCTGATCTCGATCGAGTCGAGCCTGACCCAGCGACAGGCGGACCTCGACAGCCTGATCTCGCAGCAGAACTACCTGAAAGATCAGGTGTCGCTCGCAACGATCACACTGGATCTGCACGCTCCAGGCACTGTCGCGGCCGCCGGCCCGGACAACTTTTTCAGCGGGTTGGCAGCGGGCTGGAACGCCCTTGTGGTGGCGGCCGCCGGATTCCTGGTCTTCCTCGGCGTGGTGCTCCCCTGGCTGGTGCTCATCGCTCTGGTTGGCGGAATCGTGTGGGGCGGCATCCGTTTGGCGGGGCGTGCCAAGCGAGCAAAGTCGCAAACGCCACCGCCGGAGGGATAAACCCACAGTTGTATTCAGGGACGCGGCCGGCTCAATAATGCGCTAGTCGCCAGGGCTGCGCATGTTGCCAGGGGCTGCGCACGTTGCCGGGCAATGGCCGAATGCCGCAGGCCATTCTAAGCTGAGGAGCGTGACCGAGAACACGACAGCGAACCCTGGCGGCCCCCTCCTCAGCGAGGAGCTCCTCGAGCGCATCCGGTCCCGGGCCGCCGGTTATGACCGGGAAAACGCCTTCTTCACCGAGGATTTCGACGAGCTCGTCAAAGCAGGCTACCTGAAGGCATTCGTACCCGCCGAATATGGTGGGCTCGGCCTGAGCCTGCAACAGGTTGCGCGCGAACAGGCGCGGCTCGCATCCGCTGCCCCGGCAACGGCGTTGGCGATCAACATGCACCACGTCTGGACGGGTGTCGCGAAAATTCTGCGCGATCGCGGCGACGACAGCCTCGACTTCGTGCTGCGCGAGGCCGCCGCAGGCGAGGTATTCGCATTCGGATTAAGCGAGGGCGGCAATGACCTCGTGCTGTTCGGCTCCCGCACCGATGCCCAACCGGATGGCGATGGCGGCTACCGCTTCTTCGGCACCAAGATCTTCACGTCGCTCTCGCCTGCGTGGACGCGCCTGGGCACAATGGGGCTGGACACCACCAGCGCCGATGCGCCCAAGATCGTCTACGGTTTCATTAACCGCGAGAACGGCGGTTTCGAGATCAAAGACGACTGGAACACGCTCGGCATGCGGGCCAGCCAGTCGAACACGACGGTGTTGAACGGGGCACACGCCGGCGCCGACCGCGTCGTGCGTCGGTTGAACCCGGGCCCGAACGCCGACTCGTTGATCTTCGCCATCTTCGCCGCGTTCGAGATCCTTCTGGCGTCCGTATATACCGGGATCGGCGAGCGCGCGCTGCAGCTGGCTGTTGAGGCCGTTCACCGGCGCACGTCGATGAAGAACGACGGCAAGACGTATGCACAGGACCCGGACATTCGCTGGCGGATCGCGAGCGCTGCGATCGCGCAGGACGGCATCCGCCCACAGGTCGACGGTCTTGCAGCGGATGTGGACAACCTCGTCAACCATGGCGCGCAGTGGTTCGCGAAGCTCTCAGGCCTGAAGGTGCGGGCGACCGAGACGGCGCGCGTCGTCGTCGATGACGCCGTGCGGGTGTCGGGCGGGTCCACCTATTTCAACTCGAGCGAGCTCGGCCGACTCTACCGCGACGTTCTCGCCGGCATCTTCCACCCGTCGGACGACGAGTCGGCGCACTCCACCGTTGCCAACGCCTGGCTTGGTCCGATCGAGGACTGAGCCAGCGGCAGTACCGAACGGCCGTGGTGCCGAATGGGCACGGTGCCGAATGTGCGCCAGGTGAATCGGCTACCGGGGTTCGACGATTTCGGCGGGCGTCCAGACAGGCCATGCCGAGTCCCCCACGAGACGGCCGTTGTCATAGCTGGCGATTGGCACGAACGGTGTAGACGCACGGCTGTTGTCGTAGAAGATTGAGCGGTCAGCGAGGTCGCGCGCTACCGCAACCAGGCTCCACAGCCGACGATAACGTTCCCGCACCTTTGTTTCTGGCACGGTATGTCCGCCGAGCGCAACTCGATACGCGACTCGCAGCACGGCCACATCCTCGGGAACGAGCATCACGTGCAGTGTGACGATGTAACCGGCGGAAATCCCTTGCTTGATCAAAGCGATCTTGCTCGGATGGCTGAAAACGGTCTCGGTAATGAACGAATGTCGATGGCTTATTGTGTCGTCACGAGCGGCAGCCGCGGCAGTTGAGGCTTCGTAAGCATGCTCGGACTCCTCGCCGGGCCACTGCTGCGCTGCAATCTCGTCTGCGTTGATGAACCGCAAGTGCGTAATGGGCTGCAATACAGCCTGCACGAACGTAGACTTGCCGGCTCCGTTGGGCCCGGCAAGCACATGGAGAACGGGCGAGGTCACGCCCGGGCGGTTCCGGCGTCACGAATGACGGTGTGACCATCGGAGTCAGCTTCCGCCCAGGGGCGGCCCGATTCTTGCAGACGCTCCTCGAAGTCCAGCTCGGTGATCTTCGCTGAGATCTGCTCATTCCAGGCCGCGCGAACCACGGCCTGCGCCTCATCAGAAAGGGCGTCATACGGTGCCCGTCCCGTGAGCACTTTGTCGATCGCGCCGTGAGTGATCATCGGAGACGCTTCCAACTCGCGACCGATTCGGGCCCAGTGATCCAGTTGCTGCGCTGCGCTGCGGCTCTGAACGTCACCGGCAACCTTCGCGGCCGCGAAGAGTTCTCCGTCAATGCGGGTTGGCATCGTCTTCATGACAGTAGTGTAGCATTCTGCTACGCTCAGCAGCGGTCCGTGCCATTTGACCGGCGCGGTGCGGGTGTCGGGCGGATCCACCTCTTTCAATTCGAGCGAGTTCGCCCGGCTCGGCGTCGGCCCGTCTGCGATCTCGAACGGTGCGAAGACGTTGCCCATCCTGCGGTTGGTTGACGTGACCCGCTAGGCTCACGTCGTGGAGCTGATCGCACGTGGGCGGGCCAGCGACGTGTTCGACCTTGGTGCCGGGCGCGTGTTGCGGCGCTACCGCACAAATCTGGACGTGGCGCGCGAGGCGCGCACTATGCAGCACCTTCGCGTGCACGGATATCCCGTTCCGCAGGTGTTTCATGCCCATGGCACCGACATGGTCATCGAACGCATCCACGGCAGGACCCTTTTCGACGAGTTGCTGGACCACCCGGATCAATTCAGGCGGTACGGTCGGCTCCTGGGCGAACTGCACGAGCGGCTGCACCGGCTGCCAGCGCCGGCGTGGCTAACCGAAGGCGCAGAGGGTGCAAGCGTTGGCACAGAGAGAACCGTCATCATTCACCGCGACCTGCATCCGCGGAATGTGATCGTCAGCGAGTGCGGTCCAGTAGTGATCGACTGGACCGAGGCTAGTGCGGGGAGGGCGAGTGTCGACACCGCGATCACAGCCATTGTGACCCTCGGCGCGGACCTCGACGTCGAGTCGAGCGTCGCAGAGCAGATCGAGCCGTTTCGAGCGCTGTTCATCAACGCGTTCCTTCAAGCATGCGGAGCCGACGCCCGCGATGGATTGCAGCAGGCGATCGACTACCGCCTCGGCAACCCGAACAATACGCCGAACGAGATGCACTGGCTGGAGCAGATCGCGCCAGGTTGCTTGGACGTGTTCTATCGGGAGCAGCGCGAATCCTCGTAGTGAGAATCGCATCCGCCGTCAGCTCCGGCAGGCAGCCATATAGCTCACCAATGCCTCAGCTAGAAAACACGTCCCGCAGGGTGACAGTGTGCAGCTTGCGTTCATGCAGAATGTCGAGCAATTGCGGGTACACGTGCGTCACCGGCGGAAAGTTCGCATGCCCGATGACGATGTGCTGCGGCAGGAACCATTGCTGTGCGAACGACACCACCTGGTCCTGCGTGATCAGCCCGGAGTCCGACAGTGATCCGTACCACATGACTGGCGCGATGTAGCCGATGCTCGACGCCACCCGGCCGACCCGTGCGTTGTAGTAGCCGTACGGAGGGCGATAGAACGGCGCCGCATGCACACCGTAGGTGTTCTTGATGAACGTCGAATTGCGGGTCAACTGGTCGACGATGCCGGAGTCGCTCAGCGACGTCAGATCGGCGTGATCGAAGGTATGGTTACCCAACTGCACCTGGCCGCTTTCAACCAGCGGTCGCAGTGCCGGCGCATTCGCCGTCCAGGAGTCGTACTTGCCGTTGAGGAAGAAGGTCAACCGGATGCCGCTGTCCGCGGCGAACTTCGCATACGCCGCGACGACGTCGCTGTCTGCGCCGTCGTCGACGGTCCATGCCATCAACGCGCCCGTTCCCGGCAATGCTGTGATCGTACCTCCCGGAATCCGGTGCTTGACGATGAGGGGCGCAGTTGCACGCACAGCACCTTCCACCAGCATGGGAGGCGCGGGCGATTTCGGCACCGGGCGACCAGGCGCCGGCAGCGTGGGGTCCACATACTCTCGCGCCGGTTGCGCGGCACACCCGGCCAACGAAACGACGACCGACCCCGCTATCGCGGTGAGCAGTTGGCGTCGATCCACGCGACTCACGCTATCGCATGGCACATTCGTCACTGTCGCGCGAGATGGGTGAGTTCGGCCGCGAAGGCCCTCATGTCCTCCACTGGAGCGAAGAAGACGGCGTCGGCGTCTTCAACGTCGTGGGTTGCATGCCGAGCTATCGCGATGCCGGATGCCGTCGGGAGCAGAACACGTGCTCGGCCGTCTGTGGGGTGGTGTGCCCGGCTGATGAGGCCCTTTGTTTCGAGTGTGCGAAGAACTTGGGAGGTCATCATCACGTCCGTGCCGGCGAACTCTGCCAGGTCGGCTTGGGTAAGTTGCCGATCCGGCTCCGCGTCGTGCAGCCAGACCAGGCACGCTAACAACACGTACTGCACGTGTGTGAGGCCATGCGGTGCGAGCGTCGCTCGCATCGCCGCCTGCCAGCGGTTGGTCACGTGCCACAGAGCCAGGCCCGGGCTCTCGTCCGCCGACCTGAATCGGGTACCCAGAGAGCCGTCAGACATGCACGCCTCGCTCCGCGGCTGCGAGCAGTTCGCTCATCGCAACAGGGAAATCCCCGCTGATTTGCGGACCCAGCTCGGAGCCAACCTCATCGGCGCCGACCCCGGTGATCTCGAGCACATGCGTGACCGTGGTGCCGCCCGCCCGCGTGGGGTTCAGCCTGTGACGGAAGGTCAGCGTCAGCGCACCGAACACGGTTTGATCCGCGTACACGCCACTGCGTTCCAGCTCTGTAATGACTGATTTCATCGGCTCCTGGCCCTGAGGGGTGACGGTCAATCGTGTCCCCACTTGGAACGGACCGTGCAGTTCGAACAGGTCGGAGTTCGGGCCGAGCGCCGTCCCCGAGTGCAATGCTTGCAGCGCCGCCCAAACGGCATCCGGGCTAGCGGTTGTTGTTGCTTCCTGACTGGTGGTCCACATTATTGTCCCCTATCTAATAAGTGCGCTTACTATATCACGCCGACCCAGTGCTCGCTACCACACCGTGCGCAGGTACCGCACCCCGGTGGTCGAGTGGTGAGCGCCTGTCCCTGAGCTTGCCGAAGGGCGAGTTTATCGAGACCTCGTGACGGGTGTGGGGTCTCGATACGCGTACTCGCTACGCTCGTGCGCTACTCGACCACCGGTGCTGTACCGCGCCTGGCACAATCGGGTGCAGAGAAAAGGAGTATTCGTGACCACCCTGCTTCGCGAAACCGCCGTGCTCTCCCCCGCGGACGCCGCGCGCCGGTCCGCGCTGCGACGCATGAAAGCCATCGCGCTCGGCCTGCTGATCGGGCTCACCGCCGTTTTCGCCGTCGCATTCGCGTTCCAACAGCAGTACCCGTGGCTGCAATATGTGCGGTCCGCCGCCGAGGGCGGCATGGTCGGTGCACTCGCCGACTGGTTCGCGGTGACCGCGCTGTTCCGGCATCCGTTCGGGTTGAGGATTCCGCACACAGCGATCATCCCCAACCGCAAGGACGAGATCGGCGAGAGCCTCGGCGAGTTCGTCGAGACCAACTTTCTTTCCGAGAGCGTGGTGCGCGGCAAACTCGAATCCATCGACGTCGCCACCGGGCTCGGCAGCTGGCTCGCCCAGCCGCACAACGCGCGCCGCGTCACGGCGGAAGCCTCCACTGCCCTGCGCGGCGTCGCGACCATGCTCGACGACGACGACATGAAGACCCTGATCGAATCGATCGTGCATCGGCACCTGCTCGACCCGCTTTGGGGGCCGCCGCTCGGTCGCCTCGGGGAGAAGGTGATCGCATCCGGTGGGCACCGCGAGGCGGTGGACCTCGTCTTCGACCGGCTCGACACCTGGGTGAACGAGAATCCGGATGCGTTCGGCGCGCTCGCCTCCGCCCGCCTGCCTTCCTGGGTGCCCAGCATCGTCAACCGCTTCGTCGACGACACCGTTTATCACGAGGCCCAACGGTTCGTGCGCGACGTGCGCACCAACCCGAACCACAAGTTGCGCCAGGCGATCGACGGTTATCTGACGACGCTGACCGAACGCCTGCAGAACGATCCGGCGACGATCGCGAAACTCGAGGCCGCGAAGAACCGGGCGTTCGACGATCCGCGCGTGCGCGAACTGGCCGGCAGTGTGTGGGAGGCGGCTCGCTCAGCGCTGCTCGAATCGCTGGCGGACGAGACGAGCGCACTGCGGCGAGGCATCGCATCCGCTCTGACGGATGTCGGCGGCCGGCTCGCAACCGATGCCGCGCTCGGCGCGAAAGTGAACGCGTGGGCGACGGATGCTGCAAGCCATCTGGTCTCGACGTATCGTCACGACATCGTCGGCATCATCACCGACACGGTCAAACGCTGGGACCCGGCTGAAACGACGGAGAAAATCGAGTTGCAGGTCGGTCGGGATCTGCAGTTCATCCGCATCAACGGCACCGTCGTGGGTTCGCTGGCCGGGTTGGCGATCTTCGCGATCGCGCAGGCACTGTTGGGCGGGCCCGGGTTCGGCGGGTAGCGCAGCGGCACAGATCAGGCGTCACGCACACCGGCGACGGCGGCCAGCCGGGCCCGATACGCCAGGAGCAGACTGCTGACGCTTGTCGCTGCGAATTGTTCGCGAAGGGCCGCGATCCGGCGATCGACAGATCGGCGCGAGAGGTGCAGCTTCTGTGCGGTGCCTGCAATCGTGACCCCGTCGGCGAGCAGCCGTAACAGCTGCCGGTCTTCATCGGTCAGCACGGGGGCCGCTTCACCAATGCGATGATTGAGCCGGCCCAGATGACGCAGATCCTCGCAGAGCGAGTCCAGGATGCTGCGAGCGGCAAGCCCGTGCACAATCAGATTGACGCCGGTGAGACCTGCGGTCACGGCCAAGGTCGCGTCGAGACGGTTCGCGACGGCGCCGGCCAACGCGGTCGCGCCCGACGTTCCGGGCAGGCCCCAGCCCGGATGGACACTCCAGCCGATCGCGCGCACGTCGCCGATCGTCTGCTTGAATTGCGTGTCGGAGCCCTCTACGACCACGGATTGAATCATGGCGCGTCCTGCGCCTGTGCAAGTGCGACCGCCTGCAGCCGATTGGCCGCACCCAATTTGCGCCGTGCGGACAGCACGTGCGATTCGACGGTGCGCGCCGAGACACCCAACCGCACGGCTATCGTCGTGTCGGAAAGTCCTCGCCCGATCAGGTCGAGCACCTGCCGTTCCCGCGGTGTCAATTCGCCGGCGCGATCGGTGCCCCTCGGGGCCGAGCGTTGAACACCGAGTGTGCGAAGGGCCTTCTCGATCCGTGCGAGCATCGGAGCCATCTCGTGCCGCCGCGCCAGCTGCTCGACGTCGAGGAACTCTGCGACCGCTTCCTGTTCGGAACCCGAGTCTGCAAGCGCCCGTCCACTGGCCCAGCGGCAGCGCACCTCACCCTGGCGGTGGTACGGCTGCCAGAGTTCAGCCGCGCGCTGGAAGTGCGCGGCGGCAGCCTGCGCGTCGCTTGCTCGCAAGCAGTCGATGCCGGCGAGCTCCTCTGGGACAGCGTGCAGCATGGTCAGTTCGAAGGCCTCGGTCAAATCGGGTAGCTTCACGGCCGGCATGCCTGCTTGCAGTGCCGACCACTGGAACACGGGAGCTGCCAGCGCGATGCGGTGCGGGTTTTCGACACAGTCCAGAAATGCGGGCAGCTCAGCCAGGGCGTCCTCTGGTCGACCCGCCAGTTCGGCCGCGACCACTCGAAGGTGATACAGATTCGAACGATGAAGCGTGGATTCGGTCAGCGCTTCTTCGCCCAGGGCCAAACCTTCGTCGAGCTGACCCAGATTCAGCAGGCACAGTGCCCACGCCGAACTGACCTCTTCGCGGGTGCGGCGCATCACCGATCCGGCCAGCAGTTGCGGAGCGGACTCGACGACGAGTCGATAGTCTCCGGCATGCATGGCCAGATTCAGCCGGGCAGACCAGAAGTGCCTGCGCCAGCGCAGCAGCTGGAGGTCGTCCGCTCTGGCCATCATCTGCTCGGCGATCCGGGCACCGGTAACGGGACTCCCCGCACTCTCATGGCAGACGACGAGATTGTTCGCCGTAACGAATTCGATGCCGAGATCGTTCTCGGCTCGTGCAAACTCGAGGGACCGGCCGAGATTCTCCTCCCATCTGCCGTCGCCGATGTAGTACTGGATGGTCCCCAGAATGTAATACGCGCGACCCCGGTACACGCCCAGCCGGTCCGCCCGCTGCACCGCCATTCTGGCCAGATCGAGGGCCGTTTCGAAATCCTGCTGCGCGAGTAGCACCACCTTGGCGCGTTCGGCCAGCAGTGCGACTTCCGCCGCAGCAATCTCCGCTGCAGCGTTCCGGCCGAGCGAGCCCGACGTTCCGAGCTTTCCGGATGCGCACCGCTCCAGACCCCGATCGACCAACGTCGACCAGCTGTCGTAATCGCCTGCTTCGGCTGCCGCACGAGCTCGGATGAGGGCGACCTTGACCTGTATTTCATCAGTGTCAGGCAACCCTGCGAGAATCTCATCAAGATCGCCGAACTCCGCCGCTTCTGCCGCCGCACCCGCTGCCCGCAATCTCAGCTCCGGCTCCCCTGCGGCCGGTGCGCACGAGGCTGCGGTGATCAAATGGGCAGAACGCTCACCGGGTGTCGGCGCAGATTCGACCGCGAGAATTGCGGCGGCGTATCCCGCCGCGAAGTCACCGGCAAGGAGGTGGTGACGCGCGGCATCGCCCGGGTGATTCAGAAACGCCGCGAGCATCCGATGGAGTTCGATCTCGCGCGATTTCTCCAGGTCATCGACGACCACTTCTGCAATCAGCGTGTGCCGCATGGTGACGCCATCGGTGTCCGCAATGCTCAGCCCGGCCGCGCGGAGCGCCTCGGCACCCGGCAACTCATGCTCCGGCAACGGTCTGCCGGCCAGCGAGAGCAACTCCAATCCTGTGACGGCTTCTGCAGGCAACGCCCGGATGCGGGCGGCCACCGAAAGACGCAGGCTCTGCACGTTGCTGTCGCCCGCGGCGAGCTCTTCGATCAGGAGTGGGTTGCCGCCCGAGCGATGGGCAATGCTGCGGATGGCGTTCTCGTCCAGCTCCGCTCCGACGCGGCGAGCGAGCTGTTGCGCGTGCTCGGCGTCGAGCGGCTCCAGGTCGATGGTCTCGAACCCGGCGTCCGCAAGCAACGCCAGTGCGGCTTCTGCACCAGGATCGCCGCGGCGAACGGCGCTCACAATCGGAACGCGGCCCACGAGAATGCGGATCACCGCGCGAGTGCCCGCATCCGCCCACTGCAGGTCGTCGATAACGAGGAGCCCGTCTCCGATGCGTTCCTCGAGTGCGGCCGCGACGAACTCGGGATCCCCGGCCCACATGCGGGCCGTGGCGCCCGCCGCCGCGCTGCCGCCCTCACCGCGCACCGCTGTCACGTCGTTGAGCGCGCGACGCAGCGGCAGGTACGCGGACCATGACAGTGTCGCGAGCGCGCCGCCCTCGAACACACGGCGCGTTCCGGCTCTCGCTGCCCGCCGGATGAGTGTGGTCTTGCCGACGCCGGCCTCACCAAGGACGGCGACGCAGCATCCGAGCCCCGCAAGCCGCGCGTCGAGCGCGGTCAACTCCCCGAGACGCCCCACCAACATCGGTCCGCCCTCATCTCGAGCCGCAGACACCCACTGCACATGTTGCGCCGTGCACGGTGCCCCGCTCAGACCGGTCGCCGTGCGCCGTGACACGACGATGTGGCTGAGAGCCTAACAGTCCGCCCGCAGAACGGCTAGGGCGTCACCGGCTGCGGGCGGACTGGTCTTCATGCCTCAGTCTCAGCGTCCGTATCCGGCGGACGGAAACCCGCCGACGAAGGCCATCATGCGACACAGCACGAATGCCCTGCTGTATTGGGCGATCGCGGTGAACTTGTCCGACACGGCACCCTCACGGGACAACCCGGCCTGCTCGAAGACGGCAACGGAGATCACCGGGGTCGTCTTCTTATCCTTCATGACGGACAGCGCGCGTACCACCTGGTTGCGTCCATGGTCCAAAGCCGTTGACAGGCCGGACTCCGAATGCACGTCGACGATGTTCAATTCGTTGTCGAGCACACCGTTGTCGCTGTATTTCTGTAGCAACGTGGCGGTGCGAGCATAGTTCGCGTAGCTGTATCCCATTGCCGCATATTCTGCGTTGGGTTTGTTCGCCCCAATGTACCGCTGCAACGACTGAATCTGATCGTGACCGCTCATCGCCAGGGCCACCTCGAAGTCGACACCAGCCAGCTTGTTGCGCAGAACATCGTTGGACATTCCACGGTCCTGTGCCATCGGCTGGATGATGCCAGAGTCAAACGCCTGCCAGTTGGCGTTAGCAGCCTTGCGGAAGAACGCCCCGACGGAGCTGAGCTTCACATCCTTTGCCACGGTGCCACCGCTGTTATCGCGGCCCACGTCGAACGTCGACTTCGCGAACTCCAGCTGCCCCTGCGCAAGGTCGAGATACAGGATCATCACGAGTGCGTCTTCGAGGAAAGTATCGACACCGTCGTATTTCGCGTAGTTCTGAAACATCGACAGCAGGGCCGCGTCTGCGAACTTGATCAGCGCGAATGCGTCGAACGCCTCACCGTATGCGGCGACGAGCGCCTCGGCATCCGTCACCGATTTCGGATGGTAGGCGCCCAGTTTGCCCATGAATGCAGCGAAGTCGTCGAGAGCGGTCCGCGATGCGTTCAGCGACGTGTCGATGGCTCCTTCGCCGTTCAAGAACAGGCTCTGCACCGTTGTGAACGTGCGGTGCGTCGCCTCCATGAACACGGCGGCCTGATGTGCCTCGGCAAACGCACCGCCCGGCAGCCCCTGCCGTGCGAGGTTCTGTGCGCGAATCGCGAGATCGTCCGCTTCTGCCAGCAGCGGTTCGCCCATCTCCTGGATGACGGGATCGAGCGCTCCGAAGTCCGACTTTGCCCGCTTGAAGCGTGCCAGCGCTTCCTTGCCCGCGTTGTCCAGCTTGTCGTAGCCGTTCGCGCTGATCTTCGGGCTGTCGCCCAGCTGCGGCGCGGGAAGCGCTTTGCCTGTCAGCTTCTTGTACGCCTGGTAGATGTCGCCGACCTCTTCGACCTTCACACCCTTCGACGCCCCCAATTTCACAACATCGACCAAGTTCCCATCCATGTCGTAGGAATTGCGCTGCCCTATTGGGATCAGAGCAGTCTTGAACTTCTTCGAATCGATCACACCCTGGATCTTCTCCGGAACGCCACCAACGAGCCCGACCGTTCCTGTTGGGTCGATCGTTCCGGTCATCGTCGTTTTCGGATCGATCGTGTCACCGTAGTAGAGAGACAGGATCGCCGCGGTGGTCAACGCACCGGCGCTCGGGCCGTCGATCTGGCCGGTGAACGCGAACCGATAGCGAGTGCCCAGCGGCGCGCCGGTGAGGAGCGTTGCCACGGTGACAGCGTTCCAGGATGCCGCCCGAGTCATGTCACCGAAGCCGGCCACTTCGTCTTCCGAGAAGTCGACGACGGTGTTGCCGCCCTTCGCAGGGCTCACGGCGATCTCCTGCGTGGAATGACCACCGCCGCCGTTACTGGTCGCGTACAGCACCTGCACCTTCACACTCGACTTCTTGAATCCCGCCGGTTTGTCCACAGCGGGCGAAACTGTCGCCGCTGGCCGATCCGCGCCGGAATTCTGCGGCAGCAGCCCGCATCCAGTGCTCAGTAGTGCGACGGTGGTCAGCGCCGCAAACGCGCCGACCATCCTTCTCTTGATTGCTTTCATGGTGTGCCCCTTACCCTTGTGGCGACGCCGGAGTGGCGACCGCATCGTAATCACGCGCCTGCCCACGGCGTCGTGTGATCGTCACCGTATCGATGGGGTGTGGCAGCGCACATCCGGGAATTGCGCCACATGCGCAATTGGGCGACCGGCGGTGTCGGCGGCCGGCGGTGTCATTAATCGGCTGTGTCAATGATCGGAGTACGCTGAAGGCCGAGGGTGGTTATCGATAGGCCCGCCGCCCCGATGACCCCCATGACGAGCGATCAAGAAACTCCGAGTGCCCGGGATACTCGTGCGCAAATCGCCCAGCGGATGCGCGCAGACGTACCCTGGATCGCCATACTGTGCCTGACCAGCGCTTTCCAGTTCTTCCGCGGGGCACCGGCTGACGGCGCAGTGTTCGTTGGCGCGGCATTGGCGCTGACCCTGGACACGTTCGGCCTGCTGCGCTTCGCGCGCTTGGCCCGTACACCGCGCACCGTCGTGGCATTCTCGGTCGGCGTCATTCTCGTCGCGTTTCTGACGTTCCTTCCGCGCTTCAGTTTCGCGGATGGCGTCATTGTCGTCGGTGTCGGAGTCACGCTGATCCCGTTCGCGTGGTCTGAGCCGGCGGAGCGAGCATCCGCCGATCGAACGCCGACTGACCGAGCGCAGTCTGACCAAGCGCCGACTGACCGAGCGCAGTCTGACCGAGCGCGGCCCGACCGGGCACAGGCCGGCGCCAGGAATGAGTCGCCCGCGCGCGCCATCCGGCGAGCGGCGATTCTCTGGTCGGCGATGGCGGTCACACTGTGCCTGTGGGAGATTGGATCGTTCTTTCTCGGGATGCCATCCGCCGCCGCAGTATTCGCGCATCCGGCGCTGTCCGACCTGATCGTTCCGCTGATGAACAATCCAATCGGCCTGGCCGCGGGCGCCGCACTCTGGTTGCTCGGCGGTGCGGCACTACTGCACAGAGGACGCCCCCGATGAGTAGAAGACGCCCCGATGAGTAGAGCGGTCACGATCGTCGGGTTCATCGCGTGCGGAGCGTTCGCGCTGCTGCTGGTCGTCGACTCGCGGCGCAACCCGGACAAGACTGCGCCGCTTGGCACGCTCCTTGACAAAGTGATGGCCTCCCGTGCCGCCCGCATTACGATCCTCGTCTTCTGGTGGTGGCTCGGCTGGCACTTCCTCGTCACACCGCCGCTGCCGCCCGGATAGGTGCTGAAGCTGTCCTCCACAGGACGATCGAACCGCTGTTGTGCACAGGCCGCACAACCGGTGCGAGCGAGTGTCGATGGTCTATGACACTCTGAAGGCATGACCGACGTAGCACCCGCGCCCGAGCCGGTATCCGGGCACGTTCTGACATCCGAGCCAGGCCTGCGCGCCCAGGCGGAGGAGGTTCTGCGCACGCTGGTCGGCTCACCGGAGGCCGCCTTCCACGACGGGCAATTCGAGGCGATCGACGCGCTCGTCACCGATCGGCGGCGGGCACTCGTCGTGCAACGCACAGGCTGGGGCAAGTCGGCGGTGTACTTCGTCGCAACACTGCTGTTACGGCGGCGGGGCGCCGGACCGAGCGTGATCGTCTCGCCACTGCTGGCGCTGATGCGCGATCAGGTCGCCGCAGCCGCCCGCGCCGGTGTGCGCGCCGTGTCGATCAACTCCGCCAACGCGACGGAATGGGGTCGCGCTCGGGCCGCGCTCGATGCCGACGACGTCGACGTGCTGCTCGTCTCGCCCGAACGCCTGAACAACCCGACATTCCGCGAAGAACAGCTGCCCACCCTGATCGCGCGCATGGGCATGCTGGTCATCGATGAGGCGCACTGCATTTCGGACTGGGGTCACGACTTCCGTCCCGACTACCGCCGGTTGCGCGAACTCGTCATGACTCTTCCTGCTGGCGTACCCGTGCTCGCAACCACCGCTACTGCCAACTCTCGCGTGGTGACGGATGTCGCGGAGCAGTTGGGGGCGAGCGCGCAGCACAGTGCAGCGGATGCTGTGCTCACCATTCGCGGTTCCCTCGCCCGAGAATCGCTTCGGCTCGGCGTGCTGCGGCTGCGCGAGCCGGGAGCGCGGCTCGCCTGGCTGATTTCGCATCTGAACGAACTGCCTGGCAGCGGAATCATCTACACCTTGACGGTGTCCGCTGCGGAAGACACCGCGACCGTGTTGAGGGACGCCGGGTACAACGTGCGCGCCTACACAGGCCGCACGGAACCGACCGAGCGAGAGGAGGCGGAAACGGCGCTCAAACAAAACGAGGTCAAAGCACTCGTTGCCACGAGCGCACTCGGCATGGGCTTTGACAAGCCCGATCTGGGCTTCGTCATCCATCTCGGGGCGCCGTCTTCGCCGGTCGCCTACTACCAACAGGTCGGCCGTGCGGGGCGTGCGACCGATCATGCCGACGTGCTGCTGATGCCCGGCGATGAAGATCCGGCGATCTGGGCGTACTTCGCCACAGCGTCGATGCCAAGCCGCGAGCGCGTCACACAGGTGCTCCAGGCTCTGAATGCTGCCTCAGGAGCGCTTTCGACGGCGGCGCTGGAGACCCGGGTGAACCTCAAGCGCAACACGCTCGAACTGCTGCTCAAAGTGCTCGATGTCGATGGCGCTGTGCGGCGGGTGCGCGGCGGCTGGGAGTCCACAGGCGTCCCATGGGACTACGACGAGGAGCGCTACACCCGGATTGCGCAGGCACGAAGCGCGGAGGCGGCCGCAATGCTCGAATACGAGCAGATCGACGGGTGCCGTATGGAGTTTCTGCAACGCGCACTCGATGATCCGGATGCCCGGCCGTGCGGTCGCTGCGACCGTTGCGCCGGTGTCTGGTATCCCGAGGACGTTGCCGCGGATGCGCTGGGCACGGCCACGAACGCACTCGAGAGGGTGGGCGTCGAGCTCGCACCGCGCTCGCTGTGGCCGAGTGGAATGGCCGCCCTCGGCATCCGGGTGTCCGGAAAGATTCCCGTGGCCGAGAATTTCGTCACCGGGCGCTCGCTGGCCCGCCTGACCGATCTCGGCTGGGGCAATCGACTGCGAGCGCTGTTCGCGCCGCGGGCCGACAGCGACTCCGCCGACAGCCACTCCGCCGACCGCGACTCAGCCGACAGCGGCTCCACCGACAACGCGACCGCGGACGCCCCGATCGACGAGGCACTGCTGAACGCGTGCGCCCGCGCGCTCGGCGAGTGGAACTGGGCGACGCGGCCGATAGCTGTCGTATCCGTGCCGTCACGCAGCCGCCCACAACTCGTCGGCTCGCTTGCAGCAGGACTCGCCGCACTCGGCAGACTGCCCTACCTCGGCTCGCTCGAACCGGCCGCAGGAGGGCCGAGCGGCGGCCCGGGCGGCAACAGCGCTTATCGGCTCGCGTCCGTGTGGGAACGCCTCATCGTTCCAAACGGGATGCGCGCGGCGCTGGCAGCCATCAATGCGACGCCGGCCGCTCGGAGTGACCTACTCGAGCCACCCCGACCTGATTCCGCCGATCTCCTGGTTGGATTCGTGCCAACGGAGCCACCGGGACCGGTGCTGCTCATCGATGACCTCGCAGACAGCAGATGGACGCTGACCATCGCCGCACGCGCCCTGCGCGACGCCGGATCCGGACCCGTGCTCCCCTTCACGCTTGCCCAACGCTGACAGCACGCGCTGCGAGCACGCTGGGTTCCCAGCAAGCCCATATCTCACGACGTCTACGCTAACTTTGCATGCCCTGCAAAATTCACAGCGCGGGCATCTGTGCAGACATCCGCACGCAAATCAGTCTGAAAGAAGACAACCTCGAGCATGAACTCCCCCATTCTTGCTGCACGCGACATCCGAAAGTCATATGGTCGCGGTTCCAATCGCTTCGATGCGCTCAAGGGCGTGTCCCTCGAGATCAATGCAGGCGAATCCATCGCGATCGTCGGAAAGAGCGGGTCGGGCAAATCGACGCTCATGCACCTGCTGGCACTACTCGACGGCCCTGACGGCGGAACGGTGCTCGTCGACGGCTCCGACTCGAGCGCTCTGCGTGCTGCGGAGGTGAATCGGTTGCGCAACCGCGACTTCGGCTTCGTCTTCCAGCAGTTCTTTCTCACTGCCAACGCCTCCGTGCTCGACAATGTGGTGCTTCCGCTGAAAATCGCCGGAATCGCTCCAAAGGAACGCAAGGCTCGCGGGATGGCTGCGCTTGAGCAACTCGAATTAGGCGACAAGGCAAAGAACAAGGCGGGGAACCTGTCGGGCGGGCAGAAACAGCGCGCCGTGATCGCGCGCGCACTCGTGAACAATCCCAAGGTGATCTTCGCCGACGAACCGACCGGCAACCTCGACAGCGTGACAGGAAAGATCGTCGAGGACATCCTGTTCTCACTGAACAGCGAGAAAGGGATCACGCTCATCTTGGTCACCCACGATCAGGCGTTGGCGGCGCGCTGCGACCGACAACTCTTCATCCACGACGGCCTCGAAGAGACCGAAGCGGAGCGCATCTCATGAAATTCGTCGACATCGTGAGAACGGCCATCGGCAACAGCTTCCGCAGCAAACTGCGCACGACCCTCACCGTCATCGCCATCTTCATCGGCGCATTCACGCTGACGATCACGAGCGCGATCGGTGCGGGAGTCTCCAGCTACATCAACACTCAGGTCGCGTCGATCGGCGCAGCCAACGTGTTGACGGTCACGAAAACGGCAGCCGCGACGAAACCGGATGCCGGCCCCGCCAAATACGACCCAAGCAAAGTCAGCGGATCCGGCGGTTTCGGCGGCGGGGCAGCAGCCGCCGGGATCAGCGTTGCCACACTCGACTCGAGCGACGTCAAGACGATCGCGGCAATCCCCGGCATCCTCGATGTGAACCCGCTGGTTCAAGTGTCACCGGATTACGTACAAAGCGCCACCAGCGGCAAATATCAGGTGACTGTCAATCAGACGGCAGCGTTCACGAAGGCGGATCTGGCGGCGGGCAGTCAGCTGGATTCAGGCGGCGGCACGAACCAGGTTCTTCTGCCGATCAGCTACCTCGGCAGTCTGGGATTCGCCACTGCAAACGATGCCATCGGTCACACCCTTACGTTCGGCGTCACGGACTACCTCGGCACACAGCACCAGGTCACGGCAACAGTGGCCGGCGTTCAGAATACGACACTGATCGGCGGAGGACTCGGTTTCAACCAGCACCTGACCGATGCGCTTCACACCGTGCAGACCACCGGGAGGCCGGCGGCGAAGACGACCGGTTACGCCGTCGCCACCGCACACATCGCGAGCAACGCCACAACAGCCCAGATCGACGCGATCAAGAAGGATCTGCATGCCAAGGGCTTCACCGCCCAGACAGTAGCCGACCAGATCGGCTCCTTCGAGACGGTGATCAACGGCATCATCGGTGTGCTCGACGCTTTCGCAATCATCGCCCTCGTCGCAGCAGGCTTCGGCATCATCAACACGCTGCTGATGAGCGTGCAGGAGCGCACCCGCGAGATCGGCTTGATGAAAGCAATGGGCATGAGCGGAAGCAAGGTCTACGCGCTTTTCAGCACAGAGGCGGTGTTCATCGGATTCCTCGGCAGCGCGATCGGCGCGGCGGTGGCGATCGGGCTGGGCTCCCTCGTCAGCTCGGCGCTCTCACGCACCGTGCTGTCCGGGCTGCCCGGTTTGCATGTCATGCTGTTCACACCGGGTTCGATCGCCGTGATCATCGGCGTCGTCATGGTGATCGCATTCCTGGCGGGAACGCTGCCCGCGCGCCGCGCCGCGCGCCAGAACCCGATTGATGCGTTGCGTTACGAATGAGGAGATGGCATGGCCGACTCGGAACAGCCCGAAACCGGCTTCCGTGAGCGCAAGCGTGCATCAGCACGTTTGGCGCTGGAGCGCGTTGCGCTCGAACTCGGCCACGCTCACGGGTATGAAAACACCACCATCGAGATGATCTGCGAGGCAGGCCAGATCTCGCAGCGCACGTTCTTCAACTACTTCGGATCGAAGGAGGGCGTCTTTCTGGGGGCGCTTCCAGCCACCCCGTCAGACGAAGACGTCGCCCGGTTTCTCACGGGGGGCGGTGAAAACCTTCTGAGCGATCTGGTCACCGTGATCACCGCCGCCATCGTCGACCAGGAACTCGACATCGAACTCATGACGTCACGACGTGAGCTGATCATGGCCACCCCCGAGTTGAGCAAGGCGCTGATGGCCCGGATGACGGATGCTGAAGACCAATTCGTCGCTCTCGTGCTCCGACGCTTCGCACGTGAAGGCCGGGTCGGCAGTGAGACGGAACTCGACGACGAAGCGCGCATGTTCACCGCGCTTGCAACCGGCGTGCTGCACTTCGCCATGCGCAAGTGGGCGATGAGTCAGCACACCAGCACCCCGAGCGACGTACTTGGCGCAGCGATCGCGCTCGTGCAACGTGTGACCTCACCGTTGCATTAGTGTAAGCTTGCATTTGCGCATCTCTGCAGCGAGTGCAATAATTTAGCTTGTGCAACAGACAATCGCCCCAACGCTTCGCGATCGGAAACGCGCAGAGGCCCGTGCGCAGTTGAAAGCGGCTGCACTCGAGCTCGTGCTGCGTGACGGCTTGGACGGCGCAACGATCGACGCGATCGGCGAACGTGCCTTCGTGTCATGTTGAAACACGAGCTGTCACGCTCGTCAGAGAGGTAATCCAGAAACTCCAATGACTCAGACACAGTCCCTTCCGGCATCCACGGACGCCACACCGACAAGCAAACGCAGCATCCTGCTGGTGTTCGCAGGCCTCATGGTCACGATGCTGCTTGCTTCCCTTGACCAGACCATTTTCAGCACGGCACTACCGACGATCGTCGGCGAGCTGCACGGTGTGAACGAGATGGTGTGGGTCATCACGATCTACATTCTTGCTTCAACCATCATGCTGCCGATCTATGGCAAGGTCGGCGACCTGATCGGGCGTAAAGGCCTGTTCATCTTCGCGATCGGCCTCTTCATCGTCGGCTCGATCATCGGCGGCTGGGCCGGCGACATGACCTGGCTGATCATCGGCCGGGCCGTTCAAGGCCTCGGTGGCGGCGGGTTGATGATCCTCTCTCAGGCGATCATCGCCGACGTGGTTCCGGCGCGCGAACGTGGCCGGTACATGGGAATCATGGGCGGCGTATTCGCCCTGTCCTCCGTCGCCGGCCCGTTGCTCGGTGGCTGGTTCACCGACGGCATCGGCTGGCGCTGGGGTCTGTGGATGAACATCCCGCTCGGCATCCTCGCGATCATCTCCGCCGTGTTCTTCCTGCGCCTGTCCAAGAAGCCGAAGCGCAAGGCGTCGTTCGACGTCTATGGCATGGCGCTGTTGGCCATCGCGTCCACCTGTCTTGTGCTGGTCACCACTCTCGGTGGCACCACGGTCAACGGAGTGAAATTCGACTGGAATTCCCCGCAGATCATTCTTCTGATCGCCGCCACCATCGTCGCAGCGATCCTGTTCGTGTTCGTAGAACGCCGCGTGTCCGAACCGGTCATGCCGCTGTATCTGTTCAAGGAACGCAACTTCAACCTGACCACGGTTGCCGGTCTGATCATCGGAATCGCCATGTTCGGCACGCTCGCCTACCTGCCGACCTACCTGCAGATGGTCACAGGAGCCAACGCGACGCAAGCCGGATTCCTGATGATCCCGATGATGGCTGCACTGCTGGTGAGTTCGATCGGTTCAGGCCAGATCGTCAGCAAGACCGGCCGCTACAAGTGGTCGCTCATCTCCGGAACGATCATCGTCGCCGGAGCGTTGATGCTGTTGTCCACGATGACGGCGGCCATCCCCGTGTATGTCATCTGCCTGTACTTGGCGCTGATGGGCCTTGGGCTCGGACTGTGCATGCAGATCCTGGTACTGGTGGTGCAGAACACCTTCCCGAACAAACTGGTCGGCACGGCTACCGCGTCGAACAACTACTTCCGTCAGATCGGGGCCTCGATCGGTTCCGCCGTTGTCGGCAGCCTGTTCGCCACGCGCCTGGTCAACCTGCTGACCGAACGGATGCCCGCTGCGGCACAAGGCGCGACCGGTTCGACGAACGCCCTGACGCCGGCCGCTGTGAAAGAACTGCCGAAAGCTGTACGCGACATCATCATCGGTTCGTACAACGACGCGTTGGCCCCTATCTTCCTGTTCATGGTGCCGTTGATCATCATCGCGGTGATTCTGCTCTGCTTCGTCAAAGAGGTTCCGCTGGCCACCACAATCGACCGCGAGATCGATCCGAACAGCCTGGAGACCAACGGCGCAGACGCCGTGCTGCTCGGGCGAGAATTCGAAGGCCAGGCGGCCACCGAGCCGGGCGCAGAAGACGATGCATCGATCGCAGCCGGTTATTCATCGCCGACCGGTCGCGCAGTCGAAACCACGCAGCATCCGGTCGTATAGCCGGTCGCGCAACCACGACGAGGCCGCTGCCCTACCCGGCAGCGGCCTCTTCTGGTGCAGCGAAGATGTTCACCATCCAGCTAACTCCGAACCTGTCTGTGCACATACCGAACGTGTCGCCCCACATCGCCTTTTCCAACGGCATCGTGATCGTTGCGCCGTCGATCAGTGCGTTCCAGTACCCGCGCAACTCGGCTTCGTCCTCCCCGCTGAGCGAGATCGAATAATTGTTACCGGGCGTGTACTCCAGGCGTTTCGGTGTGTCCGCCCCGGCGAGATCGAGGCCGCCATCAGTTGACAGCATGCCGTGCATGATCAGTTGGGCTTCATCGGGATCCTCACTGGCATGGAAGTCGCCGAACGTGTTCAGGGTGAGCTCGCCGCCGAAGACTGTGTGATAAAACTCCAATGCTTCCCGCGCGTTGTCGCGAAAGCTGAGGTACGGATTGAGGCGAGTGACCATGATCGATGCTCCCTGTTCGGTGCTCTCTGTTCGGTGCAGGTGCAGCGCCGCCGTGTCTGCGGGGCCGCCTGCTTCGTGTCGATTATGGCCCCGCCTGGGCTCAGGCGCGAGAGGCAATTCGGCTGAATTCGCCCCGCACCCACCCTCAGCGCATTGACGTTGTGCGCATTCACCTTGTCAGCATTGACCTTGTCCGCATTCACCTTGTCAGCATTGACCTTGTCAGGGGTCGGGCAGACACTGGAGGGGTGCCAGAGCTCCCCGAGATCCACGCCCTCGCCTCTGACCTGGGTGCCCGCCTGATCCGGCACACTCTCGAGAGGTTCGAACTCGTCTCATTCGCTGCGTTGAAGACCTTCGACCCGCCCGCCTCGGCACTTTCGGGTCGGGTCATCACAGGCGTTGCACATCACGGCAAGTTCCTCGATATCACGGTCGGCGACCTGCACCTGATCGTCCATCTCGCGCGCGCCGGCTGGATCCGCTGGCGCGATGGGCCGCCTCCCCCGCCGACCGGGCGTCCGGGCAGAGGACCACTCGCCGCCCGGCTCATCCTTGAAGATGGGTCCGGTTTGAACATCACAGAGGCCGGCACGAAGAAATCGCTTGCAATCTGGATCGTCGCCGACCCGATCGAGGTGCCCGGCATTGCCCGCTTGGGGCCGGACCCGCTGGCCGACGACTTCACGCTCTCGGTATTCGCAGACATCCTTGCAGCAGCGGGGCGCGCCCAGATCAAAGGCGTCCTCCGCAATCAATCGGTGATCGCCGGTATCGGCAACGCCTACTCCGACGAGATCCTGCACGCCGCTCGGATGTCGCCGTTCAAGCCCGCTGCAATGCCACCGGATGACGCCTCCCGGCTTTTCGACGCACTCCAGGCAACGCTGCGGGCTGCGATCGCGCGCGCAGACGGCCTGGCGGCATCCGAATTGAAGCAGGAGAAGAAGTCGGGCATGCAGGTGCATGGCCGCGCGGGCGAATCGTGTCCGGTCTGCGGGGACACCGTGCGCCAGGTGATCTTCGCCGATTCGACGCTGCAGTATTGCCCGACCTGCCAGACCGGGGGCAAGCCGCTCGCGGACCGCGTGCTGTCACGCCTGTTGAAGTAATCGCTTCAACTCGGCGCTTGCACGCGTTGCCGCGTTCGGCCTAACGTGGAAGCGCTGTCACATTTTACTCAACGTTCATGCAGCGATCGCATGGGCGATAAAACGTGGACAGGCAGCCTATTCCCAGCGCTGTCAGAAGGAGAGGTTCGCACGGCCCACGCATTCACCCGTCGCCACGTCTTGGCCATCGGCTTCGCGGCAACGGTCACGGCAGCGGGTGGGCTGTTCGCCTTCGCATCGTGCACAACCCCGAAGACTCCAGCGCGGCCGTTCGGCCCGATCGAGCTGCGTCAGCCGCCCGTCATCCGCAGCATGAACGGCACGCTGACCGCCGAACTGAAACCGGTCTGGGCGTCGACCGACATCGGCGTCGGCCGGGCGATCGAAAGCTACAACTACAACGGTGCGATCCCCGGCGCCACGTGGGTCGCGCATCCCGGCGATCGTCTGAAAATCACACTGAACAATCGGATGCCGTCGCTTGCGACGGCCGGCACTAGCCCGGCCGAATCCAGCCACCATGATCACGGCACCGACCTCACCCGGCCGCACGTCTGGACGAACACCAACCTGCACACGCACGGCCTGCACGTGTCCCCGTCCGGCCACCAAGACAACGTGTTCATCTCGATCGCGCCAGGCGAATCGTTCGATTATGACATTCACATCCCAACCGACCACGAAGCCGGATTCTTCTGGTATCACCCACATCGCCAAGGGGCGGTCACGCAGCAGGTGCGTGGCGGCATGGCCGGCGCGCTCATCGTCAGGGGCGACATCGACGAGGTTCCAGAAATCGCCGCAGCAAAAGAAAAAGTGCTAGTGCTGCAGGCGATCGAGCTCGGCTCCGAGTTCAAGGAAGAGGCACCGATCCCCGACCCGAGCAAGAGCGAAGCGTTCTTTCCTCGCACGCAGATCTTCTGGACCGTCAACGGCAGTTACAAACCGACGATCACCATGTATCCGGGTGAGGTGCAGCGTTGGCGCATCCTCAATGCGGCGGAAGGCAAGCTCGCCTCGTTGCGCATGGCGGGGCACTCGCTCAATCAGATCGCGTGGGACGGAATGACTCTCTCGGCACCGGAACCAGCGCTCGATACCCTGTTGAGCCCCGGCAACCGGGTGGACGTGCTCGTGAAGGCCGGTGCGGCAGGCTCATACGATCTGGTGCTTTCGCCCGGTTCCAGCCAGAAACCGTTCGTGCCCGGCATGCCGCAGACGATTCAACCGCCCGGAAAGAACGGAACCGTTTCGCCCGAATTGGTGCCACGGGTCGTCGCCACCGTCATCGTCAAGGGGACCGGTCCGGAGCTCGCGTTGCCCAGCACCCTTCCTGCGTACAACCCCAAGATGCTCCCGGTGGTGCGCACCCGCGATGTCCGCTACACCGTGCAGCGGCTGCCTGATCACTCGTTCGTCAGCTTCGGCATCAACGGCCGCGCATTCAACCCGGATGACCCGCCGTACACGATGAAACGCGGCACTGCCGAGGAGTGGACGATCATCAATGGTGCCGATGAGGGCTTTGTGCACGTGTTCCATGTGCACGTCAACTCGTTCAAGGTGATCAAGATCAACGGCATCGCTCTGGAGAAGCCGCTTTGGCGCGACACGTTCGTGCTCGGCCCGAGGCTGGGTGACTCGTTCACCTTCGTGATGAACCTGACCGATTTCACCGGAAAGTTCGTCGAGCACTGCCATGTGCTCGCTCATGAGGATCTCGGAATGATGGAGAGCCTCGAAATCGTCGCGTGAGCGACACAAGGAGACGCAGTATGCCCACACCCTCTCGCCGCCAGTTTCTCGTGGCGGGTACCCTCGCCACACTCGGCCTCGGCCTCACCGCCTGCACGACAGGCGGCGACTGGGTCACCATCGAGGCTAAAGCTCTGGATGAGTTGAGGAAGCAATTGCATGGCAGGCTCCTCCTTCCGGGCCAGCCCGGATTCACCGACGCGTGGATGCCGACCAACGGACGCTACCGCGACACCGTGCCGATGGTGGTCGCCCGTGTGGCCGATGAGCAGGATGTCGTGACCTGCGTGAAGTGGGCGAAGAAATACGACATCCAACCGGTCGCGCGCGGTGGCGGGCACAACTATGCAGGGCTCTCGACCACGACTGGACTGATCGTGGACCTCAGCCGGCTGAACGCGGTGAAGATCGACACCGGATCCGCCACGGCGATCACCGGTGGCGCAGCATCCAATCGCGATGTTTTCCAGGCCAGCACAGGTGGCCCACTGCTGCTTCCCGGCGGCACCTGCCTGAGCGTCGGCATGGGCGGCCTCACCCTCGGCGGTGGCATCGGTTACCACACTCACTGGGCTGGGCTGACCTCCGATCACCTCACTAAGACGCGCATGGTGACGGCTGCCGGCGACATCGTCACGGCGGACCGCAACACCAACGCCGACCTGTTCTGGGCCAGTCGAGGCGGCACGGGCGGCACCTTCGGCATCAACACGTCGTTCGAATACGACCTGGTGCCTGTGCCGACCAGCGACATCGTCTACTACCGATTCGATTGGACCGGTGCGGATGCCGCCCTCGCGATGTTCTCCACGTTCGACGAGTTGGAACAGAGCGCACCGCCCGAGTTCGTGGCTTCGGCGATGGCGCAGGCCACGCCGGTTGGTGCGGCCGGGCCGCGCGCGGCGATCGACGTCATGGTGCGTGGACAGTTCCTCGGAAGCAAAGACGATTTTCTCGGTTTGGTCGGGCCTTTGTTGAAGGCATCGCCGCCGGCCAAGCAGCAGATCGTGGTGCAACCGTTCTGGACGACAGCAAAGATCTTCACCACAGCGGAGTCGCCTAATCACTCGTGGGGCGACATCTCGCGTTATACGAAGGCGGCCCTGCCGGCCGCCACGGTGCAGAAGATGGTGGATCTGATCGCCGAGACCCCCAGCCGGTCGAGCTCGAACAATGCCGCACTGTTCATGCTCGGCTGGATCGGCGGCAGCGTGATGGATAAGTTCTCGCGCACGGAGACCGCATACGTGCATCGCGGCATGACCAACATGTGGCGACCGTCGCCGGTGTGGGAGAACATTGCACCGAAGTCCGTCAGCGACGATCTGCTTGCCTGGACAGACGAGGTGATCGCCGTCATGAAGCCGGACTCTGTCAACGAGAGCTATCAGAACTTCCCGAACCGCAGCATCCGGGATTGGCAGCAGCAGTACTTCGGTGAGAATCTCGATCGCCTGCTGAGCGTGAAGAAGAAGTGGGACCCGCACAATGTGTTCCACTCGGAGCAGAGCCTGCCGGTGAAGTAGTCAACGCAACGCGATGCGACGGGCGTTGAGGTGGCCCGTAGGATCTCAGCCATGATCCCGTACGAATTCCGCGAGCCGCTAGCCACCGAGCGGTTGCGCATCCGGTTGATGACCCCGGCAGACACGGATGCCGTCCACGCGTATCAATCACGCGCCGACGTGTGTGAATACCTGCTGTTCGAGCCGCGCAGTCGCGCGACGGTCGTTGAGAAGGTGGCCGCGGCATCCGCTGCGACTCGGTTCGAAAAGGACGGCGACGACTGGCGATTGGCCGTCGAGCGTGTCGCGGATGGGGCGGTGCTCGGTGAGCTGTACTTCTCCCTGGCGAGGGCGGAACACCAGTGCGCGGAGATCGGCTGGATGTTCCACCCCGACTATTTCGGCAACGGTTATGGGCAGGAATCGGCGCGTGCCCTGCTCCGGCTCGGCTTCGAGACGGTGCAATGCCATCGGATTGTGGCTGAACTGACACCACAGAACACCGCCTCGGTGAACCTGTGCCGCCGACTCGGCATGCGCGAGGAAGCATATTTCGTAGAGAACCTGATGCTCAAGGGCCGCTGGCAGGACACCGGCGTCTATGCGATGCTGCGCAGCGAATGGAACGCGGCCGGCGACTAGACCCCGCCCGCCCGCCGACTGGTCACTTGACACTTGCCGCTTGCCGCTTGCCGCTTGCCGCTTGCCATACTGGTTCGAACGTGTTTAGGTTCTCCTAACGTTATTAGGAAAGCGGCGACAAGGCGGGCGGCAATGCTGGGCAAACAGGTGCGGCATGAGCGGGCGCAACAGGAGATCATCGCTGCGTGTTGGCAGCTGGCGCGCACCAAAGGTTTGCTCGGCTTCTCTCTGAAAGACGTCGCCTCCGCGGTCGGAGTGCAGGCACCAAGCCTGTACTCCTACTTCGCATCGAAGAATGCGATGTACGACGCAATGTTTGCCGCCGGCAATCGTGCGTTTCTCGAGCGGATGCGCGCGGTGCCAACCGGCGGCAGCCCGCGCGATACCCTACTCGCGGCTGCAACGGCGTTCGTCGGGTTCTGCGTTGAGGACCCGGTGCGGCACCAGCTGCTCTTCGAACGCACCATCCCGGGGTTCACACCGTCACCCGCCGCCTACGCGATCGCGGTCCAGGTCGTGACGCTGATGCGCGACGGATTCGCCGCGCTCGGCATCCGTGACCCGGCACACCTTGACATCTGGACCGCGCTGGTCAGCGGCCTCGCCGCGCAGCAGCTGGCCAACGAGCCGGGCGGCGATCGCTGGAGCGGCCGGGTCGCGGCATCCGTCGAGATGTTTGCAGATTTTGTGTTCAAAGACTGAGTGCTCAAGGAGGAATCATGAAACACGCCGAATGGATGCGACTTGCCACCGAGGAGTATGCGCGCATCATCACTCTGTTGCGAGATTTGGACGACGACGAATGGTCTCGCCTCACCGACTGCGACCCGTGGACGGTGCGTGACATTGTCGCGCACCTGATCGGGGCGGCGGAAGCAACTGCCTCGATTCGCGAACAGTTACGTCAGCAGCGTGCGGGAAAGGCCCAGCAAGGCGACGCCGAACTGATGGCTACCGTCAATGCTCTGCAGATCCGCGAGCGGCAGCACCGTTCGACCGCCAACCTTGTCGATCTGCTGACGGATGCCGCCGCTCGCGGAGTGCGCGCTCGTTCCGCCCTTCCTGCTGCGGTTCGGATGTTCAAGCTCCGGCTGCCGGCACCGTGGCACTGGACGTCGCTCGGTTATCTCTACGGACCCATTTACACGCGGGATGCGTGGGTGCACCGCATCGACATCTGCCGTGCGACGGGACGCGAGCTCGTGGTCACCGCAGAGCACGACGGCCTGATCGTCGCCGATCTCATTGCAGATCGGAGCGCTCAGGCGGGCATCGTGGGCGGCAGCAACATCGACTTGACGGGGCCGGCAGGTGGCCACTTCGGCACAGGAAGTGCCCTGGCTTATGACGCGATCGACTTCAGCCGAGCACTCGCGGGGCGCGGCTCGATCGACCGCATCGAGCCGGCTATGGCACTGTTCTGAGCCTGCTCTGTTTTGAGCCTGCTCTGTTCTGAGCTGGCGCCGTAGACATCTCGAAGCCATGGTGCCACCATGAGCCTATGAGCGATGGCGCGGAACAGGTTGTGCGGCGGTTCTATCAAGCGGTGGCCGATGCCGATTTCGCAGCAGCTGAGAGTTGTTTTGCTCCGGCTGCGCTTTGGCACCTTCCCGGCAACAGTCCGATCTCCGGCGACCACCGTGGGTGGCAGGAGATTCGCGACGACTTTCTCGCCAAACTCGGTCCGTTGTCCGGTGGGACCTTCCGTGCCGAACTGCTCGATGTCGCCATCGGCGACACCTACGTGGTTGCCGTTCAGCACGCGACGGCATCCCGAGGTGAGCGCTTGCTCGACATCACCGGATGTCAGCTGATCCGAACCGAGAACGACCTGATTGTGGATGTTCGCGGCCACTACTCCGATCAGGCCGCGCTCGATGCGTTCTGGGTTCAATAACCGTCTACGCGGGGCAAGTGGCGCTGAGCCGTCGCCGGCGAATCGTTTATACTCCGGCGATCGCCGCTGTGCTGCGGTCAGGATGTCCGATACGCATCCCGTCGGTGAACGATCGAAACGACTTCGATGAACAACTGCTTCTGAACGATTCGGTAGATCACCCGATACTCACCGCGTCGGGCAGAATAGAGCGGATAGAGGGGTTCGCCCAGCTGCTTTCCAAGGCGGCGGGGATTCTCGCTCAAGGCGCCAACAATGAATTCGAAGGCTGCGGCGGCTACCTTCTCCGGAAGCTTTTCCGAGAGCGCAACTTTGGCAGATTTCGTGAAGCGAACCTCATATCTCTGATTCACTGTTCTGATTCACGGTTCTGATTCACTGTGACAGCCGACCGGCCGCCTTCATAGCTTCTCGAACCTCAGCTGCATCGAACATGTCGCCCGACTCAACCTCCTTGATGCCGACGCGGATTCCGTCGACCGCTTCCCGGTCGCTCAGAATCGCAACAGTCTCCATCAGCGAGTCGTAATCGTCGGCGCCAAGCAACACCGCGGCACGACCGCCATTCTTCGTCACCTCGAACCGCTCATGCGTTGTCGCAGCCGATTCGACGATCCGCGAGAAGTTTGCTCGCGCGTCCGCCAGCGAAAGAGTTGTCATGTACAGAATTGTAGCGTATTTGAATGTGACGGTCCTTCTGAGACGCACGATCTGGCCGCCCACTCGATCAAGCTTTCGGCGGTCGGGCCTGCGTCGACTGCTGACGATGCGTTGCCTGAGCGTAGTCGAAAAGTCTCCACGCACAACGCATATAACGGTTGGGTAACGGTCCGGGATAGGGTCGGATTCCGCGTATTTCCGCCGGCTTTCGGGGCTGGAATGTCGGTGGCTGCTGGTTGACTCCAGGCATGGAAGACCTGCTGGATGCGACGCAACTGCTGGACACGAAGCTGCTGAATGCCGCGCTGCCTGCTCCGGTAGTGCCGGAGCTCAACGTCCCCGATTCTGCTCTGCCGCATGCCACCGTAACCGATTCCACCGTCACCGATTTCATCGTGCCGGATTCCGCCGTATCCGATTCGATCCTGCTGAGTGCCGAGCTGGTTGACGATCCTGTCGTGATGCTGCCGCCGGCGGAGGTGGATCCGGGGGTGCGCATCGATGGGCAGGTCGCCCGTGCCCAGTTCGCGGGGCGCCAGATCGCTCGGGCCACCGCCGGCCAGTTGGCGGCGATCCTCGCCACGATCCGGGAGGCCCGCGCCTTCCCGGAAGTCTTCATCGGCCCAGCCGCCGAGCGTGAGAGCGCCGAGGGCGGGCGCGCCGGTGCCGGCCGTGCCGGTGCGGATCGGTTGGAGTTCGCGGAACGCGCCGCGATCGCCGAACTCGCGGTCTGCCTGGGAATCGGCCAGAACACCGTTCGCAACCGCCTGCACGACGCGGAAACATTGACCACACGGTTGCCGGCCGTGTGGGCCGACTTCCTCGACGGGGAGATCTCCTACCCGAACGTGCGCGCCATCCTCGACAACACCAGCGGCCTACCCGATAACAGCGACGAGGACGCCGCGGTCGTGTGGGCCGAATACGACAGCAAACTCGCCGGCCCGGCCCGCACCGTCAACCCGGCCCGGATGCGGATCCTCGCCCGCAGCCTCGCCGAGAAACTCGCCGCCGAACCGTTGGAGGTGCGCCACGCCCGGGCCCGGGAGGACCGACGTGTGTGGGTAGAACCGGCAGCGGACGGGATGGCCTGGTTCGGTGCGCTGCAACCGGCCGATGCAGCCTACCGCGCCTACGCCCGCATCAACGCGAACGCGAAACACTTGGCCGGCCTGCCCGGGGAAACCCGCACCCTCGGCCAAATCCGCGCCGACGTGATGGCCGACCTGCTCACCGGCGAGGGCACACCCTATGAGGTCAAAGCCACCGTCATGGTCACAGTGCCCGTCCTCACCCTCCTAGACCACGGTACCCCGACAACTGACGACACCAACCAAGCCGACCGGTCAGCGCAGGTCGGCAAGCAGGAGCAACCCGACCAGCCGGTTGCGCCGCAACAGCCGTGCCGGCTGAACGGGTACGGGCCGATCGACTCCGACACCGCCAGACGCCTGGCCGGGAAGGCACCCTCGTTCTACCGCATCCTCACCCACCCGGTGTCCAGTGCGATCCTGGACGTGGACCGCACCAGCTACACCGTGCCCGCCGACCTGAAACGGTGGATCCTGGCCACCCACACCTACTGCGTCTTCCCCGGCTGCAACCGGTTAGCCGTCGACTGCGACAACGACCACAGCCTCGACTGGGTGCTGAACGGCACCACCAGCCTGAACAACCTCGCACCCGTCTGCCGCGGCGACCACCGACTCAAACACAAAACCCGATGGAAAATCATCCGCCACAAAGACGGCACCATCCATTGGCAAAGCCCACGCGGCAAAATCCACAACACCGACCCACCACCCTTCTAAACAACCCCCGAACGCGGCGACGGAATTGAAGCGCAAAAGCCGCGGGCCCCGTAGCGCGCGCAGACCAGGCAAGGCCCCGACAGACCAGACTGCCAACCACACGATCAAGCACGGCGCATTCGGTCACGGCGCATTCGGTCACGACGCCGACCGCCCACCGCTCACCGCTCACACCTGCGTCGCCTCGAGATAGGTCAGAACGGCACGCACCCGCCGGTGGTGGTCGGTGCTCTCGGGCAGATCAAGCTTGGCGAGAATGCTCGTCACATGAGTCTCGACCGTGCGCTCGGAGACAACAAGGCGGTCCGCGACCGCACGGTTCGAACGACCCTGCGCCATCAGTTCGAGCACATCGAGCTCACGCGGAGTGAGCCCGTCCAGCACGGACGACGCGCGCGCCGTACCAATCAGACGCGTGACTATCTCCGGATCGAGCACCGTTCCGCCTGCTTGCACGCGCTGCAATGCGGACAAGAAGTCATCCACATCGAGCACCCGATCCTTGAGCAGGTACCCGATCGACCCGCTCGCCGTCAGTTCGAGCACATGACGCGTCTCAACGTGCTGCGAGAGCAGCATGACCGGCGTAGGCGGCTGCCACGCACGGATCTCGAGCGCCGCCGCGATTCCGTCATCTGCGCCCGGCATGCGGATGTCGAGCACGATGATGTCCGGCTGCAGCGCACGGGTCTGCGCGATCGCCGTCGCGCCGGTCGACGCCGTCCCGACGATCTCGTGCCCGGCGCTCTTCAGCAGCGCCGCGAGCCCCTGCCGGAACAGCGCCGAGTCCTCGGCGATCACGACCCGCACGGGATCACCGCCTCGATCCTGGTGCCGCCGCCGATCGGGGAATCGACACGTAGTCGCCCACCGTGCGCTGCGATGCGATCGTGCATGCCGTCGAGCCCCTTCGAAGCGGATGTCACAGCTCCGGATGCTCCACCGCGACCATCGTCGATTATCGTCACGTGCAGGTTGCCGTGTTTGTGGTGCGCCACGATGCGGATGCGCTGCGCCTGCGCATGCTTGATGGCATTTGTGATGGCTTCACTCGCGATGAAATACGCCGTCGTGGCGACCGCGTCGGGCACATCGTCCACGTCGATGTCGAGGTCGATAGCATGCGGTGCGCGGCGTCGAAGATCGGCGAGCGCGCTCGTGAGCCCATCGTCGAGGGCGCTAGGCCGCACGCCGTGCGCAAGCTGTCTCAGTTCCGCGACGGCGGTGGCCAGCTCGGCGACGGCCGCGTCCAGCGATTCTGCGAGCGCATCCGCGCCCGGAACAGTGCGCTGCAGCACGCGCAGCCGCATGCCCAGCGAGACCAACCTTTGCTGTGCGCCATCGTGAAGGTCGCGTTCCAGCCGTCGCCGCGTTTCGTAGCCGGCAAGCATGATCCGTTCGCGAGAGTCGGCGACGTCGCGCATGGCGTTGCGCAACTCCGAACGCAGCCGTACCGCATCGAGTATCGGCGCAGTCGCTTCACACACCGCGCGAGACACGGGCATCGGCTGATCGCCCGATACCTGGATCGAGCCGATGTCTTCGCCCAGGAATCGCACGACGGCAGCCGTCGAATGTGACCGCCATGTGCTTGGACCACCGCTCAGTGGCACGGATGTGCCGTCACCGATACGACGGTATGCGACGCGCAGCCCCGGATCACGCAACGCAGTCCGCAAGACGTCTTCGACATCTTCCGGCGGGCGCTGCCCAGCCTCCATCTGGATGCGCAAGCCCCGCAGCGCCGTCAAGGCACGCTCACGTTCGGGGTGTACGGCTCGCGCGATAACACGGCGCAACGTGCTGTACAGCGGAACAGCGAGTACTCCGACCACGAGCGTCGCGACGATTCCGACGATCGGAGACCACGTCACCAGCATCAGGCCCGCGGCCGCATAGACGACAGAGACCACGCTCAGCACGCCGAACGAGAGGATGCTGATCGTTGCCGCGGACACCGTCGCAGCATCGATGTCGAACCATCTGGGCCGCACCAGGGCAATTGTCGTGGTCACCGGTATCACCACGTGCATGACCAGAAGCCCGAAGATCACGAGCTCCGGAGCCGCGAACACCAGGTAACTCACCCAGCACAGCGCCAGGGTGAGCGGAACTGCGGCACCGCTGAAAAACATCCAGCGCAGGCTCAGCCGACCCCGGGCATCCGCTTCGCGATAGCGCACCGCCAGTGACACCGCAGACGCGACCAGGCACGCGAAATAGGCGAACACCATCGCCAGCGACAGTGTCATCAACACAGCCACCAGCGGCGCTGGTTCCTCGCCGACCAGCCACGAGTACGCAATGAGCGCATTGAACGCCACGACGATCACCGGCATGCCGATGGCGACGGTGAGCCACAGTCTGCGACCGCGACGGGCAAGCCGCCCGGTTGGCATGATCAAAAGCAACTCCGCCAGGAAGACATAGAACAGCATCCAGTCGCCTGCGAATGCCTCCCCGGCGACATCGCCCGCAGCCATCACTGTGATCGTTGCGGCGCCATTGCCGGCAAGCAGCGCCCCGGCCGGATGTCGCGGCACCCGCCACGCAACGATCGTCGCGAGCACCATTGACAGCAGTGCAATGCCCAACACGACAGCGATGACGAGCGGCTCGGCGGCGATCCGAGGCACGGCGAAGAAGGCGATCACGGTCAGCGTGATGAGCCAACCGATCGCCGTGCACGCCCTCGGCCACGACATGCCCAGAGCCTATCGGGCGGGTGGCCGCGGTGCCTCCGGGCCAGCACGGAGACAGGTCAAGAGGTGGCCCGGTGGAGGGCACGGTGCCGGCTGCCTAACCTCGATGGCAACCAGGCCGTTTGAGCGAGCCAATCCGTTCGAAGGAGAATGTCGTGTCCACATCCGTTTCCACCGAAACGACCACAACAACAATGCGGCGTGATCCGACCGTGCGATTCCGCCGCGCGGTCGGCGCGATCCTCTTACCGCTGGGCATCCTGTTCCAGGTCGCCACCAACACCATGTACTCGCTGATCACCATGGACGGCGGAAGCGACATGACGGGAGAGTCCGCGCTCGAACTGTTCTCGTCGCATCCGACCGAAGCGCGAGTCACGATGCTGCTCGCCATGATCGGGTCGATGCTCATCGTCGCCGGTGTGCCCTCGGCGCTGCGCGTGCTCCGCCCGACTCGGCCTCAACTGAGCCTGGTGGCGGGCATCCTGATGATGGCCGGTTACATCGCCTACTACGGAATCGTGGCCTCGAGCGGACTTGAGATCACCCTCGCGACCATGAACGTCGACGCCGCTGCCGCGATCGACGCGAGCCAGGATGACCCGATGGGCTTCGCCTTCTTCCCCCTGTTCATCCTCGGGAACATCCTCGGCACGTTCCTTCTCGGGCTTGCGGTGATCCTGAGCAAGCAGGTGGCCTGGATCGCCGGTGCGCTGATCATGGCGTGGCCCGTCGGCCACGTCACGGGGCTGATCCTCGGAGCGCCCGAATGGCTACAGGTCGGAGCCGGCACGCTTGAAACGATCGGCCTCGTCATGGTCGCGGTTGTCGCGCTGAAGACGTCCGATACGGAATGGGCGAGCCGTGGATAGGAACAGCGCGGCCAAGAACAACATCCAAAGACGCGCAGTCGCTGTCGATAAAAACGGCACGTTCGCGGTCAGCTCGCTCGACATGGATTGCATGAGGCCGACTACCGAGCACTCATGCGAACGCTGCTCGACGCGGCCCGCCATGGTGGTGTGCCAAGTGACTGATCGACCAAGCGTGCGACATCCGCCCGGAAACCGTGAGTTGCAACTGAACTGAAAGGAACAGCGACATGTCAAACATCCTCAGGTGTACATCCCTTACGCGGTGGGGCTCAATCAAGTGGGCCACTAAGGAAGTCAAGTTCGCAGAGAGACCCATACTGGCCACAATCCAGCTCAGCTCGTTCGTGGCGCAGGATGGCGATCGCTTCAGCCCGTTCCAGAGCCGGTACGCTTACGCCTACCTCGAGACGGCAAACACCCCCAAAGTGACCAGGTGGGGCGTCCCTTATCCGGACCAACTAGCGGACAACCACGCGCAGCTGACGACCGACCATGTCAGGTTTCAGCTTCAGGTCGACAACGTCACCGCGTCAGCGGTCGCTGTGATTCACGACCTCAGCACGACTCCCCTGAAGGTTGACATCGACGTGAAAAAGAAGCTGAATTTCGCGATCTACGACCACACGGGAACTGTCCTCGGCACCCACCAGGTGGTGCAGCTTTCCGGTGGCAGTGAACTTGACGCGGACGAAATTCAGGACCACATACTGGCGCGGGCAAAGTCGCAGTCGGAGCAGTCGTTAGAGATCATCCCCGTCAATCCAGTCGACATTCCGCCGGAAGGAACGTTTCGCATTGACCCGAGGACACGTCGTCCAGTACAGCTGAGCGACCAGACCACTCGGCATAACGCCATTCATCAACACCGGCTGGTGGACAGTCAGGTCGATCAACCCGCTACCGGCGGGCGCGCGCATTAGAGCGATCGCTCATCCTGTCCACCGGCCGAGTCGGGCCGGCCCGATCTCGCGTGAACGGCTCCTTGAGGTTGTGTCGTCTCGGCGCCGACGGCGAAGGACAATTGACCTCGAAAACAGTTGGCCCACGAGGGATAGTGAGTCCAAACGTATGAACCACGATGACGTCCGACGGATTGCGCTGTCGTTTCCGGGCACCCGCGAACATCCGCATCATGGTTTTCCCTCCTTCCGAGCGCGAACAATCTTCGCTACTCTGCCGGAGCCGCAGCGCGCGAGGATCCTCCTGCCTGAGCTGGACATCCGTGCCTGCGCGGCAATGTATCCACATTGGACGCGGGAGTTCTACTGGGGACGGCGCCTGGCCGCACTCGAGGTCGACCTGGCAGCTTGCCAAGCACCGGAACTCATCACCGAGTGGCTGGAGGCCGCCTATTCGGAGCACAGGTAACCCTCGCGCGCGCAGCCAACGATGCAAGCGACAGATCAGGTTATAGTCGACGTCTTCGCTTCCGTCGCATTCAGCTCGATCGCCCGCCAGCAGTACCAAGCGACGATGCTGCGATACGGGCGATAAGGTTCGCCGAGCACCTCGAGCTGCTTCGGGGTGGGCATAGGAACATTCCAGGCAATCGCGAAGCCTTTCCGAACGGCAAGGTCTCCTGTGGGCCAGACATCAAGGCGGCGCAGCTGGAACATCAGAAACATCTGAGCAGACCAACTGCCGATGCCGCGCACCGCCGTCAGCCGTGTGGTGACCTCGTCATCGCTCTCGCGCGCAAGCCTGCGCGGTTCGAGCACGACCGTTCCGTCAAGGATCTTGGTCGCCAGATCGATCAGTGAAGCGGCCTTGTTCCCAGACAAGCCCGCACCGCGCAACAATTCAACCGGGGTGCGCAACACACGCTCGGCCGTCACGTCGTCGGCCAGAGCGGCGACCAACCGGCCATGAATTGCCCGAGCTGCTGCTCCGGCAAGTTGCTGATAGGTGATCGAGCGCACCAGGGACTCGAAGTGCGTCTCGGTCGGCCGAGGGATAGTCGGGAGCCCGCCTTGAGCGACCATTCGCGCGATCACCGGATCGGCGGCGGCGAGGATGCGAGCAGCTTGACGATGAGTGATTCGCCCGCCCGATGGGCTGCTTTCCGCCATCTGCCGAGCCTATCGAACCCGACTCCGGAAGGTGCGGCGCTTCACCGCGCTTGGCCTGTCGAAGTTCAGCTTGCGAGTCGGCACAGGCGCTGTCGCGGCTGTCTGGGTCTACAAAGTTGAGGCGGCAGACGACCACCCGCGGCAATCGCGCCCGCGTTGCGGCATACCGGCATCGCTTTGCCGGCAGAATACCTTCTCGGCAGGAGTCTTCTGCGAGACGGTGGGCTCCTCTACGTTGGGTCTTCGCCTTGATTACGGCTACTCGCACTCATCGGATGGTCAACATCAGCTGTGGAGGAACGCACGTCGGTAATCGCTGGGTATGGTTGCGATCTGGGCCGCGAATGCTGGCCGCAGTGTGGTCGCCGTGCCGTGTCCGGTCTGCTCTGCAATCTGATCGATGGACAGATTCGCGGTGTCGTGCAGCTGTTGGGCACGGCGGAGTCGTTCGTGTTGCAGCCGCCGGATGGGAGAGATCCCCAACGCGGCATTGAATCGCCGCACCAGCGTTCGTCGGCTCATGTGGGTTTGCGCGGCAATTTCATCCAGCCCGATGTCGTGATGCAGATTTTCCTGCACCCATTGGAGTATCCCGGTCATGCTGTCGTTCGGCTCAACCGGTACCGCTACCGGAACGTACTGTGCCTGTTCCCCTGCGCGGTGCGGTTGCCCGACGAGGCGACGGGCGAGTCGACGACGGGTGAATACTGACCCTCAGGCGGATTCACGTGCGCGTTCTGGCAAGACGACACAATGATCGTGTCGGCGGCGTGACCGGCTGGTGGTACTTCGCTGCAGGATCCATCGGTCAAACCATCGTCCCCTTGACGACCGGCTATTACACCGCGCGGCAAAAGGCCTATTTCACGTCGAGTTCTAGTTTGTCTTGTCACAAACCGGCCACGCCTCGTGTCCTATGCACGAGAACAGAAACAACAACGAGAGCAGGGCGTGTGATGCAGCACAGGGTGATCGTGGTCGGGGGCGGATATGCGGGGGTTATCGCCGCGAATCGTTTGGCCTCGGGGGCCGCGGAGGGTGTTATCAACGTGGTGTTGATCAATCCGCGGGACGTGTTCGTGGAACGCATCCGGCTGCATGAGTTCGCGGCGGGATCCCGTGCCGACGTGGTGCGCCCACTCTCGGCATTGCTCAGCCCCAGGGTCGATCTGGTGATCGATTCGGTGGTCGAGATGCAGCCTGGGCATCATGTAGTGGTCCTCGCGGGCGGGCGTACTCTGAGCTACGACTCACTCGTGTATGCCCCGGGAAGCGGTGCAGGGGGTGCGCCGCACGGAGCTCGAATTGTTGGCACCGTGGAGTGCGCGACACTCCTGAGGAACAGACTCGACGTACTGCCCAGTGGAGGGCGAATCGCCGTCGTCGGGGGTGGGCTGACGGGAATCGAGACCGCGTCCGAGCTTGCCGAACAGCGCACCAACCTCAGCATCAGTCTCTACACGGCTGGGATGATCGCCCCTGCGATCGATCCTCGATCTCGAGCCCGGCTCCGAACCGGTCTACGGCGAGTCGGCGTAAGCATCCGTGAGCATGTGACAGTTTCTCCAGCGCCTGATCTCGCCGGCGAGCTGGGAGTGGACGAGGTGGTGTGGTGCGCGGGATTCACTTCGCCGACGCTCGCTCGAGACAGCGGCTTGCGCGTTGATCGCCGCGACAGGCTGATCCTGAAACACACGCTTCAATCCGTTGAGTACCCGAACATTTACGGCGCCGGCGATGCCTGCGCCATTGACGGTGCAAGATACGAGTTCCACCGCCCCAGTTGCGCCTCGGCCATGCCGATGGGTGGTCAGGCAGCCGATAACATCCTCGCAGCGCTGGGCGGGCGAGCACTCCGGGCGCACTCGCAAGGTTACGTCGCCCAATGCATCAGCATCGGACGTAAGGACGCCTTGATCCAGTTCGTGCACCGGGACGACACACCGGTGCCTTGGCACATTGCCGGGCGCAGCGGGGCACAGTTCAAAGAGGCCGTAAGTAGGTTGACGATCCGATGGTTGAGACGCGAGGGGCGGAGGTATCACGCATACACCTGGGCGAGCGCACCAGCTCCCGCCACCCCGGAACCCGAGAAAGCGAATGTGAGGGGATGAGCAAAGGCACCGACTTCCACGGCACGTCTGGTGGTATCGCAAGCCCCTACAAACCCAGTCATCTCTGACCCCACGCCGGGGACTCGTCGCGCAAACATTACTGTCTTGACAATCGATGGGCTTCGACACCCATGAGCCATGTGTCAGATTTTGGCCCACTCGAAGGGTATGCGAAGGGTATGGCGTGGCAATGCCAAGAGAGCCGTGTTACTGCGCCTTATGCGGAGTCCCTAGCGGCGAAATGGCTCTGTGCCGATGTATCTCGACTCGGGACGGAGGCGCAGTGCTGGCTGGGCATATTCGTCGAGGATGTGCGCAATCCAGCCGGCTGTTCTTGACACGGCGAAGATCAACTCTCCTGCGTCTGCGTGCATCTTCGCTCCAATCACCAGGACGGCTAAGGCGAAGTCGAGATTCGCTGGTCGAGGACTGCGAGAGTGGATCACTGCTGATAGACGATCGGCGGCGCCCAGCGCTTCTTGAAAGTCGGGAAGTTCCCGCATTGATTTGAGTAGAAACCTCGCACGGGGATCCACCTCCTTGTAGATGACATGTCCGAAGCCGGGTATCATGCCGAATCTGGCAATTTGACTGGAGATTGCCTGCTCCGCCCTGCCTGTCTCCAACGTTTCGGTCAGCATCTCCACGGCCGCAATGCTCGCGGCACCATGCATGGCTCCGTCCAATGTGCTGAGGGCCACCGTGACTGCGGCATACGCATCCGCTCGAGCCGAAGCCGCCACCCTGGCCGACATGGTTGAGATCGCGAGGTCGTGATCCATGCAGAGAAGCATCGTGGCGTTGAGAAGTCGGAGGTTTCCGACTGAAGCCTCAAGTGGCGAAATCTTCGCCCATAACCGGGTCGCCAGCGGAGCTGACAGGGGCGGATGCGCTCGAAGGTCTGTAAGGGAATCCACCATTGTGGACAGGATCTGCCGACCCGCATCCCTGACTGCTGATTGACCTAATGAACCCCGCACGGGGTCCTTCGCGCCAGCAATCAAGAGAGCGAGTTTCAACCGATCCATGAAGCGCAGCGAATCACCCACAGCCGCGCTCGCTTTACGAACAGCTTTGACGACGTCGGGCCTGCTGACAAATCGATCGTCGATGTCATCGCGCGACTGTGGTGTTGCCCAGAGAAGCCTCACGCCGTCTTCGAATTGCAGCCGCCGGGCGAGCTCCACGGCCGATCTGCCGCGGAAGTACAACTCGTCGTTTTGCAACAGAGTGAGATCGGAATCCAGGACCATCAGCGGCCGTCCCCCAGTGCCACCGGGCGCTCTCGATCCTTTGCGTCGCGAAGCGGCGAAAGCTTCAACGTCGAGCGGATCAAACGTGGAACCGCCCGTCTCCGCGCGCTCACTTGAAAGCAGGCCACGCGACACGTACGCATAGAGCGTCGCCGGTTTGATCCGAAGCCGAGCGGCAACCTGGGCGCTCGTTAGTCTCGTTTTTGACGCTTTCACTGCGTCCTCCCCTCCCAAGCACATTGATTCGATCAATGTTCATTTGTCGAAAATCAATGTTGATGGTGTTGTAACCGTAGGCGCGTCAACGAGCAGGGAGAAATCATGAAGTCAGCAATCCGGATGGATGACACCCCAATCGATGTACCTCGCGGTCTCACGAACGTGATCGTCACCGAGACTGAACTCGGCGGCGTCAGAGGTCAAGAGGGCTTTTACCACTACCGCCAATATTCAGCGACCGACTTGGCTCGCACCAGATCAGTGGAGGACATTTGGCAACTTCTCCTCGACGGCACTCTCCCAACCGAAAAAGAACGCGAAGCGTTTGCTGCGCAAATCGCCGATGCTTCAACTCTGTCCGTCGAGTTGGCCGAGGCGCTGCCGATGATCGCGAAATCGACGATGAATGCGGACGGGCTTGCTGGTCTGCGGGTAGCACTGTCGCTTGAAGGCGCGGCGGCCAGCTTGCGACCGCTTTACGACCTCGGTCTCCGACAACGGCGCGAAGACCTGATCGCCCTGGCAAGCAAAACCCCCACCATAATCGCGGCCCTGAACCGACTCCAAGTCGGCAAGAAGCCGATCGCACCGCGACCTGACCTCGGCTACGTGGCCAACTACCTCTACATGCTCCAGGGAATCGCCCCCGAGCCGCGCGCCGTTGCAGGCCTGTCTGCCTACGTTGCGGCCGCCGTGGATCACGGCTTCAACGCATCCACGTTCACCGCACGCGTCATCGCATCCACCGGCGCCGATGCCGCCTCATGCCTGGTTGGGGCGCTCGGTGCACTCTCCGGGCCACTCCACGGAGGCGCACCAAGTCGCGCTCTCGACACACTTGATGCGATTGGGAGCCCCGAAAACATCGATACCTGGATCAGCGAACGCCTCACTGCAGGGCAACGCATTATGGGCTTCGGCCATCCCGTCTACCGCACCGAGGACCCTCGATCTGCCCTACTCAAGGAAGTTGCGAAGTCTTTCGGCGGACCCAGAGTCGAATTCGCCGTCACCGTCGAGGAACGGGTTCCCGTGCTCCTCGAGCAGTTCAAACCAGGTCGGGAACTGCACACCAACCTTGAGTGGTACGCCGCAATCATCATGGAACTCTGCGGACTCGACCGCGAACTGTTCACGCCCACGTTCGCCGCCGCCCGCATCCTTGGATGGACCGCGAACGTACTCGAGCAATCCAGCGACCCCAAGATCATCCGCCCCTCGGCACGATACGTGGGACCGCCGCCACCCCAACCAGTTCCAAGCCTTCAGTGAGGCGACTACCTGGCGTTATGAGGGGGCAACGTCGTTGCCGAGCGCACGCAGTGCCCGGTCAACCGAACTTCCGAGACCCCACCGTACGGCACGTTGCTCTACGGCGGCGCGCTGCGCCGTAATCAGAGGGCGGATGCGCGCATCCACGTCACCGAGATCAAGGTCGCGCACCACGTCGACCACCTTCGGAGCAACACCGAGGTAGTCGGCGGCGGCGAGTATGCGACCGCGAATGGCAGGTGAAAGCGTAGTATCGGCGTCGGAAGCGGCCGCGGCAATGATGCCACCGAGCGTGCCGTACTCGCGCAACAGATTCGCTGCGGTCTTCTCACCGATGCCTGCGACTCCGGGAAGTCCGTCGGATGCATCTCCGCGCATGACGGCAAAATCACTGTACTGTTTCGGACTGATCCCGTATTTCGCCTCGAGCACGCTGTCCGTGACGATCTCGAGCTTGCTCATGCCGCGAGCGGTATATACCACGCGCACGTCTGACGAATCATCGACCAGCTGGAACAGATCGCGGTCACCTGTGACAACATCGACGGCCGTCGTTGCAGAGCTGGCAAGGGTCCCGATCACGTCGTCAGCCTCGTGATCGGCGGCGCCGAGCACGACGATCCCGAATGCGGCGAGCACATCGCGGACGATCGGAATCTGCACAACTAAGTTCTCCGGGATTTCTTCGACGTCCGTGCCATCCTGCACGAATTCCGCAACTCGGTGCTCTTTGTAGCTCGGGATCAGCGCGACCCGCCAGCGCGGCCGCCACGCGTCGTCCCAACAGGCGACAAGCGAGGTCGGTTCAAACTCGGTGACGAGACGCGCGATGATGTCGAGCAGTCCGCGCACCGCGTTCACGGGCGTCCCGTCCGGGCTGCGCACTGAATCGGGCACCCCATAGAATGCGCGGAAATAAAGCGAGGCGGTATCGAGGAGCATCAATCGCTCGGTCATATCCCGATCATTGCACGGCGAGAGGCTGCCCGCGCGGCGCGTTCGGCCGAAAAGCCCCACTCACGCATCCAAGTCGGAATCGCCGCGCAGGGCAGCAACGAGCTCGACACGTCCCCGAATGTCGAACTTGGCGAAGGTGCGGGTCAAGTGAGTTTCCACAGTCTTCACACTGATCGACAACTGCGCGGCCACTTCGCGGTTCGTGTGCCCCTTGACCACCAGCCCGGCCACGGACCGCTCCGCGGGCGTCAGCACCGTGGCGCCCTTCCGTGCTGCAGTGCCTCGTTGCAGACCGCACAACTCAAGCTCGCTGCGCGCCCTGTTCGCGAACGGCACCGCACCGACCGCGTCGAAGATTTCAAGAGCGTCCTTGAGCCGTTGCACCGCACGCCGGCGCTGGCCGCGTCGCCGTTCGAACGCGCCGGCGGCAAACGCTGTTCGGGCGAACATGAATCGTCCGGTGACACTCGGGTCGACGGCAAGCGCGTCATCGAACCGCGCAACCGCAGCCGCCTCATCGCCCCGCGCGGCCGCTAACAGCGCCTCGGCACGAAGTATCCCGACGCGCACGTGGGCGCCGCCGCAGCGCATCCGTGCCCGGCCGAGCCCTAGAATCTCGTCCGCTTCGCCGAGTTGCCCCACAGCCACCAGAGCCTCCGCGAGATCCGTGCGCCACGGTTGATAGCCCTCGCACAATGCTGCGCCTTCGAGCATTGCCAGCAACGGAGACAGCTCCTCAACCACCACCACCGCGTCATTCGCTGCAACGGCCAGCCTGGCCCGCCCGATCGCGACCCACATTCGAGCGGTGAAATGCCCCGGCCCACTCATCATTGATTCCGCTTGCGAAAGCGAGTCGCGCGCGGCATCCCACTCGCCCCGCCCCGCCTGCACGAACGAGCCGACCGTCAGAACCATCGGGGCGGTGCGAGACTCCCAGCCTTCATCGAGGGCAGCCATCGAGGCCTCGATCACCTCCAAGGATGCATCCCATTCGCCGACCCGGTAATGGTGTTCAGCCCGCGCAAGCGCCGTGATCGCACGAACCATCGCCGGGCCCCTGTCAACCAAACCGGCAAGACGCGCAAGTGTGTGTTCTGCCGCGTCGAAGCGACCATCCCAGATGTCCAGCAGCGCCAGCCCGAGCAGGACGTCTGCCTCACTGCCGGTCCCGGCGAAGCGCTGCAGCTGCGGCTCAAGCTCTTCTCTGCCGGCATCGAGGTTCCCGCGCAATACCCAGCTCGCGGCGAGCATCGTGCCCGCACAGCCCAGATTCGCCGTTCCCGGCGCGGCAGCTTGGATCGCCCGCCGAGCCCAACTGCCTGTCGCCTCACCGTCGCCGACGTCAAGTGCGCCGAACGCCAACAACTCGGCGGCCCCGACCGTCACCTGTGGACTTTCGCCGGCCTTCCACGCTTGCGCGATCAATTCCGGCCCGGTTGCGTCGCCCAACTGTACGGCGAGATGACCGCGAACCAGCAGCTCATGGGCATCCATCTCACCGGGACGCTCGGCACCCACCGTGCCGAGGATCGCCGCTGCCCAGCGTGCTTCACCCAGAGCCAACAGGATATCCGCCGCCTGCACCAGCGCAATCGTTCGTTCCGTGCCCGGCGGAAGCAATTCGGCCGCGCCTGTCAGCAGCTGCGCTCGCGCGAGGGCTTGGCCATCCGTCTGTCGAGACCGCGCTAACGATATCGCCTGCGCAGCCACGTCTGGATCATGCCCTGGCACGGCCCGCAGGCGATGAAGCATCGCTTGTACCGGCTCCGGACTCAACTCGGCAGCGCGGGAGTGAAGCCGTATGCTCGTAGCGAGCGGCAATGCGTCAAGTACGGCCGAACGAACCAGAGCATGAGGCACATCGATCCGCCAGGAACCGCCCCGTGAGCGTCGCGTCAAAAGACCACGCTTGATCGCTACATCCACAGCGGCGGGTATACCCTCCACCTCGGCAAGATAGGCCAGGCTCGCCAACGGTGCCGCGGACCCGAACACGGCGGATGCCGCCACAACCGACCGCACCTGCTCGTCGCATCCCGCAAAATGGTCGGCCACTAGCGCCGCATACGAACTCGGTGCCGGCAGCGCACCGTCGCCTCGGGAGAACTCCTCGGGGTCGAGTTCCTCGATCAACGCCCGGCACAGCTGCGGGCTTCCACCGGTATGGCGCCACAATCGTTCTGCCGCGCGCTGACTCAGCGTCACGCCCCCCGTCGATGCCAATTGTCGCACCGCAGGCACGGGCAGGCCGTCCAACAGGATCTTCCGATAGCGGTGCTGTGCGGCAGCGCGTTGGATGGGTGCCAGCCAACTCGCGCTCGGACGTGATGCGACCACGATGAGCACCGGCACATTCGAAAGCCGACGGATCAGATACGACAGCGTCTGCACCGATGCCCGGTCGAACCACTGCGCGTCGTCGAAAATGAGAGCGAGCGGACGCCGATCGGCGGCACTGCGGATGCCCTCAAGCAGCACCGCGCCCAGCCCCGGTGGTCGATCGGCCTCGGGCCGCAACTTCAGTTGCTGGTGCAGTTGCTCGACCACCCCGTATTCGAGGATCTGCTCCGACGCCTCACCGGCGACGCGCAGCATCCGCATGTGTTCACCGGAGTCGGCCACGAGAGCATTGAGCAGAGAGGTCTTACCCATCCCGGCCTCGCCTTCGACGAAGACAAGGGCCGGCCCGGCCGTCTCAGCCTCACTCGACGCAGCGAACAGTCTCTCGAGTTCGCTCTCTCGCCCGACAAGCACGCCCGCGAGCGTACCCATGGTGCCCCCAAGGGTGGTGGCGCTTCACCTCACGGTCCGGCGGCTCATACCGGTCCTCTATGTTACCGGGCCCACGTCGTCCCTTGGCCGCACTCTTCCGCTCCCCACAATTCTCTGAACTGGATATAGTCGATGACCGCCGTCGTGTCGCCAGCCGAACCCCCGAAGTCCGCAACGGTGAGATAGAGCGAGTGATCACCGCTGGTAACCGGGAACTCTGTCGCCATGGATCCGGATTGATACGCGTACGGACCGCCCCAGTAGCTGTTCGCTGCCGTCGTGTCGATGACCCCCTTCTCGGTGCCTGTGGGCCCATCGTCGCCGAAGTACGAGATGCTGTGCGGTGCGAAGATTTCGTTGCCGCTCTGGAACCAATCGTTGCCATCCCACTGGGCAAGGAAGAAATCCCGGTGTTGGAACACCAGATCATCGTTGTCGTTGTAGCGGGGGTGGGGGTCTTCTTCCGTCATCAACGCAAAGTACAGACTCGAAAGGCACATGCGAGCGTCAGGCAGACGAAGGTCGAGCCGCAATGTGGTGACATCGAAGACGTCCGGCCCTCGCTCTGAAGCGACATTGAACACTCCGCCCAGCTCTGAGTTCCCCGTTCCGATGGAGTTCGCGCTACCGGTCGACAACACACCCTTTTTACCGGCTCCCATACCCGGCAAGTCGATATCGATGATCTCAACAGAGCTGGGGTGTGGCGGGCCTTCGACCCAAGCTGCCCCGATCAGTTCTGCTCCGCTCAGACCGATCTGCTGAGCGAATTCCATTGCGTCGATGCCGCCAGGCTCGCCTGGATCACCACCCGGACCGGGGTCACCACCCCCCGGGTCAGTCTCCCCACCACCATCGCCGCCTGGATCGCCGCCGTCACCGCCACCGGGGCCGGGATCGGGATCCTTGCCGGGAACAGTGTCGAATAGGTCCGCGTACTTCCAATTCCATTCGATAATCTTCCATTTGAACTTGCCCTCAAATAGGGTCGCCTCCAACAGTTTGTAGTCGATCACCGGCACCGTGACGGCAACCTTCACGAACGCCTCCCCGCTCAGATACAGCTCAACATCGACGACGGAGCCGGATGGAGTGGCTTTCGCCGCCACGCTCAACCCCGCCATCAAACTTGCGCCAACCGACGGTCCGGCTGCGTCATACAACTTTGCCGACACCGCTATTTCAGGCCCAGCCTGCGCTGACGCCGAGCCGGAGAGTCCCGAGTTCTTGCCCATCGTGGGTTCCTTATAGGTGAATTTGGCCTCATTCACCTCCACGAACTTTCCGTCCGCGCCTAATCGGAACCCCTTGCGTGAGACCGCTTGAACGCTCGACGAGAAGTTTGCGGCAAACACGGCTGACACCGAAACGGATGCCTTCAGCTCGATCTTGACCGCCGTGGTGATCACAACGGGCACCGGCCCAATGGCGAACGTGATCGGCTCGAACTTCTTGTCGAACTTCGGGCCCTTGAGTTCCTTCTTCCACTGGGCTTTGAATTCCATCTTGCCGTTGACCGTGGCCTTGGCTGTGGACTCGAGAATCGTGGAGAACTTTTTAAGTGACACATCCGGCAAGGGCGGAATGGGCGGCCACCAGGAGCCATCCTTCCAATCGAACCCGATATCCAACTGGAAGGTCAGCGAGAGTGCATACGAGAGTTCTCCCGTCAGATCGAGCTTGTAGCTGTACCCGCCTGCCTTGCCCTCCTCCTTGAATGTGTGTTTGAAGCTGTCGCCGAGTTCAGGACCCTGGATGGACCCCCCACCGGTTCCGCCGCCGCCGCCGGGCAAAGCACCGCCCGCTGCGGGCTCAGTGGGATCCAGCGGCTTAGGCACGGGGAGAGCCATCGGGAATCTGCCACCACCGCCACCACCGCTGAACGAAGGAAGCGCGCGGCTGATCGGCTCGACGGAGTCGATCTTGATCTCATCATCGACTGAGGTCGGCTCGGATTGCTCGGGAAGCGGCGCCAAATCCAACTCGTCGAGCGGCAGCGTTCGAAGCTCCGTGATTTCCCCGACACCGGGGTCTCCCGGCTCGATGGTGTGGTCGTCGTCCTGCTTGGCCATCCCCTGCCAGGTGCCGTTCACAAGGTCGATCGCGGTCACGCGCCGCAGGTATCCGGCGGGCGCACCGTCGCTGACACCGGCGACGATCACCTGACCCGGCACCAGCTGAGGATCGGCGCCGAACGAGATCGCGTTATCGGTGACACCCAGCACGCGGGCGTCATGGCCCGCGCCTCCCATGATCACGGCATCCGATTGGAGGATGAACGCATCCGCTCCCGGAATCGTCACCGTGCCCGACCAGTGAGCACTACTCCGTGAACCATCACGAGCGACCGCAGTGAATTCGTACTCGTAGTCGCCGGATTCGGAAATGGAGCTCACGAAACTCCAGTGATGCTCTGTCGAGCCAGGCACGATCGACGCCGAACCATGTGTTTCACCGTTACGGGTCACCTCGACGCGCAGCGGCGTGACATCCCCGGTATCGACCACACCCTCGAAGCTGAACATCACCCGATCACCGAGATTGAGAGTGCCCTGGGCGGGAGAATCCACGCGGATCATGCCCTCGCTGGTTCCCTGCGGAGAATCGCCCAGCAACGAACCCAGTTCGAGCACGTGTGCTTGGGTCGCACCACGTCGCAGGGTCAGCTGCGAGTCGGTTGCCGGCACGACTGCGAGTTGCGGTTGGGCACCGGTGATCTCATCCACGACTCCGCCGCGGGCGCGCCCACGGTAGTCCTCGCCGAATTCGAGCACCGTCAGGTCTTGTGCAGGGCCGGCCCAGACCAATGCAATCGCGTATGCTGCATCCCGGGTCGCGTTCAGCGCAACGGGTGCCGATTTCGCGTCCGTCACCTCATACTGCGATGCCCTGCCAGCTGGCGCCGGCCAATACGCGCCCGGACCATTGAGGGCCGTTGGATACTCCGCGGCTTCAGCGACGTAGCCACGAACATCGAGACTGACGCGGACGGCAGCGTCGCTCGCGACCGTCACATCACCGGAGGACGATGGCAGCACGATCGTCGACAACGTCGAAATTCCCTCCGCAATCGGGAGATTCTGCCCGTCGATGGAGACGGTCGCATCCCGCTCGGCAGTGACGGTGAGGCTCACATGCACCGCACGAACCGCGCTCACCGGGACGCCTCCGAGGCCGAGCAGCCCGATCGGAAGCGGCTGTTCCGCCGCGAGCGCGATCACATTCTCTGGGGCATCCGGCCGACTCACGGCCTGGTCCAATGCCACCGTCGCACCCGGTGCGGTCCGATCACCTGAGAACACAGCGACCACCTCGACCCGCACATCGCTATTCGCCGAAGACGTGAGGGTCAGTGCGCCGTCGCGCACCGGCACGAGCACCGTCGTCGACGCGGAATGAGTGGCGGCAACAGACAAAGCCGGCGCCCCGGCCACCGAAAGTGTCGTTTCCAGCTCAGCGTTGAATAACGACAGACGCACCAGGGCGGAATGCGCGAACTCACTGCCGGCGCCAAGATCGATCGATTCAGGAATGCCGGCCATAAGAGAGGGTCCATGACCGAGTTGTGAATCCCTGGCAGGGACGCCGCCAACGACCGAGACCGGAACCGCTGCCCCGTCATCCGGGTAATTCGCCGCTGCTGCTGCATCGGTGCTGTTCGGTAGAAGAACGGCGACCGTCAGAGCACCGACAACAGCAATGGCGAGCACGCCGCGACCACGGCGAAGGTTGGCGGTCATCGCTGGACCTTCTTCCGGGCGGCGAAAACGCCTACCGCACCGAGTGCGACGGCGAGCATCGCGAGGGTGAGGTATGCAAAGACATCGGATCCGGTGTCGCTGAGGGCGCCGGTGCGATCGGCGGACTTTATCGCCGTTGCCGACGGGTCACCACCCGTTGTGCTGCCCGGCGGCGTAACGACCGGCCCTGGGCCACCGGGAGGTGTAACCGCATCGCTTCGCATCGGCGTGAGTGCGATTCGAGAGTGATCGCTGAATAGCACAGCACCATCAACATCGAGAACGGTAATCGCGACATCGGGCGAGGCAGCCGCCGCCACTCCCACCGCCAACTCGACCGAAGCGCCGGTGTACGGCAGGATGGCGCCGGCGCCGAGCGCAGTCGAGCGCAGTGCAAACTCGACCCCGTTGACCATCAGCACGGTGTTCGCAGCGGTGAGAGTGGGCGCTTCGACCTCGACCCACAGTTCGGACGCATCGGCAACATCGGGGACGGCCAGCCGAGCGAAACCCGTGCCGTCCACCTCGGAATCGAGCGCCATGGCTGGCGCGGCAGGCAGAACCAGCAATCCCGCCACGATGGCGAGCATCACAGGAATAGACGCTCCAAGCCAGCCGATCCGCTGGCGGGATGAGAATCTCATGGCGTGTACCCCTGTCACTCTCCTCGCAGCCCCTGAACACAGGCAGCAGCGCAAACTCGGCCTGAAAGGCCGGCTGAGATCGAGTATGCAGAGTGGACTGGAGCATCCGCGTCGGGGAAAACCCTGAACAGTGGACGGCGGCACCGACCGGGCCAATCGTGAACCTCAGCTCACCCGATCGTTCGCCGTTTGATCGAATACAAGTGTTCGGGCCGCCCGGTGCTTCCGTAGCGCAACTCGAGCTTGATGATGTTGCTCTGCTCGAGTTGCGTGAGATAGCGCTGCGCCGTCGCGCGGCTGATGCCGATGTTGGCGGCGATCTGTGATGCTGAAAGGCTGGATCCGCTGGCGGAGATCGCGTCGTAGACCAGTTGAAGCGTGGGTGCGAGATTGCCGAGCCCCGCGGCTTGGTGGGTTCGCGAAGGCGGCCGTAACAGATCGAACAGTCTGTTCACGTCGTCCTGAGTCGCCTCATCGGGCAACTCCGCGATATGCGCGTGCGCATCGCGGAAGGCAGTGAGCCGTTCGGCGAGCGCCGAGAAGCCGAACGGTTTGACCAGGTAGTGCACGGCTCCCAGCTGCACGGCGAGCCGAACCGTGGCAACATCGCTCGCGGCCGAGATCACGATCACGGCCGGTGGCGACGGCGTATCGAGGAGGGTTCGCACCACCTGAAGACCGTCGCCATCCGGAAGATAGACGTCCATGAGCACGAGGTCAGGCTGAGCAGACTCGGCCAGCGCAAGCGCATCCGTCGCCGTGTGCGCCTGCCCGACCACGCGGAAACCGGGGATGCGTTCAACGAAACCGACGTGAACGGATGCGACGCGATAGTCGTCGTCGACCACCAGCACGGTGAGCGGCTGGTCGGTCATCGCGGGCGGTCCATGGAAAGAGCCGACGTTCGAGGCAGCACGACCGTGAACCTCGCACCCGCTCCGTCGGAGACGACGATCGACCCGCCGAGCTTGGCGACCGTGCTGTGCACCAGGGAAAGTCCGAGGCCGCTGTGCCGAGCAAGTGAACCGCGCTTGGTGGAATAGCCGTCGCCGAATATCAGCTGCGAACTCCCAGACGGGATGCCTGGCCCGTTGTCTGCCACAACGACGCGCACCGATTCCGGCGACTCAACGACGCTCACTTCGACACGACGCGGCGTTGGAGCACCGGCGAGCGCATCGAACGCGTTGTCGATCAGATTGCCGAGGATCGTCGTCAGCGCTTGCACGCGATCTGGCGCCTCGCCGAGATCCGTGTCGGCGGAGATCACGAGGTCGATGCCGCGCTCGTTGGCCTCTGCCGCCTTGCCCAACATCAACCCCACGATCTGCGGCGCGCCGATGTGGGTTCGGAGCGCCTGGTCGAGATCCGCTGTGGTGCCACGGATTTCGTTGACGTATTGCAAAGCTTCGGCAGGACGCCCGAGTTCCAGTAGACCCGCGATCCCATGGATGCGGTTCGAGAACTCGTGCTGCTGCGCGCGCATCGACTCTGTAAAACTGCGTTCACCGTCGAGTTCGCGCGTCAACCCCTCGATATCCGTGCGATCACGCAACGTGACGACCGCGCCGTGCGCACGACCGCCGAGCTCGATGGGCATCCGGTTGATCACCAGGCAGTGATCATCGGTGACCGCCACCGCGTCCGTGACGATGCTCGTGCCGGCGAGGACATCGCGCAGGCTGCCCTCACCCAGCACGTCTTCCAGCCGGCGGCCGGAGGCATGGTCCGGCAGTCGCAGCAATCGCTGCGCCTCATCGTTGACGAGGCTGATCCGGCCTGCCGGATCGATGGCGATGACACCCTCACGGATGCCGTGCAGCGTCGCCTCACGCTCCTGCAGCAACCGTGCGATCTCATCCAGTTCCAGACCGAACGTCCTGCGTTTCAGCAGACTCGCAAGTGCGAACGACGCGAGTGCGCCGATTGCCAAGACGAGCAGGAACCAGCCCGCATACGACGGAAGCTCGGCGAGCAGTTCACCGGACACCGAGCTCTCCCGGATGCCTACGGAGACTTCTCCGGCCAGCGCGCCGCTCGGTGCGTACAGTGGCACGCGCGCGTTGGCGGTGGGACCGGTCGAGCCGGAGTCGATGCCCAGGTGCACCTTGCCGTCGCGCGCGACGAGCGGCTCGCTGACCTTCTGTCCGATCAAGGCGGGGTTGGGGTGGGAGTGCCGCACTCGATTCAGATCGATGACGACCACGTAGGCCGCACCGGCATGCCGGGCAGTCGCCGAGGCCAGCTGCTGCACCGTGCCGGCACAGCTTGCACCGCCGCCGCTGAGACATTCGCGGATGGTCGGGATTTCGGCGAACGTCTGAGCGATCGCAGCCGCACGGGCCTGATAGTCGTCATCGATGTGCTGCCGTGCGGTCTGAGCGACGAAGGCGAAGCCGACCGCCATCGACACCACGAGGATCACTAGCTGGGCCAGGAAGATCTGGCTCGACAGTTTTCTGACCCATCGTCGCATCACGATTCATTCTCTCAGCGCAGACATCCGAGCGCACGTGCGCAGAATGCGCAGAACGAGACGCAATGCGCACAAAAGGCCAATGACGCACAAGCGAGACACCGGCCGAATGTTGCGTGACGATGAGGAATCGCATTCGGCGAGAGACAGAGAGGTCTTCAGATCTATGAGTGATCACAATCCCAATCGTGCACGCACCGCCATCGAACCGGCGGAGGATGCTGCGCGGATCGAAATCGTGGGGCTGACCAAGCGCTACCTCACGCCGAAAGGCGAAACGTTCACGGCCATCCGTGACGTGTCGCTCACCGTCGAACCCGGCCAGTTCTGCGCGATCGTCGGACCGACCGGCTGCGGCAAGTCAACGACCCTTGCCCAGGTGTCCGGGCTGGAGAAGCCGAGCGGCGGATCGGTGAAAGTCGGCGGCCAGACCGTCGACGGCGTCACCAGCGGCGTCAGCTACATGTTCCAAGCGGATTCCCTCTTCCCGTGGAAGACCGTACTGGGCAACGTGATGATCGGCCCGATCCTGCTCGGCACCCCCAAGCGCGAAGCCACTACGCTCGCCCTGGACTGGTTACGCCGCGTTGGTCTGACCGGCTTCGAAGACCGTTATCCGCACCAGCTCTCGGGCGGCATGCGCAAGCGCGTCGCGATGGCGGCCGCGCTGATCAACAACCCGCGAATCCTCCTGATGGATGAGCCGTTCGGCGCTCTCGACGTGCAGACCAAGGCGATCATGCAGACCGAACTGCTGCAGCTCTGGGAGGAGCTGCGCCCCTCCGTACTCTTCATCACTCACGATCTGGACGAAGCGGTGGCCCTGTCGGACCGCGTTGTGATCCTGACCAGCAGCCCCGGGTCGGTCAAAGACGTCTTCGACATCGATCTGCCCCGCCCACGCGGCGACGTGCAGGAGATCCGGCACGAAGCACGATTCCTCGAACTACAGGGACAGATCTGGACTTCACTCAAAGACGAGGTCACGCGCGCATACGAAGAAACGGCAGGTAAAGCAGCATGACATCGATAACGCTCTCCGGCGCCCCCTCGCGCGAGAAAGAGAAAAGCGACGTGCAACTCACCGCACGCCGGGCGAGGACACGCCGCTCCGCCTGGGTCTGGTTCGGGCGCATCCTCGTCGCCGTCATCGTGATCGGCGGCTGGCAGTGGTTCACGACCGTCGGATGGGTCGACAAGTTCTTCTTCGGGCAGCCGTCGGCGATCTGGGACAGCCTCGTGCACCTGTTCACCGTCGGCACCGCCTTCGGAACGATCTGGGAGAACCTCGGCGTGACGGCCCAGGAAGCATTCCTCGGCTTCCTGCTGGGCACACTCGCTGGGGTGGTGATCGGCATCCTGTTCGGCTCCAACAAGTACCTCGCGACCGTGTTCGGCCCTTACATCAAGGCACTGAACTCGGTCCCTCGCATCGTGCTCGGGTCGATCTTCATCGTCGCGTTCGGCCTCGGAGTGTTTCCCAAAGTGCTGCTCGCAGCCGTACTCGTTTTCTTCGTCGTCTTCTTCAACGCGTTCCAGGGCGTGCGCGAAGCGGATCAGAACCTCATCGCGAATGTGCGGGTGCTCGGGGCGTCGCCGCTTCAAGTCGCACGTCACGTGACGATTCCGTCGGCGATGACCTGGATCATCGCCAGTCTTCACACCGCGTTCGGCTTCGCGATCATCGGTGCGCTCGTCGGCGAGGTGCTCGGCGCCCAGCACGGCGTCGGTCTGATCATCAGTCAGGCGCAGGGGAATTTCGACCCGAACACCGTGTTCGCCGCGATGGTGATCATGGCGGTGATCACTCTCGGGGCAGAGTATCTCCTCACCCTGTTGGAGCGCAGCCTGCTGAAGTGGCGTCCGCCGAGCCGCTCCGAAACGCAGGCGATCTGATGATCGGCCGAAACCTCAACCCGAACTCGCACTCAACTACCGGCCGAATCCCTCGGCGCCAACGAAAGGAACAACATCACATGAACAAGCGCACCCTCTGCGCGGTCGCGGTCACCGGAGCGCTCGCGCTCAGCCTGGCCGCCTGCAGCAGCAATTCTGGCGGATCCGGCAGTGCTGCCGGCGCCAATCTCTCCGCTGCGACCCCCACCGTGACCATGATGGTCGGCGGCATCGACAAGCAGATCTATCTGCCCTACCAGCTTGCGCAGAGCCTCGGCTACTACAAGAAGTACGGCGTGAACGTCCAACTCTCCACGGAGCAAAGCGGTGGGGTCGGCGCTGAGGAGGCGATGGCATCCGGGCAGGTCGACCTGGCCGGCGCATGGTATGTGCACACGGTCGACTTCCAGTCCAAGGGCAAGGATGTGATCAATCTCGTTCAGCTCTCGGGCGCGCCCGGTGAACGCGAGATGTGCGGCACCAAAAGTGGCGTGCACTCCTCAGCCGACTTCGCCGGCAAAACGCTCGGCGTCACCGATCTCGGTTCCGGAACCGACGAGCTCACCCAATTTCTCGCATCCCAGCACGGCATTTCGAGGACCGGGTATCACACGCTCGCCGTCGGCGACGGCTCAACGGCGATTGCGGCAATCCAGCGCGGTTCGGCCGACTGCGTCATGACAACCCAGCCGACGGTCGGCGCGCTCACAACGAAGAAACTCGCCTACACGGCAGTCGACCTCGCCACGACGGCGGGTGCGACCAAGGCACTCGGCGGCGCCTGGCCGGCCGCCGGCCTGCTGGCCCGCGCGGACTGGGTGAAGTCCCACACGGATGCCGCCCAAAAGGTCGTCGACGCGTTGGTCGCCACGATGCACTGGATCAGCACGCACTCTGCGGCGGACATCGCAAACAAGCTCCCTGCGGCTTTCGTGCAGAACAGCACCATCACCAAGGCGCAGTACATCGCGGGTCTGACCACCGACAAGTCCCAGTTCCTGCCGGACGGCATCATGCCCGCCGGCGGGCCGAAGGTGATCTTCGCCATGGAGAAGGGGAACGGCGTCGACACCTCCAAGGTCAGCATCGCCGGCACGTTCACCAACAAGTACGCAATCGCGGCCAACAAACTGGAGGGATTCACGACGACGACCAAGCCTGCCGGCGCTGCCGGTTGAGCTAGGCGCGCGTCGCGAATCACCTTTGACTCCGAGCATTGACCCTCACGCAACGTGAGGGTCAATGCTTGTTATATGAGTGATTACTACAACGTATTCGCGATGAGTCCCGTGCCGGCACCCGGTCCGGATGCGGATGCCCCCGGGGCGGGCGCCGGCGGTGGCGCTGCCCGCACGGGGGCCTGCAATCAGCATCAGCTTCGCCTGCGTGCTGAGTCAGCTCGATCCGATCGCCGAGGCCTGCCGCGCGCTGCGTCCGGACGCGGTGGCCGGGCCGCGAGACACCCCGAGACGCGCCGACACCTGTCGGGCAGGTGTCGGCGCGTCTCGGCGTGACCGTGCGTGCCCTGCATCACTGGGACGAGATCGGCCTGACGCGGCCGGCACGTTGCGCGAACAACGAGACCAGGTCGCCGAACGGATCGCGCACCTCAAGCAGCTGAGCACCGGATTGGACCGGATGATCGAGGCACACGAGCGCGGCCTGCTGCTTGCAGCTGACCAGCAGGCCGCGATCTTCGGTCCGGGCTGGAACCCGGACTGGCCCTCCCAGGCGCACGCACGCTGGGGGAACAGTCCGCAATGGGCGCGGTACGCCGAGCGTGCGGCTACTCGTAGTCCGGAAGAATGGCAGGCCATCGCCGACACCACGGCCGAACTCGATCGTGACCTCGGGAGCGCGATGGGTGCCGGTGTGACGCCTGGCAGCGTGGAGGCGAACCGTCTCGTTGAGCGGCATCGCGAGGCCTTCACCGCCTACTTTCCGGTCACCCGGCAAATGCACCTGCGCCTCGGCCGCATGTATGAAGCCGATCCGGCGTTCGCAGGCCACTACAACGGCATCCGTCCCGGCTTGGCGGCCTGGTTGCGTCGAATCATCGACGCAAGCGCCCGCGCCCACGACATCGACCCGGACACAGCGACCTGGCAATAAGCCGCGTCATCCAAGCGAGCAGTGACGATCAGATAGCAATGCGGGTGGGCGCGGTTCCAACCTTGCTTGAGTACGGCCGGTCATAACGCGCTGCTTGCGTGACCAGCATCAAAAACGCGACTTGGTCCCAGCCGCTACGTGATCGTCCTCGCACCCATCAATTCGATGAATTAGCCATCCGTTCGCTTCTCGTAGCGAGATCGATTTTGCTATCTCAGCAGGGGTGCCGCCCAACGACTTGTAGGGGCCGCGGCAGCGAGGAGATAAGTTGGGCGGGTCGTAGCCACGTAGCACTGACGAAGACGCGAGAGATTCTTGTCGTAGCTTGTGCTTCCCAATGCGAGGCCGTTGCGGTAGGGAACATTCGCGTACAAGGACCTCAGGAGCCCAGACGCCAACATCTCCGAGCCACTTGCCATGGTGCTGGAGACAGCCACCAATCTGCGCGCGCAAATTGCATATTTGAGCAAGGTATGTGTGACCGGATGTGGACGCGGCGGTCTCGACCGGGGCCTCTCCCCCGTCGGCCAATCAGCCCATCCAATGGAGGACACCGCACTCACCCAATCGGGGAACCGCAGCCACTCACGTCGGCGAGGGCGTCACGCCGGCCCTGGAAAGTCATCCAGTTGCGGCGCAGGATCACTGGTCGCGCATCGAATCAGCGACCCAGTAGGACTCGCCGGAGTCACTGGTGCAGTGCAGCTTGAAGAGGACGGTTTGGGGGGTGAAAGGGTTCCAGTTGGTCGCAGAGGCCGCATATTCTCCGGCGCCTTGGGCGAAGTGATTGCCGGGCGCATACATCCTCGGGATGAGCACCCCCATGCCGAAGCCTGACTCGATGACCTCCACTCCGTTAGGAACGGCACGCCCGGCGGAATACGGCTTGTTGACCAGATAAGGCGCCCCCACGGGACAGATCATTCGCGGAATCGGTTTGTCGCGGCCCGGCGCGAGCGTGACCCCCCAGGCGTCGACCACGACGTGCTCTGTCGTGTGAGCGGATGTGGACACCCCGGTCTCGACCGGAGCGGCGTTCGCAGCCGCGGCGGTGCCGATGGTGGCGAGCACACTGGCCGCGACCACGCCGATCGCGGTGAGGATGCGGGTGTGTTTGCGCATGATGATGCCTCTGCTTTCTGTGATGCTTTCGATGATGTCGTGAACCAGGAACCCTGGCACCGGCCCGCGGTTCGGGCCTCACCCCAAGACTGCGGCCACCAGGACCGCTCCCCGGTCGGCCGATTGGCCGATCCAAGGGAGGAACCGTGTTCACCCGATCGGAGGGAGACACCTCATCAGACGCGTCCCTCGCGCGCCGCCACCAACCGGCTGGACATCCTGCCCACCACCTACCGCGAGGCCGGAGCTGGTTCGATCAGATCCTCGGAATCCTGATCGACCTCGACAACCTCTACGCCAAATGCGATCCCTCTGCACGCCAGGCGATCCACCGCGTGCGGTTCACGCGGATTATCGTCGTGGAGGACGACACCATCATCACGATCGCCGAAGAGCCCGTGGCCACGGTCCGCGTGCACCCCCAACGGCTACACGGCAACCCAACCAGGCGCCGAAACGAAACTACCCCGCCATCAGACGTGGCAAGTCTCAACTTACGTGGAGATACTGGGACATTATTCGAAACAACCTTGGTCAGAAAACCCCGTGAATACGCTGATCTCCGAGGCAACACAGGGTCGGACACTTACGGGGAATAGAAACGGTCGCGGCGATTAACCTCAATCCACCGACCGTGAGGATCCCTGGTGGGACTAGCCGGCATGCTCGAGCAGCGGCCGTCCACGCGTTGTGCCAGGACCCGTCTTGGTGAGCCGCTTCCACCTGCCCGGAGAGATCAGGACGCTTCACTCCGAGAAGGGGTCGGGGGCGAGAGGCCCCTGCACCTGCGCGGCGGGCGGGATGACGACGGCCGGGTAGGCGTGGCCTGCGATCTTCGCGAGGGCCGAGGCGAGCACTTCGTTGGTGAGCACGCGCGGCGGGGTGGCCGTTGCGCCATCTCCGGTGGCTTCGACGACGACGGTAGTCTGGATGCTCGGATTGTATCGCAGCTCCGTGTTGTAGCCGGTGATAGTGCCTCCGTGGCCGATCCATCCGTTGCTGCACTCGAGCCCGTCACCGTAGAAGAACCCGGCACCAAAACCATGCGTCGATCCGAAGGACGAGAGTCGTTGCACCTGCGCGGGTGTCGGCAGCATGCCCTGCCCGGTCGCAAGCGCCCGCCCCCAGGTCAGCAGGTCGCCGACCCTGCTGATCATCGAACCGGCCGCCCCCGCGCACGACGGCGTGAAGTCGGTGGCGTCGGTCCACGCGTTCGTCGGGGTCGCCCCGATGATTGCGATCGTGTCATGGGTGTATCCGTTCGCGTGCGGGCTGGGCATGATGTTGCCGGTCGGCAGCTGCGTGGAGGTCAGGTGCAACGGCTTCAGGATCTGTTCTGTGACCACATCCTCCCAGGGCTTCCCTGTCACGTATTCGATGACCTGGCCGAGGAGAATGTAGTTCGTGTTCGAATACTCCCAGTTCGTTCCGGGTGGAAACGACGTCGGCATGCTGTACGCCACGTCTAGCAGCTCCCGCGGCGTCCACTGCCGCTCCGGCTGCGAGAGCGCATCGCTGTACCACTGCGGGTCGCCGGCGTAATTGCCCAGGCCGCTGGTCATCGTGATCAGCTCACGCAGCGTGATGTGGGTGCCGTTGGGCACCCCGGCCACGTAGTCATCGATCGGATCGTCCAACGACAACTTGCCCTGGTCCGCCAGCTGCAGCACCGCCGTGGCCACAAAGGTTTTGGTGACCGACCCGACCCGTTGGTACATGTCCGTCGTCGAGGCCGTCTTGGTGGCGATATCCGCCAGACCGTACGCCTTCTCCCACGTGCCCTTGGGACTACGCACCCCGACAATCACCGACGGCGCCGACTCCCTCACCTTGGCGAACTCGGCCGTGATAACCGCGTCATACTTGCCAGCCAGAGCTGCCGGCATCGGCTTGGTCGACTGCGTGTCCTTCTGCGTCGCCACCTGCTTCGGGTTGGGCACGCACGCGGCGGCCGACCCCGCCACCGGCTTCACCGTCGGGACCTGTGTCGGCGTCGCCGATGAGGCGCCGGCTGTGCATCCGCTGACCGCCAGCATGACCGCGGCCCCCAGTCCCAATACCACCCACCCGCGTCCGCGCCGGTGAGCGGTGGCCGCCACGGCCGATCGCGTCTTCGTGCGGATGCTGTGCATCTATCTCTCCTCAGGGCCTGCGTTCACGGTCCCGCGCACGGCCGTCCACGCCGGACCGTACACACAGACCAGCATGCGCAGCGACGCATCCCGCTGATACCCAAGCTACTCCGACTCCGCCCCCGACTTTTCACGCCGCCACAGCCGCCCGAGCGATAGCAGCACTCGTGAGAGCCGAGGGCGAACGGAACGTGACCCACGCGCCGATGCCGCGAGGGAACCCATGAGGGACACGACGGTAGCCACTGCTCATGCGGTGGGTGGCGTATTTCGTTCACGCACTTAACCGTCACAGCATGGTCGGATCGATGGGCCGTGTCGGTGCGGCCGGTGACAACGCCGCCAAGGACAGCTTCTTCAGCCTGCTGCAGAAGAACGTTCTCGACCGGCGCACCCGCGCCACCCGCGAGGAACCCGACGCTTCAAAGGCCAGTCAAGAGGCGGAAGCACCAGAATATCGACCTTCAACTCATCAATCGGTACAAGAGCTCGCTGAATGACTTGCGGGCAATAGAAATCTGACGTCATCAAGAGCCCTGGTCAGAGGCCCGTCGCCGATGCGACATCAATTGCGAGGCGTTCAACCAAACTCTACCGACACTCTAAAATCACCTGGTCAGAGCTATGTTTTTTGACTCGGCAACGCGTGACAGCGACCGGTGGTGGAGCTACGGGGATTCGAACCCCGGACCTTCTCATTGCGAACGAGACGCGCTACCAACTGCGCCATAGCCCCTTGAACTGCGTAAGAAACAATATCATGACGCGGCGCTTCGGCTGCGCTCAGCGAACGAGAGGCGCTTCGGCTGCGCTCAGCGAACGAGAGGCGCTTCGGCTACGCTCAGCGAACGACTACACACCCCAGCGCAGCGCCGGAGTGCTCACCGGCGCATCCCAGAGCCGCAGCAACTCGTCGTCCGCGCGCAGTAGCGTGACTGAGCAGCCGGCCATATCGAGCGACGTAATGTAGTTGCCGACCAGATTGCGGGCAACCGTGATGCCCGCATCGGCCAGCAGTCGCGCCACCTCGCCATACACGATGTACAACTCGATCAGCGGAGTTGCCCCCATGCCATTGACCATCACGATCGTGGGCGCACCGGTGAAGTCGAAATCCGCCAGAATCGGCTCGACCAGTTGCGCGGCGACGTGCGCGGCATCCGTCATCGGCACGCGGTGACGACCGGGCTCGCCGTGAATGCCAACACCGAGTTCCAACTCGTCGTCATCGAGGTCGAAGCTCGGTCGGCCCGCCGCCGGCACCGTTCCTGCAGTGAGCGCAACCCCCATCGACCGAGCGGATGCCGCCACCCGCTCCGCGAGCGCCGCCACGCTGGCAAGATCCTGGCCCTCCTCCGCGGCAGCGCCGACGATCTTCTCCAGCAGCACAGTTGCACCGGTTCCGCGCCGGCCCGCCGTGAACGTCGAATCTTCGACCGCGACATCGTCGGCAATCACAACGGTGCGCACCTGCACCGCGGTCAACCCGGCGGCCAACCCCGCCGTCAACTCCGCTGCCATCTCGAAGTTCATCACGTCGCCGGTGTAGTTCTTCACGATGTACAGTGCGCCTGCACCGGCATTCGCCTCGCATAAGGCACTGGTTGCCGCCACGATCTGGTCGGGCGTCGGCGAGGTGAAGATCTCGCCAGCGCACGCGGCATCGAGCATGCCAAGGCCGACGAAACCCGTGTGCAGCGGTTCATGCCCACTCCCACCGCCGGAAATCAACGCCACCTTGCCCGGCCGGATCGGCTCCTTCCGAAAGACCACCCGATTGACCCGGTCGACCCGCAGTTCCGGGTGCGCGGCGGCGAGCCCCACCAGCGAGTCAGCGAGGACCGACTCAACGCGGTTGATGAACTTCTTCATGGCCAAAATCCTTGCATGCGTCGCTGGGGCGGCGCACCGTATTTCGCGGCTTCGCTGTGGTTTGCTTCTTTGCGGCCGCCGGTCTTCAGCTTGCGGCGCGACGGCGCCGCAGCGCTGCGTCAAGATCGAGCGCATCCGGCTCGATATCGTCGAGCATGCCCATGCGGGCATACCGGCTTGACGCCTCACGCAGCGGCACCTGCGGCGGTGCTGACGGCGGAACCCGCGCCGGCTCAGACACAGGCGTCTGCCGCGGCGCGAGGTGAGTCAGCGGCACCACAGTGGGCGCGAGCCGTTCCGCGATTTCAGCCGCACGGCGGTCCAGCTCTGCGGCGGCCGCTGCTCGGCGAAGGCGGGTGACCGCGTCCACCGATGCCATCGCACTGGCCGCGATCGACCCGGGTGACTGATAGAGCGGCTTCGGCAGTGGCCTCGGCGTCCAGGTTCCACCGCTGGTCCGGGCGGGCTCCTCAGAGACAGCGTGGTCGAAGATCTCCGTCGCGACCCGAGGCGCGTGTTCGCGTACCGCCGACTGCGCCGGCCGCACAGAACGCGCGAGCCGCCCAAGATTCCCGAGCGCACCGACCACGACGATCGCCGCCCCAGCAGGCACGAGCCACGAGACACCGGCCGCGAGAGCAAGACCGCCACCGACGACCGCAGCGACAAGACCAACTGCCAGCAGGAGCGTTGTCGCAGCACGCGAGCGACGCAAACGGCGCGCACGCGTTCGCACAGCATCCGGAACCGCCTCCGCAACAGCACGAACCCCAACGGCACGAACCGGCTCTGCACGCCGAGCGTGAGCGAGCGCGGCGCGTGCCGCAGCATCAGCCGCGGCCTGCGCCGCAGCATCCGCAAGCGCCTCGGCATGGCGCCGCTCGGCCTCTTCGCTCGCGAACACTTGAAGTTCTGCGCGCGTGCGTGCTTCGGCCTTGCGCAGGATGCGCTGCTGCGTCGCGACCTCGCGTGCGGTCGCCTCGAGACGGACCTCCGCGGGCAGTTCAGACGTTTCCGCCAGAATGCGCAACGTCTGCTGCAATCGCACGGCGTTGCGCTCCGTCGCCTGATATTCCCGCCGCCTCAGCCAGGTCGGCAGCAAATACACGAGCCACAGCGCGGCGGCGAGCACCACGACAATGCCCCCGCTGAGTATGTCCCCGCCCATGTGTCTACGGTAAGGGTTGCGCGCGATCTGGGGCCCCGCAGCCCGGGTGTGTCACCGATCCCGTTGCACCGGCAGCTGCTGTTCTGCAGCCTTCAGGTCGTCGGCGGGGATGCGGGCCGCCGCCGCAGGCGCTTGCCCGTCGCGCCAACGACGCAACACACCCTGGCGCACCTCCTCGACGACGAGGGCGAAGCAGAAGTGATCACGCCAGTCGCCGTTGATGTGAATATAGCGACGCCGGAGCCCCTCATAACGGAACCCCAGCTTCTCGACAACCCGCAGAGAGGGGCCGTTCTCCGGGCGAATGCAGATCTCCATCCGATGCAAGCCGAGCTGAAAGAAGCAATAGTCGGTCGCGAGCGCCGTCGCGATCGGGGTGACCGAACGCCCGGCGAACCGCTCGCCCACCCAGTAGCCGATGGTGGCGCTTGCGAGCGATCCATAGCTGATCGACGAAACATTCAGCTGCCCGGCGAGTTCGCCGTTGTACTCGACGATGAAGGGCAGACCATGCCCGGCCCGAGCATTCGCCTGCAACGATCGGATGCTCGCGCGCACGTCGAAATTCATCGGTCCGTGCGGGTTGGTCGCCTCCCACTGACGCAACCAGCCCCGGTTGGCAAGAAGTTCACGTTCCAGCGGGCGCGCGTCATGCAAGCGGATCGGACGTACCGTCACCGGTCCGTCGTTCAGCGTCGGGATGAACAGTGGCATGAGTTGAAGATTACTGCGCGTGTTCGTGCCCGGTGTTGCCAACAACGCCGCCGTCGCGTGCATTGATCGTTCCGTTGGCGGGAAGGCTCGGACTCAAATCCGCGGCGAACGAGCGCAGCCACGGACGCAATTGCGGTCCGAGATCCTCGCGATCCACCGCCAGTTGCACGATGGCCTTGATGTAGTCGAGCCGATCACCCGTGTCATATCGGCGGCCGCGGAACACGACGCCGTAGACGCCGCCCGCGATCGACTCGTCCGCGGCGAGGGTCTCCAGCGCGTCGGTCAGCTGAATCTCGCCGCCCTTGCCCGGCAGCGTGTGCTCCAACACGTCGAAAACTTCTGGCTGCAGCACATAACGGCCGATGATCGCCAGGTTCGACGGTGCATCTGCAGCATCCGGCTTCTCTACCAGCCCGCGCACCCGAACCACATCGCCCTCATCGGTCGGCTCGACGTCGGCGGCTCCGTACAGGTGGATCTGGTCCGGCTCGACCTCCAGAAGAGCGATCACGGTCGCGCGGCGCTCCTGCGCAACGACGAGCATCCGTTCGAGAAGTACGTCGCGGGCATCGATGATGTCGTCACCGAGCAGCACGGCGAACGGCTGGTTGCCGACGTGCATCTTCGCCCGCAGCACCGCATGCCCGAGGCCCTTCGGATCGCCCTGCCGCACATAGTGCATGTCGGCGAGCTCGGTCGAATAGTTCACCTTCTCAAGCCGATCGGTGTCGCCCTTGCGTTCCAGCGTCGCCTCGAGCTCGGTCGCACGATCGAAATGGTTCTCGAGCGCGTTCTTGTTTCGGCCGGTGATCAGCAGCACATCGTGGAGCCCCGCACCGACCGCCTCCTCGACCACATACTGGATCGCAGGTTTGTCCACGACGGGCAGCATCTCCTTGGGCATCGCCTTGGTCGCGGGAAGGAATCGTGTTCCCAATCCCGCGGCGGGAATCACGGCCTTGGTAATCTGCTGTGCCATGATCGCAAGGCTAGCGCCTCGCACCTGGAACTCGGGCGCAGTCGGATGATGAACACCACGTAGTATGACCTACATGTCGAGCGAGCTGAGCAATCAGAAGCGGGCTCTGCGCGCCGAGCTACGGGAACGCCGTCAGAACATGACAGCCACCGAGCGGGACAGTGCCACGGCGGGGATCACCCGGCAGCTCATCGACCTGACCACCGACCTGTCCGCCCGGTCGGTGTCCTGTTACTTGCCGACCCTCCTGGAACCGAACACCAGGCCATATCTGAACTGGGCGCGTGAGAACGGTGTGCGAGTTCTCCTCCCGATCTCGCGCGAAGACGGACTCCTCGACTGGACGACCGGGGACGGCGAAACCGAAACTAAAAGCAATCTCGGCATCCCCGAGGCGGTTGGAGAACTGCTTGGCCCCATCGCGATCAACGACGTCGACCTGATCCTGGTTCCGGCGGCGGCCGTGGACAAAACCGGCCTGCGCCTGGGTTGGGGACGGGGCTATTTCGACAAAACGCTCGGAAGCATGGAAAAATGTCCTCCAGTGTATGCCGTGCTTTTCGACGGCGAACTCGTGGACCAGGTTCCGCGGGAATTGCATGACCAATCGGTGGATGGCGTTGTCACCCCGATCAGGATCGTACAATTCTCGTGATGGGCGGGCACGCGCGCTCCGCCGCCTCGACATGCGACTGCCAACAACAATGAAAGTCGAGCAACACCAGTGCCCACCTACGCATATAAGTGCCGGGAATGTTCAAACGCATTCGATGTCCACCAAGCATTCTCCGATGACGCCCTAACGGTGTGCCCGTCGTGCGGCGGTGTTCTGCGCAAGGTGTTCGGCACAGTCGGCGTCACGTTCAACGGCTCCGGTTTCTACCGAACCGACTCGCGGGCATCGAATGCAGCCCTCGCCCCGGCCAAGGGCGACAAGCACGGTGGCGACAAACACGGTGGCGACAAGAAAGACAAAAAGGGCAAGAAAGAGCCGGTCGGCGCTTCGGCTTCGGCTTCTGGCACATCGGCAGGCGCATCCGGTGCGGCATCCGGAACTTCACCGAACGGCGGATCCAGATCGTCGTCAGCTTCGTCGGCGAAGACGCCGGCGTCGTCGTCCTAAAGGACGAAACAACAAGGGGGTAGTTCATGCTCAAGGGATTCAAAGAATTCATCATGCGTGGCAACGTGATGGATCTGGCAGTCGCGGTCGTCATCGGCGCCGCGTTCACTGTCGTCATTGGCGCACTCGTCACCGGCATCATCAATCCACTCATCGGGGCGGTGTTCAACGCCAAGGATCTCAATTCGGTCCTGATTCTCAGCATCCCGACGGTTTCCGGTGGGCACGCTCAGCTTCTATTCGGTGCATTCCTGGCTGCATTGATTCAGTTCATCATCGTTGCAGCAGTGGTGTACTTTGCTGTCGTCCTTCCCGTGAACCACCTGCTGCTGATGGCGGCTAACCGGCGCAAGTCCGGAGTGGTCGAGGACGAGGACACACCGCCGACCGAACTCGACATGCTCACCGAGATCCGCGATCTGCTCGCAGCCGACCGCGAAGCCGCCGCCGGCAAGCACACGCCGTAGCCGTTAGCCCGGCGCCTGTTTGACCCCAGTGCCTGTTAACCCCGTGCCCGCTTAACCCCAGTGGGGCGGCACGTCGCGCTTGAGTTGCGCGTCATTCGACGTGTTCGTGTCACCCCAGGCCTGGTCTTTGTCGCCGGCAGCACGCACGGCATCGGCCTCGGCACGCCCTGCCCGAGGGGTGGGATCAGCACCGGGTACACCGGGGCGGTGTGCGCGCCGGGAACGGCGCGCGGAACGTTCTGCCATACGTCCAGACTATCTCGCACGGACGAACTGTCCGGCGCGTGCCGGCTACCCCGCAGCAGGCATTCGCTCCGACGGGATGTCGATCGGTCCGGTAGCTTCTGCGGTTTCGTCCTCCGCCCCGATCAGTTTCGCCACGCGCGCAGCGACCGCCTCCGGATTGCCGAACAACTCGAAACTGTGCACGCGCATGTAGTGCCAGCCGAGCCGGCGCAGCACTTCCGGCCGCAGTCGGAGCGATTCGCGTAGGCTGGCCCGACCCAGAATCGCGTCGGTTTCAACGACGACCGCACGCCCGTTGTGCGATGCGACGAGCGCAAGCGCGCCGCGGTGTCCGAGTTGCACGGTGAGGCCACGTCGCTTCAGCCGGCGAGCCAGGTCGATCAAGAGAGGTTCGCTGTCACCGGGAACGTCGTCGACGCCCGACGAGATCGCAGCCGCCTCGCCGAGCACTTGTGCGAGTGCGACGATACCGTGCCGCATCCGCGACGAGTCGATGTCTTCGGGGTGGAAGCACGAGACGATGTCCATCGACCGGCGCGCGCGCGTGAGACCGACCGCGAGCAGGCGTTCGCCGCCGGGCTCTGCCAGCGTTCCGAAGTTCGACAGCAGGCGCCCGTGAGGGGTGCGCCCGTATCCGATCGAGAAGATCACCCGATCCCGGCTTTGCGCAACAGACTGTTCGAGTGTGACAACGGTGAACGGCTCGGCCCGATCGCCGAGGATGAAGTCGCTGAGATCCTTGCGCTTCGCGAATGCGGCCAAGACCGCCTGGTGCACCCGCACGGCGTGTCGTGCGCTCGCGGTGACCACCATCAGCGATTCTCGCGGGCGGTTCGCCGCATGCTCGAGCACGAGCTCAACGACCTTGCTCACCTCTGCGTCGACGCTTTCGACCGCCCCGGACTCCTCATCGGGCATGCCATGACCGCCTGACACGAAGTTGAGCGTCAAGCTGCCGTGGCCGAGGAAGGTGCCCGCCCACGGAAGCGATTCGATCTTGCCGCCGTAGAAGCGCCGATTGATCAGCTCGGCCAGGTCATCGCCGCCTGCACGATAGCTGCGGCTGAGCATGAACACCGGCAGCAGCTCGCTCAACTGTGCCAGCGCCGAGTCGGCGTGTACGGCATCGACGTCGAGTTCGGGCGGATCTTCCGGGACTTGCGAGATGGCAATGGTGAACGGCGACGGCGTCTGCGTCACCGGGTCGCCGAATGCAACGATCTGCGGTGCCCTGCGGATGACGCCGATGCTCTCGGCCAGTGTGAGCGCGCCGGCGTCGATCAGCAGGACCGCGTCGAACGACAGGTCGCTCGGCAGGCCGGGCACGTCGTACGGCGATGCCAACCAGACCGGCGCGAGCACGCGAGCCAGGTGCGGTGCCGCCGCCGCAAGCGCGGGGGGTGTGGTGCGGTCGCTGCGCAGAAGCCGGCGCAAGGCATCCGCTTCTTCCGGATAGTCGACGACACCGATCTTCCAGGTGTCGGCCAGCTGCCACGCCAGCTGCTGACCTGTGGCGGATGCGTGCGCCTCGTCAACGAGGCGAAAATCGGCTTCCAGGCGCGACAGCACTCGCGTGTTGGCGCCCAGCAGCGCGCGGTCGCTGCCGAGCATCAACTCCAATACAGACTGCCACCAGGCCAATTCGAGTTCGGTTGCGACATTCTGCTGAGGCACGTGACGCTGCGACAAATCGGCGAGAAGGGGGTCCAGACTCAACTCGCGCAGGGTCGCCAGTAGCGCCGTGCGCTCCTGCAGGTTCGCAAGCACCTCGGATTCCGCCGCGAGACCGGACAGCGTGTAGACCAGTTGCGAAATCGTCAGGCCGAGCAGGGAGTGCGGTGTGCCGGTGCGCCGCAGGGGTGCATCCAAGCTCGCTAGATCGCCGGAAACGCGTTGATAGGCGACCAGCAGGTCGGCTACCCCGACCGGCACCTCGGGCGGAACGCCTGCGGCAGCGAACCGCTGCCACAGGGTGCGCTGATTCTGGATGCGACGCAGCGACTCGTTCAGCTCGTTCACGTGCACGCCCGGCCGCACGTACTCGAGCGCGAGTTTGCGCAGACGTCGACGGTTCGCACCGGACATTTGCGGGGCATCCCGTCGGTTGGCGGTGGCGGCGATGAGCTCGGTGAGCGAGCGATCGAACACGGCGGGAAGGAATTTGTCGAGCGTGTCCCGCAAATCCCCGAGAAGGCGCAGGTAGATGCCGAGTTCCGCGATCGTCTCGAACGGCCGCATCCTGGTCTGCCCGATCACTGCGTTCGCGCGCTCCAGCAGTCGAGGCAGGTCTGTGCTGTTCAGCCTCTTGGCCAGCACGTGGGCTGCGGATGCGTCCGCCGTCGTGGTGAAGGATGCCCCATACCACGGCGAATCGGCGGGCCCGTAGCGGAATTCGCCGAGCGTCGCCGCTTTGATCAGAACGTCTGCGGCCGATGCCCTGTTGTGCGCAAGCGCTTCGATCGAGTGGCGCTCGAGCCGGGCGGTCGTCGCAGGTGGAGTTGGCAGCAGTGCCAGTCGCGCGAGCTCTTCGAGCGCGTCGAGCACGCTGACGCCGAGTGCCGGATCGGGCTGTGTGAGCGCAGCGCGGTAATCGAGCAGAACTTTGCGCAGGCGCACAAGCGCGTCATCGACCTCGGTGACGCGAGGCTGGGTGGTCTTCTCGTTGCGCGTGATGGACCCGATGACGTCGCGCCGAAGCGTGCGCGGTGCGACGGCCAGCCCGCTCAGCCCGACCTGCGTCAGCCGGCGGGAGATGCCGTCCAAACTCGAGCGCCGCGGGCTGACGACCAGGATGCGCTTGTGTGCAGCCACCAGCGCGCCGATAGCGTTGACTATGGTCTGTGTGCCGCCGGTGCCCGGCAGCACCTTGACGACGAGCGAGTTGCCTGCGCCGATCTGCGCGACGATGTTCTCCTGCTCCTCGTCAGCGTCAAGCAGGAGCGTGTCCGTGGCCGGCGGGCGAGCATCCTGGCCGACGGTCTCAACGGGGCGGAATGCCTCTTCGACCCGCTTACGCGCCGACGGGTTGCCGGCGATCGCGTCGAGAACCGGATAGTCGAGATCGGCCGCGTCCGCTGCCATCGAGCCGGCGACATCCGCGAACGACGAGACGACCAGGCGCGGCTGCACATTGAACCACGGCAGATGGCTGGTCAGACCACGCAGGCGATCGATGACCGGCTGCGGCTTGAACACGCCGTTCGTGACGGCAAGAGCGACGAACGCCTCGGCGTCGAGGGTGATCTGAAACTGCTCGTGCAGAGCTCGCGCCAATTCGGGGTTGAGGAAGGGCTTGCCGCGCAGCTTGAGTTCGAAATCGCGCCCATAGCGTCGGATGGCAACGGGGCGCAACAACACAGGAGCGGTGTACTCGTCGCCGTTGCCGCGCCACCCCGCCAGCCCGATCGCCAGATGCACGGAGTCGATCCCCCGCACGGAACGCAATTCAATGCCCTTTGCCGTGATCGCGCTGGCCGCAACGCGGGCGTTACGCAGCGCCAGCTCATCGCGGATCAGGCTGGAGAGCAGCGTCGACTTGCCGGTGATGAACTGCGGCAGGCCGCCGGGGTGCGTCGAGCTCAACTCGATCCGGGTTCGCGGCGTGTCGACGAAGTGAAGCAGCGGCGACGGACCACCGAGCGCGGCCAATTCTTCACGCCAACGCTGCCACACCGGCTCGGCGATATTACCTGCCATCACGGTCGGATCCCCCAGGCTGACGGTCTGTGGAGACGTGGTATTGCGCAGGTCGAGGGCGTCGCGCGACCCGTCATCACGGGACAGGTCGTCATCCGCCTGTTTTCGATCGACTCGCCACACACCGCCACCCTACGTGTGCTGCGCGAAATATCCTGGCAATCCGCGCGGGTTTCGCGCTAGTCGGCCGGTTTGGATGGCCTTTGGCGCGCAGACCGGCACCTGTGCGCCTGTCGTGGCAGACAATCGCGGCCCACAATATCGGTATGGCTCGCGTGCTTATCCCGCTTCCTTCACGTGATTTCGATCCTTCGGAGGTCGCCGTCAGTTGGCGTGTGCTCACCGCGCGCGGGCACACGGTGCAGTTCGCGACACCCGACGGGAGCGAATCTGCGGGCGACGAGATGATGCTCACCGGGCGCGGGCTGGACGTGTGGGGTTTCATTCCAAGACTGCGCCGTTTCAGCGTCGTCGGGCGGGTGCTGCGCACGAACGCCGACGCGCGAGCCGACTATGCGAACATGCTCGCGTCGCCGGAGTTTCGCCGGCCGCTGCCGTGGAACCAGCTCGAGCACTCGGAGTTCGACGGCCTGTTGCTGCCCGGCGGCCATCGCGCCCGCGGCATGCGCGAGTACCTGGAAAGCAGCCTCCTGCAGCGGGTCGTCAGCGATGCGTTCACTCGTGAACTTCCCGTCGCCGCCATCTGCCACGGGGTGCTGCTCGCCGCCAGAAGCCACGATCCGACCTCCGGCGAATCGGTGCTTCGCGGCCGACGCACAACCGCGTTGACCTGGAGTCTGGAGTCCGCCGCCTGGCGCGTTGCCCGCGTCGCACGTTTTTGGGACCCCGGCTACTACCGCACCTACCCGGACGGCGCCGGCCGACCCATCGGGTACATGTCTGTGCAAGCAGAGGTCACCCGGGCGCTTGCGGATTCCGCGGACTTTCTGGATGTCGACCCCGGCGGGCCGGATGCCGCCGCCAAGTCGAGCGGTCGCGTTCGCGACACCGCCACCGACTCCCGACCTGCGTTCGTCGTGCGCGACGGCCGGTACCTGTCCGCTCGGTGGCCGGGCGACGTGCACACCTTCGCTTGGGACTTCGCCGACATGCTGAACGAGTGCGGCGCCCGCGGCGAGTGAACCGTCAGTCCGGCGGTGGCGGCTGAGCGACCGCCGATGCGACAGACGATGCGACCGGGTAGGCGGCTGTGTCCGCGACCGCGATCGCAGTTCGTTCCAGGAAGGAGACGATGTGCTCTGAGCGCATGTCGGTTCCGAGCGCGCTCTCGACGAGCACCTCTTCGGCGAACGACACCCAGGAGCGAAGCGCGATTCGCAGCAATTCGGAGTCAGCGATGCCGAGTTCCAGGCTAACGGCGATCACGCGTTCGGCCTGGAGCAGGCGAGCTTGTTCCACGACCTCGCGCACTTCGGTGGCGCCGCTGGCCACGCCGCGCACCAGCGAGTAGAAGGTGCCCCTGTGGTCACGCACGAATTGCACAATCCGCACCAGCGTGTCGTGGAGTCGATCTAGCGGAGCAAGCTCCGCGAGCGGTTCGGTGGCGCGCAGCATGCTGTCGCGCGCTGTGCGCACGACTTCTCGATGAAGGCCTTGCTTGGAGCCGAAGTAGTGGAACAGCAGCCCGCGGGAAACGCCTGCCCGCTCGGACAGTTCCTCAATGGTAAGCGCGTCCAGCGGATTTTCCACCAGGAATGCCACGCCGATCGCCACCAGCTGGGCATGACGCTCGTCCGGTGCCAAGCGGGTGCGCCGATCCACGTCCATGCTGAGAGCCTAGCTGCCCACGGTCGACCGTATTGACTTTTCGTCAACACCATCGACCCAACACTATTGACATTGCGTCAATAACTAATATGCTCCTTGTCGGGGCGTATGCAGTGTCACCCGAATGGGGGCAGGAACGCGCAGCGTTTGCAGCACATCATGCTCGCCGGATCGAGGAGGATCTATGCAATTCCGCAAGCTCACGAGCACACACAGCGGGAGAATCGTGCTCACCGCAATTCCGGTCGGGCTTGTCTCCGCACTGCTGATGGGTGGGGTCGCCAACGGCGCCGTGCCGGTCTCGTTCGCAGTGTCGGGCAGTCAATTCCAGATCTCGGCCTCGCAACTGAACGGCACGAGTTTCTCCCAGTACGCTGGCGTTGCGAACGACACGGCCGGACACCCGCATCCGGTCGCGATCGCGAACATCGGCTCGGCCAGCCTGGCGGACCTGTGTCAGTCCGTCGTAGCGAACACTCCACTCGGCAAAGTCGGCCTCCTGATCACAGCGGGCGGCGGCGGCACCCCAGCCACCGCGACGGATTTGCAGATCGGCATGACCGACCTCCGAGGGGATGCTTCGTTCAACAACATCCGGATCGGCGTCGACGCCTCGACCGTGAACACGGCAAGCAAAGGCGCGGCCGGTGACTTCGCACAAGACGCCGATACGGTCAAGATCAGCAACCTCCAGCAGACCGCCTGGAGCACCCAGGCCGCCGTGTTCACGCTCAACGGCATGCACCTGCAACTAACCGACGGGTCAAAAGGATGCTTCTGAGCACCGCAGGCGGCGACACCCCAGGCGGCTCTGAGCCGGCAGCGCACCGAGGCGCGGTAGACACGAACTCCGGATGGTGGCACGCATTCCGCGCCTGGGCACGAAAGCGGCCGTTCGTCGGAGGCACACTCACGGTACTGTCCGGCGTCGAGATCTTCTTCTCCGGACAGCTCGACATCGGCAATCTGCACGTGCAACTCGGCATCGAGGGGCTGCAGTCGACCATCATCCCCGTGCTGCTCGTACTGCTCGGCGTGCTTGTGATTCTCATGCCGACGCATCGGATCTTCTATGGAGTGTTGTCGCTTGCGATCGCGGTGTACTCGCTGATCGGCGTGAATCTCGGCGGATTCATCATCGGGATGCTGCTTGGAGCCGTCGGCGGCATCCTGATCGTGGCGTGGATGCCGGCAAAGCAGGCCGAATGAGCAGAGCACCGCGAACGGGTAACCGAGGGCGAGGCGGCGTGCTGGTCGCCGTCTGTTTGCTCGTCGGACTCAGCGGAATCGGTGCGACGCCGGCACCGGCATCCGTTCCGACTGGGCTGTGCATCCCGCTCTTACTGCCATGCCCGTCGCCGGCTCCGTCGCAGACCGCCCAGCCGTCTCCGAGCGCTCCGGCCTCACCCCGCCTTCCGAACCTGCCGGGGTTGCCCGGGTCCGGACTCGTGTCGCCGACGCCGACGTTGCCGGCCGCAACGCCGGGCGAGTCGGGGACTGCCGCGACCAGCGGTGCACCGGCCGTGCCGGACACGAGCGCGCCGACATTCACGCTCCCTGCCGCGCAGTTGACCGGGTCGTCGATCTCGTTCGCCGGGTTGCACTCTGTGAGCTTCGTGACGGTGCCGCTCGCAAACGGAAGCAGAACCCCGGTGCTCAAACTCACCGCCGATGACATCGTGATCAAGGATTTCCACCTGAACGTCCGCAAGGCGACGGGGCCGGCGCTCATCTCCGACGCCGGCACAATGGAGCTTCGCGGGAACGTGCAGGTCTATGTCGATTCGGTCACAGCAACCCTTCTCAACGGCAAACCATTCACTCTGGGGGCGGCAACCCCGCCACCGGACACCGTGGTGCCGGCCTCACTGCTGCGCGTCAATCTCGGGCTCGTCGGTGTGACGGCCGGCTCGATCTCGTTGATCCCGTCGAACCAAGTGCTGACAAGCGGCGGCTGAATAGCGCCTACTAACCAGCGCCGGCTGGCCAGCGCCGACTGAATGGGCGGGCGTCACACATTGCGGGCCATCCCGACAATGCAGGGTGTTGCTGGGGTCCACGACGTGCCGGCAACGTCGACACTGTCGATTTGCGTCGTGACGAGGCCTGCAGCCGAAATTGCAGCTGCGGTCGGTCTGTCCCAGTGGCAGCCGTGGTCGATGCGAACCGTGATCGGAGTGATCACCCCTTGCAGCCAGCGCTTTCCTGTTCCTGGCGGCGCTGCCACATGTTCACAGAAGACGAAACTACCGCCAGGTCGGAGCACGCGCATGATCTCCGCAAGCGAGCGATCGAGATCGCAGACCGAACACAGCACGAACGTGCCGAGAACGGCATCCACACTGTCATCGCCGAGCGGAATCTCCTCGCAACTCGCGGCGAGTGGCAGTTCACGCTGCTTCGCGGCCAGTGCGTTGCGTCGCAGGTCGCGACGGCGACGCTCATTCGGCTCAAGTCCGATCCAGCGCACACTCGAATCGAGCGCATCGAAGTTCGCGCCACGGCCGGCACCCACCTCCAACACCGTGCCGCGTAGCGTGCCGATCAGGCTCGCGCACAGCTCGTCAAACACCTGATACGTCATTCGTGCCATCGATCCACCTCGCGAATCTGCGGCTCCGGCCGCACTGGTGCGCGGCGATCATTCCCCTGACAGCCGAATTACTCAACCGAACCAATCGACCGAACTACTCCACCAAGTTACTCAGCCGAATTACCCAACCGAATTACTTCACCGAATTACTCAACCAAGGCCACATCGGAATCGTCAGCGGCGGTCGCACCACCGTGCTCGGCTTCGCCTTGCGGGCCTTCGTGCACCGCCTCCTCCGCGTCCAGGTCGGTGGCAGCCTGCTCGAACTGTGAGTTGTACAACCGCCAATAGGCTCCTTCGCGCTCGATCAGCTCGGCGTGAGTACCTTGCTCGACGATGTCACCCTGTTCCATCACCAGGATGAGGTCTGCGTCGCGGATGGTCGACAAACGGTGCGCGATCACGAACGAGGTCCGACCCTGCCGCAATGCCGCCATCGCGTGCTGCAACAGCAGCTCAGTGCGGGTGTCGACGGAACTCGTTGCCTCGTCGAGGATCAGAATGCTCGGCCGTGCCACGAACGCGCGCGCGATCGTGATCAGCTGTTTCTCGCCTGCGGACACATTCGAGGCATCCTCGTCGAGCACCGTGTCGTAGCCCTCCGGCAGCGAGTGCACGAACCGGTCGACGTAGGTGGCCTTCGCTGCCTCGATCACCTCGTCATCCGTTGCGTCCTGGCGACCGTAACGGATGTTTTCGCGGATCGATCCTGCAAACAGCCAGGGGTCCTGCAGCACCATCCCGGTGCGCGAACGCACGTCATTGCGGCGAAGGTCCGCGATGTTCTGCCCGTCGAGCAGAATGCGGCCGCCGTTCAACTCGTAGAACCGCATGATCAGGTTGACCAGTGTTGTCTTGCCTGCACCTGTCGGACCCACAATGGCGACGGTCTGACCGGGCTCAACATTGAATGACAGATCCCGGATGAGCGGACGCTCAGGCGAGTATGCGAACTGCACGCCCTCGAATTGGATCGTGCCGTCACCGTCGAGCGGAGCCGGCGCGTCCGCGGCATCCGGATCTTGCTCATCGGCGTCGAGCATCTCGAACACGCGCTCGGCCGACGCTGTGCCGGACTGAATGACGGCGGCCATGCCGCCGAGCTCGGACAGCGGCTGCGTGAACTGCTGCGAGTACTGGATGAAGGCCTGCACATCGCCGAGCCGCAACTGGCCGCTGGCGACCATCAGCCCGCCGAGCACCGCGATGCCGACGTAGGTGAGGTTGCCGATGAACATCATCGCGGGCATCATGATGCCGGAGAGGAACTGCGCCTTGAACGACGCCTTGTACAACTCCTCGTTCTCCGCTTTGAAGTTGGTGAGGGCATCCTGCTCTCGCCCGAAGACCTTCACAAGAGCATGGCCCGAGAAGGACTCTTCGACGCGGGCGTTCAGGCGGCCGACCTTGCGCCATTGGATTCCGAACGCCTTCTGCGACTTCGGCCCGATAACTCCGAAGATCACGGCCATCAGCGGCAGGCTCACAAGCACGACAAGGGCCAGCTGCCACGAGATCGAGAACATCATGATCAACACACCGACCACGGTCAGCACGCTCGTGACGGCCGTCGACAACGACTGCTGCATGGTCTGCGTGATGTTGTCGATGTCGTTCGTCACCCGGGAGATCAATTCGCCACGTTGCACCTTGTCGAAGTAGCTCAGCGGCATCTTGTTGATCTTCGCCTCGACGTCTTCGCGCAACTGGTACATCGTCGTCATCATGATGATGTTGATCACATAGCCCTGCAGCCAACTCAGGATTGCGGCAACGAAGTAGAGGCCGAGCACGATGAACAGCACCTGCGACAGTTGCACGAAATCGACGCCCTGGCCCGGAGTCAGCTTCATGGCCGAGAGCATGTTCGCCAGATCTGTCTGACCGGATGCCCGCAGCCCCGCTTCGACCTGCGCCTGCGTCGTGCCCGCAGGCAGGTTCTTCGCGATGACGCCTTCGAAGATGATGTTGGTCGCCTGCCCGAGCACCTTCGGAGCGATGACGGACAGGACGACACCGATCGCACCCAGGAACGACACGAACGTGAACGCCACAGCGTGCGGCTTGAGCAGGCCGATCAGGCGGCCGAAACTCTTACCGAAATTGGCGGCCTTGCCGGGCTTGACACTCATCCAGTCGTCGGCGCCTTGTCGGGCCTGTTCGGCGAGGTCGAGTTCGAGCTGCTCTTCTTCGGAGAGCGGAGTCGGGGTGCTGGTACTCATGCCTGTGCCTCCACTCCGAGTTGCGATTGGACGATTTGCTGGTAGGTCTCGCACGATTTAAGAAGCTCATCATGCGTTCCGAGGCCAACCATCCCGCCCGCGTCGAGCACGACGATGCGGTCGGCGTCTGCAATGGTCGATACGCGCTGGGCGACGACGATCTTCGTCACGTCGGGGAGCTCACGCCAGAGCGCCTGCCGCAGTCGGGCATCCGTCGTCAAGTCGAGCGCAGAGAACGAATCGTCGAACACGAGCACATCGGGTGCGTGCACAATGGCGCGAGCGATCGCGAGCCGCTGGCGCTGCCCGCCGGAGACGTTGGTGCCGCCCTGGGAAATGCGGGCGTTCAGCCCGCCCTGCATGTCTGCAACGAAGTCACGGCCCTGCGCGATCTCCAACGCGTGCCACAGCTCCTCGTCCGTGGCGTCTTCCCGACCGAAGCGCAGATTGGAGGCCACTGTGCCCGTGAACAGGAACGGCCGTTGCGGGATCAGACCGATTCCGTTCCACAGCACGTCGAGGTCGGCCCGTCGCACATCGACGCCGCCAACGAGCACACTGCCCGCCGTGACGTCGAACAGGCGGGGAATGAGCGAGACGAGCGTGGTCTTGCCAGCGCCGGTCGATCCGACGACCGCGACGGTCTCGCCACGGGCCGCCGCGAAGGTCACCCCGGCCAGCACCGGATTTTCTGCCCCAGGGTAGCTGAAGCCGGCGTCGCGGAATTCGACGGTGCCCGGTGTCGGGAACGTGGTGACGGCATCCGCCGGTCGTGCCAGTGTTGAGGTGCTGGCCAGTACCTCGCTGATGCGTTCAGCGCTGACTGCCGCGCGCGGGATCATGATCGTCATGAAGCTGGCCATCAAGACGCCCATCAGGATCTGCATGATGTAGGCCATGAACGCGAACAACGTGCCGACTTGGATGTCGCCGTTGTCGACGCGGATACCACCGAACCAGATCACGCCGACGACCGTCACGTTCAGCACGAGCATGGCCAGTGGGAACAGCAACACGAACAGTTCGCCGACCTTGCGGCCGATCACCATGATGTCGTAATTGGCCCCGCGGAACCGCTTGGACTCGATGTCTTCTCGCACGAACGCGCGCACCACTCGGATGCCGGTGAGCTGCTCGCGCATGATCCGGTTCACGGCGTCGAGCTTCTTCTGGTAGCGGCGGAACAGCGGCACCATGCGGCTGATGATGAGGCCGGCCAAGATCAACAGGGCGGGCACGGCTACGGCGATCAGCCAGGCGAGCCCGATGTCTTGGCGCAGCGCCATGATGATGCCGCCGATCGCCAGCATCGGGGCGCTGACCAGCATTGTGGCGCCCATCATGGCCAACATCTGCACCTGCTGCACATCATTCGTGTTGCGGGTGATCAGTGAGCCGGGCCCGAACTGCGACACCTCGCGTTCGGAGAATGCGCTGACCCGTTCGAAGACACCGTCGCGGATGTCCCGCCCCATCAGCATCGCGGATTTGGCTGCAAAGTACGTGGCGACGATCGCGCACGCTATCTGTCCGAGCGAAATGATGAGCATGACCAGGCCGGTTGACCAGATGTAGTTCACGTCGCCCTTGGCGACGCCCTTGTTGATGATGTCTGCGTTCAGGCTGGGCAGGTAGAGGGATGCCATCGCCGACGCGAACTGGAACAACAGCACACCGCCGAGCAGCCAGCGGTACGGCTTCAAATAGCGGATGAGGAGTTTTCCGAGCATGGTCTCTTTCGTGGAGTCGTGGGCTTGTCGCGGAACAAGCGATGAACCGCGCAGATCTCAGCATGGCAGTAACCACTGACATTTGTGGGGTGTGCACACGCGGCGGACGGTGCTTGCGGCCGGTACACAATACACGTGTTCGGCGGGAAGATCAACGGCTGGGCGAATGGTCACGATGAACCTTTCACTGTCGAGCACGTTCGGACACATCGAGCCCCTCCGCGATGTCTGCGTCCTGCGCCTCGGCCGCCGAGCGCAGCTGTACGAGCAGTGATGTACCGGCATCCGTCACCCTGAGTTCTTGACTGCGACGGTCGGTGACGCTGCGCGAGCGCACCTCGAGGCCGGCTGCGTCGAGCGATCCGGGTCGCTCCGTCTGCATCGCGCGGGCCGGATCGCTCCGTCTGCATTACGCGGTCTGGATCACGCCGCCTGCATCACGCCATCCGAGTCACGCCGTCTGGATCGCGCCGTTTTGGTCACGTCGTGTGGGTTATCCGGTTCGGGGTTGTTGTCGCCAGGTGGCGCGGCTGCGCATTCGGAGTGGTTTGCGTTCGGGGTCGTATTCCGGTGGTGGGATCATCCAGTAGGTGGTGCCCTCGCGTATGATTTTCCAGCCCTGGTTGTGGATGAGCATGTGGCTGAAACGGCAGAGTAATACTCCGTCGGCGATGTCGGTTTTTCCGTGGTCGGCGTGCCACTGGTCGATGTGGTGGGCTTCTAGATGTCGGGAGGTTCCACCGCAGAGCGGATCCATGCATCCGCCATCGCGATACCACAACGCGATCTTCTGTCTGGCGGTGAACAAGCGTTGCTCCCGCCCGACATCCAACGGGCCGCCGTGTTCATCGACAATGATCTGACGGCTGCCCGCGTCGCAGATGATGCGTTCCAGCAGTGCTGGTGGGACCGCTTCACCGGTCTCGAGCAGGAACCCGGTTCCTGTCAGGTTGCCGTTCTCGTCTGTGGTGTGGAGTGCTTCCTGGGTGGTGATCACGCGCAGGCCGGGCTGCAGGGTGCCGAACGCGATCGTCGGGTCGGCAAGTGTGCCTGCCCGCAACGTGTCCATCAGCAGGTCGAAGACGATCTGATCGTCGGTGCGCGGGTCCTCGACCAGTTGTTGCGCCTTGGCTGCCTCGTCTTTGTCGACGAAGCGTGGCCCACCACGTCGCGGCCGCATCCTCGCGGCAACAACCGAGTCGACCCATGCCGCCGATTCGTCATCGAACTCGATCCATGCCGTGCGCGCGCCCCGCGAATTGCGGTGAAAGGTGCACTTGCGTGCCTCATACCGTTCCTGCGCCCGCATGCTCACCCCGACCGGATCAATCCGGTCGCGCGCCCAACGCGCCTTCTTGAGTAGGTCGTCAGCGTTGTCTCCTGCCGCCTCGGCGATCACGTCTTCGGCGGCCTGACGCAGCATCTCCCCGTCGCACCGCTTGTTCGGCGTGCCGAGTCCTTTCAGAATGGCACAGGCGCCCTCCGACGTCAGACGACCCTCGGCGACCGCGCGGGTGATCGGCTCCGACCACGGCAGCACGACAGGCACAGTCTCCACGACCCCGGCCACCGGATCGTCAGGGTTCGCATCGTCCGTGTTCGCATCGCCGGAGTTCGGATCGGCGGTGTTCGGTTCGGCGAGCCGGCTCGCGTCATCGACCTCACCCATCGCGGTTCCCAGGCGCACCTGACGCCACGCCTCACCCTTGGTCGAGCCGGTGATCGACTGCACCAGTTCCGCGGCCGAGCGATGCCCGCTGCGCGCGGCCAAACCCTGATACCCGAGTTGACGATCAGAACGTTTGGCAACCACCCCCGCAGCAGCGGCGATCAGCGCATCAGTCCCGGAACGAAGAGCCGCCGAATCGGTGAGAAACCTCCGCAAATCGGCATCGTCAAACCGGGACAGCACCTCCGACGAGGAGACCGCACCGCCCAGGTCCGCTTCACGCGCAGCAAGCGAACCCGCCACCGCGTCAGCGGCTTCACGAATCTGCTGTGATACCAACGTCATACGGATAGTTTACCACATTTGTCGTAGTTATGTTCGAATGTGTATAGACGCTTGTACGCACCATGCTCGTATTAACGTCTGCCCTGGACGCGGTCCGGAACCCGCCGCCCAACCTAATAGTTCTCTGCGGAAGTGCGCCAACGCAGCCGACCGATCAACTCCGCGGAGCCGACCTTCAACAGCACTCGCCGGGACGCGACGTTGTCCACCTCAGCGTCTGCCTGCACCATCAAAGCGCCGCGGCGACCGGTGAACGCACCCAACACACGAAGCGCCTCAGCCGCGCAGCCGCGCCCACGCTCAGCCCCGACGACGAACCCATCCCCAAGCTCGACGCAACCAACGGCATCCGGTTGCTGCGAAAAGTTCGACGATCACGGTTCTCGCGCTGCGCACGACGGGCGACTCCGCTTGCCCGGTCGTCCCGGCTCGATGCGGCGTTGAAACAGTCGGCCCCGGTTGCCTTCGAGCCGGCACCAGAACTATTCGCGCAGGACACACCGATGAACTGCACCTGCGCTGGTTCTCTGACCCCGACCCTGACGTCACAAGCGCCGGCAGCGGCCTGCCAGGATTTGCGATAGTCTTGACATTATGCAGGTAAATACCTGCATAATGGGTTGATGGATGCGGACACGGTATTCAAGGCACTCGCCGATCCGAGTCGGCGCAGGCTTCTCGACATGTTGCACGAGCGGTCAGGGCTCACCGTGACCGAACTCTGTGAAAGCCTCGAGATGCGGCGCCAATCCGCGAGCCAGCACCTCGAGTTACTTGAGGCGGCAAACCTTGTCACCTCAGTGCGCGATGGTCGGCGAAAACTGCACTATCTGAATCCCGTCCCCATCCGCCAGATCCAAACTCGCTGGATCTGGAAATTCGAGGAGCCGCGTCTGAGCGCGCTTGACTCCATCAAGAACCGAGCAGAGGAGATCGCGATGACCGAGACGACAGTAGGCAAGGTTCCGGCATATGTGTACACCATCTACATCCGGGCGATGCCGGATGATGTTTGGCGTGCGCTGACCGATCCAGAAGCCACCGCACAGTTCTGGGGCCACTCCCAGGTCTCGGATTGGGCGGTCGGCGGCACCGTCGAACATGTCCGCGTGGACGGCTCCGGCATCGTCGATGCGCGAGGGGTCATTCTCGAAGCCGACCGGCCGCGTCGTCTTTCGTTCAGCTTCGACGACCCGAAGCAGCTCGAGAACCCCACATTCGAGGCGAGCGTGGTCAGCTTCGATATCGAGCCTGGGGGCGAGATCGTCAAGCTCACCCTCAGCCACACCCAGTTGCGCACGGTGCAGGAGTTGGAGAACATCGGGCAGGGTTGGCCGGCCGTGCTCTCGAATCTCAAAACACTGCTCGAATCCGGCGAGGTGCTGCCGCAGGCGCCATGGGAATTCCATGCCGACGAACGGGCAATGCGGATGGCCGAGAACGGATAGCCGAACCGATCGTTCCGATCGCAAGGAACCAACATCGTTCCGGCGAATCGGGCACCCGCGGTGCGGCCGTCGACGCAGTAGCACGCGGTCTGATGTCGTGGCAGTCAAGTGAGGTGCTTCGTTCGGTCGTCGACAGGCCGGCGGTGCCTGAGGGTGGTGTCGACGAGACCAACCGACCCCGGCAACGTGTGCGGCCCCGAGTACGCTTGAACTGGAATCGAGGACGTTTTGGTACTGCCCGTGGTCGTGGAGGTGCCATGCGCGTCGTGATCGGCGAAGACGAGGTGCTGCTGCAGCACGGCCTGCAACTCGTGCTTCAAGAGGGAGGACTCGATGTCGTCGCCGTCACCGGTGACGCCGCGAGCCTCGACGATGCCGTGGAACAGCACAGGCCGGAGCTGGTCGTCACGGACATTCGGATGCCGCCCACGCACACAGACGAGGGACTCGTCTGTGCATTGCGAATTCGCCGCGACCATCCGGAGATTGCGGTAATGGTGCTCTCCCAGCACGTGCAGCGACGCTACGCGCGGGAGTTGCTGAACGGCCAGACCGGACGTGTCGGATACCTGCTGAAGCAGCGGATCGCGGACATCGACCGCTTCTTGGGCGACCTGCGCAGGGTCGCCAGTGGGGGCACCGTGCTCGACCCTGATGTGATCGCGATGCTGGTTGCTCGTGCGAAGCTTTCGGACGGGGCAATCGGATCGCTCACTCGGCGGCAGCAGGAAGTTTTGGCGTTGATGGCGGAAGGCGACAGCAATGTGAAGATCGCCGCGCAGCTGTTCATCACCGAGAAGGCTGTGGTGCAGCACACCTCGAGAATCTATGACGCGCTCAACCTACCGATCGACTCCGATGCACATCGCAGGGTGCTGGCGGTCGTGCGGTATCTCGCGGAGTCCTGAGCCGTCGTACTTCGCGATTCCAGGTGCAGACCTGCACACGGCGCCGAGTGCGGCTAGTGTGCGAACATGGCAACTGTCCTCGACTGGATCGCGCACTCCGGTGTCGTACAAGGTGTGATTATCGGCGCCACGCTGGCATTCTTGACGGCCGTCGTCGTCTTGAACAGCGTGGCCAGGTCGATCACGACAACCGTGAACGGCTGGCGGTCGATCCGACGATCGGGCCAGCCCGACAACGGAATCCTTGTGCGAGCCGCGTGTGCCAAAGCGCTTCCTGCCGTCAACGCGTTCGAAGAGGCCGCCTACTGGACGACCACGGTCGATGAGTCAGGGCAAACCTTGAACGGGAGGAATGAGTACGTTCTACAGTTTCCGGCTGGCCAGTTGCCGCCGAACGACGCCTTCTGGTCTCTCACGGTGACGGATTCAGTCGGGTACATGGTGAGCAATCCGATGGGTCGCTCGAGTTTCAACGACCGTTCGCAGCTCACGCGGAGCTCCGACGGGTCGATCGCCATCTACCTGCAGCGAAACGCTCCTGCCGGGCACGAAGAGAACTGGCTGCCGACTCCGGCCGGCACATTCAAGCTGATGCTGCGTGCCTATCTTCCAGGCCCAGCAGTTGTCGATGGCACGTATCGCGTGCCCCCGGTCGTCAAGGCTCAGCATCAAGGCGCAGCGGCATGAACCGGCTGATTCTGAAATACGGCTATCCCATCACGATCGTCATCCTGGCGATCTTTGCATGGGTCATCTACCAGCGGTTGGCGGGCGGCTGGAGCGCGATCATCCCGCTCGCCGTGGCGGCAGTGGTCGTCTGGGTGCTCGGCGCAGCAGTTTTCATCTACGTCTGGCCGCGCATCACGATCGGCGGCTTCAAGAGAGCGATCCTGCGTCGCGGTTTCAGCGGCGGACCGATCCCGGTCAACAGCCTGTATGCCGAGCCCAACATCTCCTCGGCATCGGCTTCGACCGGAAGCTTGATGGGAACGGGAACCGACGACGTGCTCTACCTCGCCGGCTGGCTCGATCTGCGCAAGGGACCGCAGGTCTTGCATGTGCCGGACATGGCGGGCAGGTATTACAGCTTGCAGTTCACCGATCCGTCGAGTAGCGCCAATTTCGCCTACGTCGGCAAACGGACGACGGGGACCAAGGCGGGCGACTTCATTCTCAGCGGGCCAGGCTGGACGGGAAGCGTCGGCAGTGATCTGACGCAGATTTCTTCGCCGCACAATTCCGTGCTTGTCATCGGCCGGGTGTTCGTCGCGGACGAAAGCGATCAGCCGACCGCGTACGCGCTCGCGAAAGAGATACGGCTCACGCCGCTGCGGCAGTAGCGGAGCACGTGGCCGGGCGCAGTTTCACGAAACACGGGGGCCAACGCACAGACGGCGCGCCGCAGCAGCGGACTCAACCGGCAAACCCCAGGAAGACCAGAACCAATCGCTCGAGGTCAACCAGCTGAGCCGGAGTGAGTTTGCCGACCCGAGTGCGAATGTTCGTTCGACGCACGGTCGTCAGCTTGTCGATCATTGCAAAGCTCGCCACGAGTCGTTCGTCCACTGGCTGCCCATCCGCTCGCGTTTTGCCTCTTGCGACGCGTAAAAAGCGCGTTGATAATGGTGGGCAATCTCGACGACATAGGTCGCCGCCACCGTGGAATGACAAAGGTGTGGTGATGCAGATGAGATCCCAACGACGCACAATCGTGTTGGCTGGATTGGCCGGCTTATCAGCCGTTCTGGCGGCGCTGGCAGCAATCTGGCCGCAATGGATCGAGGCGTTCGGTTTTGATCCAGATCACGGCAGCGGGGCTCTTGAGTGGGCCATCCCAATCGCGCTCGCCGTCGTCACCGCGTTTTTCGCTCTGGCCGCGCGGCACAGTTGGCGCAGGGTTCGTGCGCTCGGACAGCCCGGGTGAGCGGTGATAGCCCATGATTGTGAGCCTTTACGCTGATCCTGGCTATGCGGGAGCCAGTCTCGATCTCGATGTGGGTGAGCATCAGTTGTTCGCTGGTGCAGGCCTGGCAGACGCCGTCTCGTCGATCCGGGTCGCGACCGGCTTCGTGGCCGTGCTCTATGAAAATGCGGATGCAAGCGGCGGATTCGGTCGATCCGTCGACCTGCTCGAAGACTGCCCTGACCTGGGCGTCATGGGCCTCGGCGACCTGGTCTCGTACGTTTCAGTCTTCGCGTCTGCGCGAGACATCCAGTCGTTCAACCACGGCACGGGCGTCACCGATACGACCCACGTCGTGTGGGCGCGCGGGAGCCTCGCCAACGGGCAGTATGTGCCCGGTCACTGGGAAGCTCCTCGCGCAACGGGCACGCAGCCGGTCGGTCCGCCCGTCGTGTCACCGGGCCCACTGCCCCAGCTGCTCCAGATCTCCAAACTGGACGGGTCCTCGTTCGTGGACCCCGCATTCGACACCAGCGCGGCCGACTGGTCGTCGGCGCTGGTCGGCGGCACAACATTCGACGGATCGTCCGCTCACTCCATGGAGTGGGTTTCCGTGCTCAACCCGACGCTCGAGCAGGATGATGAGGTCGGTATCGCCGGCTTCGCCGTCACCCCGGAGATGTCCGGAGCGGACCTGCCGTTCACGCATCCGTTCGGGCCCGATTTCGAGTTCGCGATCGTACCGGACACCGAGTATGACGCTCTGCTTGCCGCGTCGAACCGTGACCCGGCGGGTCCGTATGCCGCGGGCTGGCCGGATGCTCGCCGCGCCGGCCTTCCTGCACCTCCCGGCATTCTCGGACTCGAGGTCGACGGCGCGCTCGTGCCGCCGACGTACCGGCCCGAGTCCGGGGATCGGATTGCGTTGTACGGCCGGTGGATCGTCGACGCAGGCCACTCCGACTTCCACACCGAAATCCATCCGCCTCTCGTGATGGCCCGCGCCCGTGCGGTCAACGACCAGGACTCGCCTGCCTATCCTGACGGCAACGCCACCACACTGCTGCAACTGTGGAGCCGCCCGTACCAAGCTGCGCAGCACTTCACCGACGGAAGTTCCACCGGGCTCGCGCTCGGCGACTATCTCCAGAACATCGCGGAAACGCTGGGCGACATCAAGGCATATCCTCCGGTGTTCGCGAAATCGTTCGACGGAATCCAGCTGATCGCGTTCACCGTGCGCCCTGCGGTGATTGCGACCGCGCCGGCGAGACGAATTCAGGACCGCGTACACCTCGAGTGCAGCTACAGCTTCACCGTGAACAATGCGTGCGGCGTGCAGGTGCAGCAATCTCCCGCCGATCCGAACGCCGTCGTCGTGATCCTCGCGCTGAACAGTGTGGGGCTTCCTGCGTTGCCTGAGCTGCCCAACACGCTCGACAAATACACGATCGACAGCCTGGTCGCGCAGATCCCGGGTGGCACGAGCGGCCTCACCTCGCTGCTGATCGATGTGGTCAAGGCCTGGCAGTCTCGCTTCGGACTCGGAGAAGCGGACATCTACGTGCGTCGCTACAACGGGCCGAACGACCCGAGCCCCGCGGCGCAAGTCGTGCCGTTCACCAACCTCGCAGACCTGCCACGCTCATCCGTGACGGTCGACAACGCCCAACCGTTCCCAGTGATCGGCTGGCTCAAACTGAAATGGGTCTACGAAAATCTCACCATCGGCAACATCGGCACGATCGCGACCGGCACTGTCCTCACCACGGCTGGAGGCCTGCAAGCCGGGGGCCTGCAAGCCGGGGGCCTGCATGCCGGGGGTCTTCAACCTGCGGGTCCGGTGTCGGCGCCCTCCGGCGCCGCTGCGCTGGGCAGGCCGCTTCGATTACCGACCCTTCCGGTCGTTCGCCCCTGAAGCGCGCGATCAGAGCACCAACTGCGGATGCCTGGCGCCCGCTTCCGCGAACGCCGCATCCGTTTCACGCAGCACCCGCAGCGTGTTGAGGCCTGCGATCGCCGCAACTTCAGTTGTGCCCCATCCGCGCCGCACGAGCTCCTGAAGCAGGGTGGGATAGCCGTCGACGCCCTCGAGTCCGAGCGGGAACTCATCCGTTCCATCGAAGTCTCCCCCGAGCCCGACGTGCTCGATACCGGCAACGGCGCGCGCGTGCTCGACGTGATCCGCTACGTCTGACACCGTGACGAGCGGCGCTGGAGAAGTGCGCGGGCCGGTGAACCACGCTGCATACTCCTCGCTGAGGAACTGCGGAACGAACGCCACCATGATTACGCCGCCGTTGTCGCGCAAGCGGCTCAGCACGTCGTCTGGCACGTTGCGAGGGTGATCGGACAGCGCCCGGCACGACGAGTGGCTGAAGATTACGGGCGCGTCCGTGACGTCCAACGCGGCATGCATGGTCGCAGGCGAAACGTGCGACAGATCCACGAGCATCCCGAGCCGGTTGATTTCGCGAATGTAGTCCGCGCCGCGCCCGGTCAGCCCACGGTGAGCCGGCGCATCCGTCGCCGAGTCTGCCCAACTGGTGTTGTGCAGGTGCGTCAGCGTGAGGTAGCGCACGCCAAGGCGCGCGAGCATCCGCAGCACAGCGGGCGAGTCGTTGATGCTGTGCGCGCCTTCTGCCCCGAGCAGCGACGCGATGCGTCCGGATGCGCGTGCCGCCTCGACCTCCGCAGCACTGGTCGCGATCGCGAACGTCTGCGGATACCGCGCGGCCAGCCGGTAGACCCAGTCGATTTGTTCAAGCGTGCCCTGGATCGCAGCAGCCCCCGTGAGGGCATCGTCGACGTAGACAGACCAGAACTGCGCGCCCACGCGCCCCGCATGCAACCGTTCTATGTCGGTGTCGGTGGCAAGACCGCCTTCCAGTCCCTCGACCGAGTAGCCGCGCCGCAGGCGGCATTCCCACGCCCAGTCGTTGTGTCCGTCGATGATCGGCGAGAGCTCGAGCGCGCGGGCGATGGTGGCTTCTGGGTTCTCGGACTCAGTCATACGACCACGCTACGGCGCTTCGCACGGTTGCGCTCGCGACTGGGCCCCGAACGCCGCAATAGGCGGCGCGCTACGCCAAGACTGAGCCGCCGGCGACATCCAGCACGGCTCCTGTGATCCAGGAGCTTTCGTCGCCGACCAGGTACAGCGCTGCCTGAGCAACGTCCTCCGGTGTTCCCAACCTGCGAATCGGATGCGACGCAGCCATCTTGCCTTGCACGTCGCCCGGGATGCGCAGCAGGTTGCTCTCGGTGAGAATGGTCTCAGGCGAGATCGTGTTCGCGCGCACCCCGAACGGGCCGGCTTGCAGCGCGACAGAGCGGGTCAGTGACTGAATGCCCGCTTTCGCGGCACCATAGGGCGCCGGCGACATTTCGGTCGGCCGCCGGGCCGCAGCCGATGACATCGTGACGATGCTTCCTCGGCCGCGCGCCTTCATGCCGGGCAGAAAGCACTTGATCGCCAGGAATGTCGCGGTCAGGTTGACGTCGATCGCCGCGCGCCAGTCACCTTCGCTGACGTCTTCGATCGGGCCGGGCAGGGTCGGGTTACCACCGGCGTTGGCCACGAGAATGTCGATCGGCCCGAACTCTTGCTCGATGCTCGCACGCATCCGTTCGATCGCCGCAAAATCGGTGAGTTCGGCGACGACGGCGATCGCACGGCCGCCAGCCGCCACGATTCGATCACGCACGCTGCGGGCAGCGGATGCGTCGCGACCGTGCACTGCAACCGCGGCGCCTTCCCGGGCGAAGCGGGATGCGATCGCCGCACCGATGCCGCGCGAGCTCCCGGTTACCAGCGCAACACGTCCGTTCAGCGCGAGACGGCTGGAGTTGGTCGGTGAAGGTGAAGTCGCTGAATCGTCCATGGCTCAAGCGTGCCGCGGGGCGAGGGTCGCGTCGACCTCCCGCGGGAGTATTTCGCACGCATCCGCGCGGGCTACGGACCGTATGCCGAGAGGAACCGGTTGCGGAAGGCGTCCATCCGCCAGACCGGTGCGGTCGCAGTGGGCAGCATGGTCGGTTGCCAGTTCCAAGAGGAAATGCGGCTGATGACGCCCGGGTCTTTCGAAATGATGCTGATCGGAACATTGTGGCTCGCGTCCAGTCCGCTGACAACTGTGGCAGGTTGGTGGTCTCCGAGCACGACGAGAACGAGGTTCGGATCGTCGTAAGTGGTCAAGAACGAGAAGAGCGTACTCATCGTGTATTGCACTGACTGGCCATAGAGCTGCTGCACGTGTTGCGGATTCTGCCAGACGACGCTCGGAGTGAGCCCCTGCGCCGGCTGTGGATCGAAAATCGAACCGTCCCCGACGGCCGTCCACGGAACCTGGTGTGGAAGTGGAGTCCACGGAGTGTGCGAGGACACGAAATCGATCTCCGCCATCAGCGGTTGGTGCGGTTCGGCGAGCTCGTGGTCCTGGAAATACGCCCAGGTGAACTGGTCGGGGATGCGTGCATAACTGAATTGCGGCCCGACGTATCCGACGTTCGTCGAATTGAGTTGTGTGTCGAACTGGTAGAACGAGGTGCCGATTCGCCACGGCTCGGTGTCGGAGGGCACATCGCTGATCGTGTGCCAACCTGCCTTCTTGAAAGCGGCGCTGAGCGTGAAACGGTTTCCTGCGGTGACCTGGTCGTATTTCTGTTGCGAGTCGATCCACAACCCGGTCTGCAGGGTGGAGTGGGCGAGCCAGCTGATCCCGCCGAAAGTGGGCGAAGTGAGGAATGCGCTCCGCTCGGAGTAGCCGTGTGCGGCCAGCGCGGCAGTGCCGTTGCGCAGCACCTGGTCGACTCCGGCCGAGAATGAGCTGTTCTGCACGGCCACTTGCCCGTAGCTTTCGATGAACGCGATGATGACGTCTTTTCCCTTCAAGCCCGTGAGCAAATCGGATGGCGGCACGCTGGCATATGCATCATTTCGACCGGCTTGATCGAACGCCTTTTGTTCAGCAGCTGTTGCAGACACTTGATGCGATTTGGCAATGGCGGCCGTGACGGTGCCCGAAGCTGCAATGGGTTCGCCGACCACAATTTGCGCGCCGACCAGGGCGAAAATGACCCACGCCGCGGTTATGGCGGAGGCGCCGATCAGCGTCGTCCTGCGATGCTGGCGGATGACACTATCCAGATGCAGCAGAGACCAGGTCAGAACGATGATCGCGGCAGGGACCGCCAGGCCGATCAGCACCAGCACTCCCTCGGCGGCAAGCGTTCCGGTCGAGTCGCGCAGAACACCGTAGGCAGCGACCACTTCTGGCCAGCCCGTCACCACATTGAACGGCTGGTCGACCGTCGTCGTGAAGCCGAAATCGAGGGCTGCGCTCGCGATCACGGCCGCAAGCACAACGGCGAAAAGAACGGCGACGATCCGACGGATGCCGGGCCACGGCAGCACGGCCAGCACGGCGAGGGCAACAACCGGTTCCAGCGGAACGCGCAGTAGTGCCAGCGCCGATCCTGAGGCAATGATTCCGGGCGCCAGGGCGGCAAGGAACAGCACAAGCGCAGAAATCACCGTCGCTGTGTTTGTTCGAACCGTGTTTGTTCGAACCGTGTTTGTTCGAAGCGTGTTTGTTCGAACCGGGCTTCTGCGCACGCCACGACTTCTGCGCACGCCACGACTTCTGCGCACTCCGCGACTCACGACATCCCCATCACGAGGGGGCGCAGAGCGGATGCCGGGCGATGCGCATCACCGGTGCCCTGCCGGAAGCGCGCGGAGAGTGCGTACCGCAGGAGCACGATGTCGCCGATTGTGCGAGTCTCGGCGAGCGCTGCGCGCCGGTCGCTGGTCCAGGGGAACGCGGCATCCCCGACGAAGCGGGGCGCGCTGCTGTCGCCGACGAAGAACGGCGCCATGGCCAATTGCAGTTCGTCGGCGAGATCGGCGGCCAGAAACTGAGTAAGGATCGTGCCGCCGCCTTCGACCATCAGCCGGTGCACGCCGCGATCGGACAAGTCAGAGATCAGCTCGCCCATGGTTATCTGCCCGCCGAGCCCGATGACGATGGCGGCCGTGCCCAATCGAGCCTGGATGCGTGTCACCTGTGCGCTCGGGCAGTACACCAGTTTTGTGGCATTGTCGTCGGCGAAAAACGCTGCGCGCGGATCGAGGTCACCGGACGCCGTCACCGTGACCTTCCATGGCGAGCACGTCAGGCCGGCGCTTTCGCGCCAACTGCGTCGACGGATGCTTCGCACCAGCAACCGAGGATTGTCGCGTCGCACCGTGTTGGCGCCCACCATGATGGCGTCGTTCTGCGCTCGCAGCTCATCGACCCTGTCGAAATCCGCATCATTGGACAGCATGAGACGCGGCGGTGCGGCCGTGTCGAGATAGCCGTCGAGCGAGATGGTGCTGCTGAGAGTGACGTACGGCGTAGTGATCACGATGAGTTCTCCTGACGACGAGGGAGATGAGGAGTGACAGCTTCAACCGACCGTTGTTCGTGCCGACGGACCGCGAAGACCACTGCCACGATCGCTCCGGGTGCGAGGGAAATCATGGCAAGCACGCCGTACAGCGTTGCCGCCGCGACGCCCGCGGATGCACCGAAGCCGGCCAGCGCGAAAGCCCAGCCGGCGATCCCCTCACGTGGCCCCCATCCGCCGACATTCAGCGGAATGGACCCGCCGAGCATGACGACGAATGCGAGGGTGAGCAACTGAAGGGGCGGGACGTGCTCTCCGATCGCAGAGGTCGCAATCGCAAACGTTGCGACATGACAGGCGACGACGACGACCGATGCGATTACGACCTCGCACGAGGTGCGGGCTGATCCGAGGCCCACCCGTAGTTCAGCGAGTTCGTGCCGGAACGCGACGCGAACGTGCGCGCTCAACACAATTGCAGCGAGCACGGCAACTGCGAGCGCAGTCGCGCCAACGGCGAGTGCCGTAACAACGTATCCGCCGAACGCCGCACCGAAACCAAGCAGAATCATCAGGGCGAGCGCCAGCTGCACCACTTGTCCCGCGGTGCGCTCGATGGCCACGGCCCGGGATGCCTGGCCGATACGCTGGGCGCGCTGACCGTGGCTGACCGCTCGGTGCACGTCGCCGATGACGCCGCCCGGAAGCACGGTGTTGAGGAACTGCGACTGGTAGTACATCGCGATGGCGCTGGACCAGCCCACCTCGACTCCGAGCCTGCTCGCGATGAGCCGCCAACGCCACGACGCCGCCGCGGTAGCGATTGCAACGAGGACAACCGCTGCACTGATTGTCGGACCGTCAAGGCTACGCAGGCCGCGCAGGAACGGTTCGGCACCCACATGAATGACGACCGCGAGGAGCACGCCTCCGCCGACCACCAGACGCATCGAAAGACGGAACCACTTCGATCGCGCGAAGCCGAGTGCGCGCCCTCGCAGCGTCCCGGTAACAGGTGTCCCGGTCACAGGTGTCCCGGCCACAGGTGTCCCGGCCACGGCGGTCCGGGTCACAACCGTGCCGATCGCGGCGGTCCGGGTTCCAATCATGGCCATGCCAGCAGATCCAGGTGCTGGATGATCGCCGAGAGCTCGCCGCGATCCTGTTGGGCTTCGCGCAGCTCCAGGTAGCGCACGGCTTCGTCGTGAAGTTCCAGAGACTGTTCCACCGCAGCGCCAATCCAGCCGTCGAGCCATTCGCGCAGCAGACGAGGTTCGCCGTCGTCGAGCAGCCAGTTTGCAACGGTGGGGCGTACCTGCCAACCGGCCTCCAGGAAGGCGCCGCGGGCGACCGGCGCTGCGTAGCGACCGAGCGGTGTGCGACCATCCGTCATCCGTAGTTGGTGCGCATTGAATGCACGCTGGAAAGTGTCGTCGCGATCATCGAGAGGGTTCAGTTCGACGATTCCGGTCACGCTGAGCATCAGAAGGGCCGGGCAGCCGGACTCCACACACGCGTCGACGACGGCATGCGTCTCGCGCGATGTCAGCACATCGAGCAAGGCGGACGCAGTGACAAGCGAGGCTCCTTCCAGATCGACTGGACGCAGATCTGCCAGCTGCCCTACCTGTGCACGTACGGCGATCGGCTCGTTGTCGCGATCGACCGGGCGAGGTTCGTTGATCGCGCGCTCGGTCAGAGTTGCGCTCCAATCGTGAAGCACCCAGGTCTGCGGTCCGGGCAAGAACGGGGCAAGCCAACGCATCATCGAACCCGTGCCGCTGCCCAGGTCGTGTACGACGATCGGGCCGGCCGGCAGCATTGCAGCCGCGGCACGCGCAAGATCGCGTGAGCGCGCGCGGGCATCCTCGGGCTCGCGGAGCGAGAGCCACTCGTCGCTGACCTGGATGACGTCGCTCATGCGGGCACCTCCGATTCCAGCCGAGCAACCTCGTCGAGCGCTTGGGCGACGACCGCGACCGCAGTGCTCCACGACCTGCGCCCACCTCGCGCGTTCAGTGCCTCATCGTTCAGCGCCGCGCGCCGCGCAGGGCTCGTCAACCATTGGCGCAACACGACCTCGAGTGCCCACGGGTCTTCCGGCGGAACGACGATGCCGGCGGCGTTGCTCGATATCGCCTCTGGGATGCCGCCGACGTTGGTGGCCACGACGGGAATGCCCCGGGCGAGGGCTTCTGCGACGACCATGCCGTAGCTCTCGCTGCGGGAGGACACGACGACAAGATCGGCGCGACCGAACGCATCCGCGAGGCGCACTCCGGTGAGGGCGCCGGTAAACACCACTCGATCGGTGAGACCGGCGGACTCGACAAAGGAGGTCAGTTCCTCGAAGTATGCGGGTGCCGGGTGGTGGGACCCGACGAACGTGCAAGCCCAACCGTCGATGTCGGTCAGGTGCGCCAGGCTGCGCAGAAGCAAGTCCTGGCCTTTGTGCGGCGCGACTGCCCCGACACACAGCAGCCGACCGCCCGAGCTCGAGGCGGATCGAAGCGGAGCCGGGTCGGTTCCGGGCTGTGCCACGACGATCCGATGCGCCTGCGCCAGGTCGCGGGTGATGAGTTCGGAGCGCGTCCAGTTGCTGGTCGCGATCACCCGATGTGCGGTCTGCAGTGCTCGGCGTTCACGATCCTCGCGGATGTCCGTTCCCGGGTCTGCACAGCGTATTGCGTTCTCAGCGCCATCCGGCGTTTCCGGCAGCAGGCTCGCGACCATGTGCGCCAGCACGATGATTCGAAGTCGGTCCGAGTTCTCGACCAGCACATCGGGTTCGCGCACGGCGAGGAGTCCGTCGATCAGCACGAGTGCTTCGCCAGGCAACCCAGACAACGCCTGCGCCAGCTGCCGCTCATCGCCGACTGCCACCAGGACAAGCTGCACATCCCAACCGCTGTTCCGCAGTTCATCGCGAACGTGCTGGTCGTAGACGTTGCCTCCGCTGACCTGGTCGGGGTCGTCGATTCCGTCGGGAACCAGGAATGTCACAGACCCGTGCGAATGCTGGATCACAGTGCTATCAACCACGGTGTCCTGGATCACAGCGCCCTCGATCACAGTGCCCCCAATCACAGCGCCCCCAATCACAGCGCCCCCAATCACAGCGCCCCCAATCACAGCGCCCCCAATCACAGTGCCCTCGAATAGCTCGCCCATGCGAGATGAGATTCATGGAGTGCGACGGTGACCGAGTTCAGCGTCTGGCCACCGCCGAGCGTTCCGTCAGCGGCGCGTGCGGCAAGCCGATCGGCGATCACCTTGCACAGGAACTCCGTGGTGGTGTTGACCCCGCGAAATTCTGGTTCGTCGTCGAGGTTACGGTAGGTCAGTGAGGCGGTGATCTCGGCGAGCACGGCAGCGGCTCGTCCGATGTCGACAACGACGCCATCGTGGTCGAGTTCGTCCGCACCGAACGTAGCGTCAACGATGAACGTCGCCCCGTGCAGTCGCTGCGCGGGTCCAAAGCTCTCGCCGATGAAGCTGTGTGCGATCATCATATGGTCCCGCACGGTTACCGAGAATGGCATCGCTAGTCCTCCCAGTTGATCGTCTGACAGAGGCCGCTCGGCCCCTCAGCGAGCGACGCCATCACCTCGGGCAAGTCGCGCCAGGACGATTCGCTGCTGAGCAAGGCATCGAAGGCGGGATCCTGCAACAGTGTCAGTGCGAGCGCGAGCCGATCTTTCGTTGTGCGGGCTCCACGTCGATTGGGTGGCACCACACCGACCTGGCTCGAACGAATGGTGAGCCGACGCGAGTGGAAGTCGGCACCGAGCAGCAGGGTCGCCGGTCGGTCCCCGTACCAGCTCGCCTCGATCACCACGCCTTCGGTCACCACGCACTCCAACCCCAGCTGCAACCCGGCGTCCGACCCGCTCGTGTTGATCACGATGTCCCTGTCATGCGGTGCCCGTGCAGGGGTTGCGAACTTCACACCGAGTTGCCCAGCCACCACCTGCCGCGCCGGATTGGTGTCGACCAACGTGACATCCACCCCGGGGATGCCGAGGAGGAGACGCGCAACGCAGCATCCGATCATGCCGGCTCCGATCACCGAAACGCGGTCGCCGACCAGGGGGGCTGCATCCCACAGCACGTTGACCGCGGTCTCGACCGCGCCTGCAAGGACGGCGCGGCGCGGCGGTATCCCTTCAGGCACCGCGATGACATCCTCGGCGGGAACGACGAACGCCGACTGATGCGGAAAGAGGGTGAAAACGGTGCCGCCCAGCAGCTCTCGTGGCCCCTGTTCGACGACGCCGACGTTGAGATAGCCGTACTTCACCGGTCCGGGAAAGTCGCCCTCCTGGAAGGGCGCGCGCATCCGTTCGCGTTCGCTGTCCGGCACATGGCCTTTGAAGACTGAAGCTTCCGTCCCGCGACTCACCCCGGTGTAGAGGGTTCGCACCTGCACCTCTGAAGCTCCGACATCGGCCAACTGTTCGGGCCGCAGCACTCCATGGCCCGGCTCCTCTACCCAGAACGCTGTGGCCTCGAGCACATCAACTCCTTGTCATGAACCATTGTCACGCGGTTCGCGTGTTACTGGATGATGGATGGTAGCCGTATGAGAGACACGAGACAGGCATGAACAGAGTTCAACAGTCAGCGATCGGCTCAAGCGCCGCGGGGGCAGCGTGCGTTGCACTGCTCGCCGCACTGACGGCGCGCGCAGACACGATGCCGCTGTCGATCATCGGATGGCTCGCAGCCCTCGGCTATCTGCTGGTCTCCAACGCTCTCCTTCTACACGGCCTGCGGCGCCGGAATACACTCCGGTTCGGTTCGGCGAACATTGTCACAGCCGTACGGTCGACCTTGGTCGCTGCGATCGCCGGCATCGTCGTGTCGTCGTTCTTCAGCCACGTTTCGATTGCGCTGCTGATCAGCCTCGTTGTGCCCGCGCTTGCGCTGGATGCGGTCGACGGCTGGGTTGCCCGTCGCACAGGATCGGCGAGCGAGCTCGGTGCACGCTTTGACATGGAAGTCGACGCGTTCCTGCTGCTGATGCTCAGCGCCTTCGTCGCGCAGACCATGGGAGTCTGGGTGCTCGCGATCGGCCTGATGCGTTACGCGTTCGTGGCCGTCGGATGGTTTCTGCCGTGGTTTCGTCGCCAGCTCCCCGCACGCTATTGGCGCAAAGTGGTGACCGCAGTGCAGGGCATCGCGCTGGCTGTCGCCGCGACACGTCTGTTTCCGTTGATCGATACGGTCTTTGTCGGTATCGCACTCGGGCTGCTCGTCGAGTCGTTCGGTCGAGACGTGATCTGGCTGGTCGTCAGGCGAGGTGACCCTCGATCAGGCCGTCCGCGGCGTTCGGAGCGCGGCAGCCGAGGTGACGGCGAGTACGACGATGCCGATCGCCTCCACGATCACCGTTTCGGGTACGAGGGTGAAGCTCCACACTTCGGTGATGCCGAAGAGTCCGACGGTAAGCGCGAGCACAAGTGAAAGCAGACTCGCGATGATGAAGAGCAGACTCAAGACGGAGACGACTTGACGGAGTCTGCCGCGGAGGGTGAGCATCCCGATCGCGAGAACGACAGCCGCGATGACATTCAGAATGAAGAGTACCCCGAGCGTGCCGCCCACACCGTCGAAAACCAGGAACAGGTGGATTCCGGCGATCACGAAGAGCACGACCGCGCTGAGAATTCGCGTGACAGTGAGAAATCCTTGGCTGCGTTGAGCCATGTTCATACCCGCTTTCGATTCGAGCCTCCATCGGCGGAGGCATTCACGAGGGACACGAACGGGCTACGCAAAAGGTTCAATTGCGAGGTCGACCTCGCGTGGGTATGCTCTGCCGTGTGTTCGGCGCGTTCGGCTCGACGAATGCCGCCGTGGCACGTCCGTTCGCGCTTTCAATGAAAGGTCGCCATCGTGACGGATGACCAGTCTGAAATCAATCCCACAGTGCCGCCGAGTGGCACCGGATGCCGTGATTGCGAATCCAACGCGGGATGGTGGCTCCACCTTCGGCGGTGCGCCGCATGCGGGAATATCGGATGTTGCGACGACTCCCTCGCCAAGCACGCGACCGCACACGCACTGGCAACGGGGCACTTCGTCATCCAAAGCTTTGAGCCCGGCGAGGATTGGTTCTGGAACTACCAATCACAAGAATTCTTCGACGGTCCAACGCTGGCGTCCCCGACGCATCACCCTCTGAATCAAACCGCTCCCGGGCCGGCCGAACGGGTCCCCCACGATTGGATGGCCATTCTCCAGGATCAAGACTCCGCCCGCTGAGGGCCAGGCGAAGCGTCCGTCCGTTATGGAATGACGCTCCAGTGGGCGAGTTCGGCGGCCCCGGAATAGCTGCCGCGGAGAAAATCCAAGACCAGCTGGTCCGGCATTTCCGCACGGCGAACTGTCTCGTAGGGCAACAGGAACTCGCCGTACTGGTCGCTGTAGAACGCACCGTCGGGAACTTCGACAGCGGCGAAGCCATCGGGCACCGGATAGGCGTATGAGTAGAACGCTCCCTCTTCGCCGCCGCCGGGCCAGAAGCCGGCACTGCTGAGCTCGCGCGAATAGCCTTCTCGCATAACCCAGTCGGGGCAGTGCCATGCCCCACCCGGATGGGTTGGCGCGGGTCGACCAGAGAATCTGGTCACTGCGAGATCCATTGCACCCCAGAAGTAGTGCACGGGGCTGGCTTTGCCACGGAACTCGGCCCGAAACTGTTGCAATACGCGCTGCGCCTGAATCAATTGGAGCCAGAAGGCCGTCGCATGCGCCGGTTCGTACGTATGGTGAACAGTGTCTTCGGCGAACGGTATGGCCACCTCGACTTCATTGGGCGAGGCATAGATGTCAACGCTTATTCCGAGGCGAGCGAGCGCGCCCAGCGTTTGTGCGTAAAAGTCCGCGACGGAGAGGTTCCGGAGGGTGAATTCCTCGCGTCCTCCCCGGCTCGTTCGAATAACGAGCACGTGGTCGATGAAATCGAACTCGATGTCGAACAGTCCGTCGCCGGCAGGCACCGCGCCGGTCGACAGACCTCTCGCGCTCACCCGTAACGTCACATGCCACCAGTGGTTCAGCGGGGGCGAAGACACCATCTTGATCTTGCCGACGATCTGAGTCCACATGTGGACGGTGTCCCTGGTGTCCCGCCAGGATTCCACGGTCAGTTCGGGCCATGCGCTTACTGTCTCCATCTTCTTGCCCTTCGACGCAGTACGGCTAGTCTGCCCCGAACGGGGCCGTGGCGGGGAGGCAACTTTCCCCGCCACGTGCGTGCGCCGATCAGCTTGCGGCCGCAGCAGCGAGTGCCACGTGTTCACGTGCGCAGCACCCCCCGCTGGTCGAGTAACGCACCAGCGCAGCACCCCCCCGGCTGGTCGAGTAACGCACGAGCGCAGCGAGTACGTGTATCGAGACCCCCGACCCCACAGCAACGCCCGGTCGCAGCGAACACACCCCCGCTGGTCGAGTAACGCACGAGCGCAGCGAACACCCCCTTCGCTGGTCGAGTAACGCACGAGCGCAGCGAGTACGTGTATCGAGACCCCCGACCCCACAGCAACGCCCGGTCGGAGCGTGACGAACACGCTCCGCACGCGAGTGCTCCGGGTCAGTTCGTTCCGCTGCAGGTGACGGCTGCAAGACTTCCAGTACTGGTTTGCGATGCAACCGTTTTGCCATCGACGGTGATCGAGCAGGCGATGCTGCCGGTGTCGTCGATGCCATTGATCGCACTCAGAGTGAATGAGTGAAAGGAGAAGCTGCCCGAGGAGCCCTTCACTGTGAGGGTCTTGCTGAACGGCAGCGGCGTACTGCTCGATTGCTCAGAACCGAAGTTGCCGCCCGAGTAGGTGCTGTAGGTGACGTCGGCATCCTGTGCCGCACCAGTGATCGAGTACACGACGGTGTGCGTCGTCGCAGCTGCAGTGTGCTGGTCGCTGACCGCCTTGGAGATGCCGAAGAAGATGGCTGCGTAAAGAATCGTCATCATGATTGCCAGGATCAGGCCGATTGTCCCGATGGTCAATCCGGCAATCGCCGTTCCGCGCGGGCGGTGCTTCGCGATCAACCCGACAATTCCGAGTATGACGGCGATGACTCCCGCGCCGATCGCGAGATAGCTGACGAACGGCACGAAGGCGAAGACGAGCGCGAAGATGCCGACGATGAGGGCTGCGACACCGAAGCCGTTTCCGCTGCGCGGCGGCCGGGGCGGCAGCGGCTCGTTGAAGTCTTGGATCGGAGCGGATGGAAACTGAGTGTCTGACATGGAACTGTTCTCCCTAGTGACTGGTTAGTGATTGGATCGTGCTTCGTGGTTGAAACGTGCCTCGCTCAGAGCGACCGATGATGGCCGCGCTGTTGAATCAACGCCGTTGAATCAAGGAGATCAACGCGGCACGCTCAGTCGCCACGGCGATCCGGTCACAATGAGCCGACCGAAAGGATGGCTTCTCGCGCAGATGTCCCTCCATAAGGCGGTGGAGCAATGACGGTGGCGGCTTCTACCATCAAGACATGACCGTCGCTCCGCCGTCGCCCGCCAGTGGTTGGGCCGCGCCTGCGGTGCCGTTGCCTGCCGCGACCGGGCCTTCTGCTGCCCGTCGTGCCTGGGCTCGCACGGGCTCCATCACGCTCGCTGTCTTGTGTGCACTGCTGGCGATGTCTGTCGGAGGCAGCGACACAGGCACCGCGAGTACCTTCCCACCGGCGATTCAGGTGGTGATAAACATCGGGGTGTTCACCATGATCGGCGCCTCCGTGCTCCTGGTGTGGCGGCACCGGTTCCCTGTGCTGATCTCCGTCGTGGCGACGGCGCTCACCCTTGTGCTGCCGACAACCCCGCTGCCCGCGTTGATTGCGTTAGCCGCGCTCGCTGCGGCACGGCGCGGATGGTTGCTGTGGACGATGGTGGCAGCCACCTACTGCGCGACCGTGACGTCGTTCGCCTGGGATCTCACATCGCACCAGTCCTTCCTCGCCAGTTTCGTGAACTATCCCGCGGCGGGAAGCCCGGCACGGATGGCCCTGTTCTGGGTAACACCGCTCATCGCGGCTCTCGTCGTCGCACCGTTTGCCGCATTCGGGATCGCCCGCCGCATCCGGCGCGAGCGAGATGCGGCGCAACAGGGAAATGTGGCAGGGAGCCGAAACATCGCCGTGCTCCATCAGGAAGTGTCGCTCGAGCGGGAACGTCAGGAGCTCGCGCGCGAGTTGCACGACACGCTCGCCGCGCGGCTCAGTACTCAATCGCTACACGCGGGTGCTCTCGAGTTGACGGTGAGGCCGGACAATGTGCAGGCTGTCGCGGCGGCGCGCGTTGTACGTGAGTCTGCACAGACATCGCTCGATGATCTGCGGCACGTGGTCAACGCGTTACGCAATCCGTCCGCCGCATCCGTTGAAGAGGGCACCGGACTGAACAATCTGGGGGAGCTGGTCAATGCGTCTCTTCGGGAAGGCACGGACGTGCGAGCGCAGGTGCTGATCGGCGACCCGGCATCCTGCGACCCGGTGGTGGCGCACGCCTGTTATCGACTGGTGCAAGAGTCGATCTCGAACGTGCGTCGTCATGCGCCCGGGGCGACCCTGTACGTCGACGTGCGCGGCACACCGGAGACCGGACTCACCGTAAGCGCGGTCAATTGGCTTGTGTCCGGTGCTCCGTCGGCGGCGGCTGGCGGCGGGCACGGGCTCACCGGCATGAGCGAGCGCGTCGCGCTCGTCGGTGGCACGTTCCAGGCCGGCGTGACGCCGGAAAGGTCGTTCGCCGTCGTCGCGTGGCTGCCCTGGAAGCCGCAGTCGCTAAACTGACCTGCGTGACCGACCTCCGCAGCCCCATTCGGGTGCTCGTCGTTGACGATGATCGGATGGCGGCGGCTGGCATCACCGCAATTTTGGCTACATCGCCGGACATTGTTGTGATTGGGCAGTGCGCCGACGGTGACGAGGTGGTCGGAGCGGTCGAACAACTGAGACCGAACCTCGTGCTCTGTGATGTGCGGATGCCGCGGATGGGCGGGATCGCTGTCGCAAGGGCGCTGTCTGGGATGCCTGACAGCCCGAAACTCCTCATGATGACGGCGTTTGACGACGACGGCCGGGTGCTCGATGCGCTCACTGCTGGCGCGATGGGATTTCTTCTCAAGGACGAAGATCCGCGCCGGATCATCGATGCTGTTCTGAGCGTCTCGGCCGGGGATGCAGCATTTTCCCCCCGCGCGGCCCGGCAGGTGACGGAATGGGTGCGTCAGGCAAGTACTCCGGACACGCAGCGCGAGGCACTCGACAAGATGAGCATGCTCACCGACCGCGAGCGTCAGTTCGCGCTTGCGCTCGTCAGTGGCCCGACCGACGCGGAGCTCGCATCCCAGTTCTTTGTTGCCGAAACGACGGTGAAGTCCACGCTCGGGTCAATCAAGACCAAGTGGGGCTGCCGCAATCGCACGCAACTCGCCGTTGTCGTGGCGAAGTCCGGGCTGGCCTGACCGGGTGCCCGATTCGTGGGCCGCCGTCCGAATCACCTCGTCTGCATCACGAAGCTTGGATCGCTCCGTCTGCATCCTGCGGTCCGGATTACGTCGCCTGGATTACGTCGTCTGGATCATCCTGTCCGGGGTTGTTGTCGCCAGGTGGCGCGGCTGCGCATTCGGAGTGGTTTGCATTCTGGGTCGTATTCGGGTGGTGGGATCATCCAGTAGGTGGTGCCCTCGCGTATGATTTTCCAGCCCTGGTTGTGGATGAGCATGTGGCTGAAACGGCAGAGTAATACTCCGTCGGCGATGTCGGTTTTTCCGTGGTCGGCGTGCCACTGGTCGATGTGGTGGGCTTCTAGATGTCGGGAGGTTCCACCGCAGAGCGGATCCATGCATCCGCCGTCGCGATACCACAACGCGATCTTCTGTCTGGCGGTGAACAAGCGTTGCTCCCGCCCGACATCCAACGGGCCGCCGTGTTCATCGACAATGATCTGACGGCTGCCCGCGTCGCAGATGATGCGTTCCAGCAGTGCCGGTGGGACCGCTTCACCGGTCTCGAGCAGGAACCCGGTTCCTGTCAGGTTGCCGTTCTCGTCTGTGGTGTCGAGTGCTTCACGGGTGGTGATCACCCGCAGGCCGGGCTGCAGGGTGCCGAACGCGATCGTCGGGTCGGCAAGTGTGCCTGCCCGCAACGTGTCCATCAGCAGGTCGAAGACGATCTGATCGTCGGTGCGCGGGTCCTCGACCAGTTGTTGCGCCTTGGCTGCCTCGTCTTTGTCGACGAAGCGTGGCCCACCACGTCGCGGCCGCATCCTCGCGGCAACAACCGAGTCGACCCACGCCGCCGATTCGTCATCGAACTCGATCCACGCCGTGCGCGCGCCCCGCGAATTGCGGTGAAAGGTGCACTTGCGTGCCTCATACCGTTCCTGCGCCCGCATGCTCACCCCGACCGGATCAATCCGGTCGCGCGCCCAACGCGCCTTCTTGAGTAGGTCGTCAGCGTTGTCTCCTGCCGCCTCGGCGATCACGTCTTCGGCGGCCTGACGCAGCATCTCCCCGTCGCACCGCTTGTTCGGCGTGCCGAGTCCTTTCAGAATGGCACAGGCGCCCTCCGAGGTCAGACGACCCTCGGCGACCGCGCGGGTGATCGGCTCCGACCACGGCAGCACGACAGGCACAGTCTCCACGACCCCGGCCACCGGATCGTCAGGGTTCGCATCGTCCGTGTTCGCATCGCCGGAGTTCGGATCGGCGGTGTTCGGTTCGGCGAGCCGGCTCGCGTCATCGACCTCACCCATCGCGGTTCCCAGGCGCACCTGACGCCACGCCTCACCCTTGGTCGAGCCGGTGATCGACTGCACCAGTTCCGCGGCCGAGCGATGCCCGCTGCGCGCGGCCAAACCCTGATACCCGAGTTGACGATCAGAACGTTTGGCAACCACCCCCGCAGCAGCGGCGATCAGCGCATCAGTCCCGGAACGAAGAGCCGCCGAATCGGTGAGAAACCTCCGCAAATCGGCATCGTCAAACCGGGACAGCACCTCCGACGAGGAGACCGCACCGCCCAGGTCCGCTTCACGCGCAGCAAGCGAACCCGCCACCGCGTCAGCGGCTTCACGAATCTGCTGTGATACCAACGTCATACGGATAGTTTACCACATTTGTCGTAGTTATGTTCGAATGTGTATAGACGCTTGTACGCACCATGCTCGTATTAACGTCTGCCCTGGACGCGGTCCGGAACCCGCCGCCCAACCTAATAGTTCTCTGCGGAAGTGCGCCAACGCAGCCGACCGATCAACTCCGCGGAGCCGACCTTCAACAGCACTCGCCGGGACGCGACGTTGTCCACCTCAGCGTCTGCCTGCACCATCAAAGCGCCGCGGCGACCGGTGAACGCACCCAACACACGAAGCGCCTCAGCCGCGCAGCCGCGCCCACGCTCAGCCCCGACGACGAACCCATCCCCAAGCTCGACGCAACCAACGGCATCCGGTTGTCCGAAAATTCCGATTCCGCCGATCGCGAGCCCATTCGAGCGGAGTCGAATCTAGCAGAGCGTGGACACCGCCTGCGACCGCTGGGCCGGAGAATCAGACGCCAGCCCACGCTGCGGAACCAGCGCATCCGCCAGCGGCCACTGCGGATGCCACACCCCGGCATCGCGACCCGATCCATCGACGATTTGCTGTGCCATCGTTGGTGGGATCGCGCGAAGCTGCAGTCGCGCCGTCAACACGCTCTTGATCTGAGCATCCCACGTGAGTCGGGCCCGCGCCCGTGAGAGTGCGGCGGCCGGCCGCACGGCGCCCCAGCGCGACTGCTTAGCTGGCGATGTCGGTGGGCTCTGAGAGGCTGTCGATGACTATCACGAAAAGTGTGCCACGCTAATGCACTACGCGGAGAGTGCTCGCTGGAATCAGTGTTGCAGCCTCGGATGCGCGGCAGCCGCCGACGCGAGCGCCCCTGTGATGCTGTGTGAGCACCATCTCGTGCTCGCCGCAGAGTGGGCAAGTCGACAGTTCGGCGTGCAGGACGTGCTGCCGTCGCCGTGCCTGGCGTGCGGGTCTCGGACCGGCGCGCGGTATCCGTCTGGATGGGTATGCGCCGTCTGCGAGTGGGTGCACGGTGCCGTCCCTGACGAGGATTTCGCACGTCCGCGAGTAGACGTTGTCTACTACATCCGGTTCGACGATCGGATGAAGATCGGCACGACCGGCAACCTGAGGCAGCGGATGCGCACGCTGTGGCATGACGAGGTCATGGCGCTTGAGCGCGGCGGTCGGTCTCGGGAGCGCGCTAGGCATGAGCAATTTGCGTCGTCGCGGATCGGCGGGGAATGGTTCGAAATCTCGCCGGCGTTGGCGGCACACGTCGATCAGCTCCGCGCCGGGGTCGATGATCCGTGGGCGCTTTACGCGCGATGGGTCAGCGAAGCGATCGCACTTTGCTCATAATCACATCAGGTAAGCATCGACGAATAGTGGGCCACGGATCGCGCGTAACTGATCAAGAAGCAACGCATACGTGGGCCGGCTGAGGCCGGCGGCAATGACATCGTACGGGCCGAGCGCCGGGAGTTTTCCGGTGCGGATTCTGATCACCTCCCACCCCGTTGCCCGGATGACGCGGTCTTTGCGCTCGTCGACCTTCTGCCGGCGGCCGACGTGCTCGAGACCGTGCCGGCCTGTGCTGTCGTACTCGATGGCGATCCGCAACTCGGGTAAGAGCACGTCGGGCCATACCTCGAGATGGTCGAAGAACGGCCGCCCGAGCCGGATCGCGTTCATGCCGTGGGTCACCGCCAGCCGGTCACGCAGCCAGGTGCGCAACTCGCCCTCGATGGCTGAAGCAGGTTTGGGCGCGCACACGCTGACGAATGCTGTGGCAACGGGCAGATCCGGCGTCTTGCCGCACAGCGGCCGCGACTGCGCTGGCGAGCGTCTCGCAGCGGATGGCGTGGGCCGGCCTGTAGCAAGGCGGCGGCATTCTGGACACCAGCTCGAGCGTCGGCGTTCCTTGCCTGGGCGATTGCGTTGTTCGGCGGGCGTTGCCACGAAGATGTGGCCGGCATCGCACTGCCATCGCAGAAGGACCTCTGCGGCCGGCGGAATCTGGGTGAGCGTGATGCCGTGGTTGAGATCTGGGTGATACTGGCGGATCAGAACGGGGAACGGCGCCCAGACAGCCCGGTACGTGCCGACCGGATACGGCACCTCACGATCGTGAGTGAACTGTCGGCGCGCCCACCACTGCTGCACTGGCTCGGCCATGCTGGCCATCGTAGGCGCAGCCAGTGACAGACGTGGCTCTCGGCGGTCACGGAGTGTTGGCGGCGAATGCCGTGACAAGTATTTCTGCGAGCGGCTGTGCTTCTTCCAGCGTGATGCGCGGCCCTCCCGTAGCGGGCGCAGCACGAGCGCGGCCGGGATACTCGACACGCAATGTTGGTGTCGTCCCATGATCTGTCTCAAGCCCGTCGGCCAGGCGGATAGCCATTTCGCCAACCGTCGTCGTAGTATCCGCGGTCACGACGACATCGCGGCCAGCGCCGCGGGCGATGACCGTCAGCTTGAGCTTCGCTCTGCGCTCCTGCTGTCTGCAGAGTGCAGTCTAGAACGTGCAGTCTTCGATGCGCTCGTTGATCGTAGCCGCCCTGCCTATCGCCGGAGAGCGGTCGGCCGAGGCAACCCGATGCTTTCGATCAGGTCACCGAGGGCGCGATCAAGCTCCGTGCCGGCCTGGGTGATCTTGTTGATGCCGAAGACCCGCAGCTGCGCGCTCGGCACATCGAAGGTCACGACCGTTTCAGCTACGGCCTCAACTACGGCATCCGCTCCGGCCATCGCTTCGGAGGCTGCGTGGGCTTCCACGCGAATCGGCGAGTACAGCATCGCACCCGGCTCGAGCCGGAACAGGCGCGCGGCCAGGCCGTGATTGACGATCAGCCACACGATGCTCGACACCGAACTTCCGGCCGAGCGCATCAGTTCGTCCGGTCTCGACGACCAGACACACACGAACCCACTTGGTGATTCCCACTGCAGACCGCGCACGAATCCTGACCAGCTGCCATCCTCAGCGAGCCGAGCCACGGCATCCGCGTCGGGCAGAGCGGGCACCGCCTGCTCGAACGCCGCCACCAGCGTCTCGAAGCGCACGTTCGCAGTCAGCCGTACGCGCCGCGCCTGATAGTCGCTGATGCTCTCGTCGCCGTCGTAACTCACCTTACAATCCTTGCAGCAGGCACCCGCTGGCCAGACCTCAAGGCTACGAGCGCCCAGACCCAGAGATTTTGTCCGCCGGCAGGTATCACACCGGCTCGATTTGTCAGAACGACTAACACGAGCGCCAGAGTCGCAGCGGCACGTGTCGGGGCCGCGTGCTTGAATTCGCGATCGGTTGTGAGCAGCGTATCCAGCACTTTGCGCCCTTTGAATGAGCCGCCGGCAGCAGATGCGGCTGCCGCCGCAGGTACCTGAGCAAACCGGCCACGCATTAACGCCGATATAGCGAATTCTTGTTCATACTTATGGGCACATCTGATTGACCACGCAGCCCGTCTGAACGACGAACTACGCGACCGGAAAAGCCTTGGCGAGCGCGCGGTGCGTCCGACGTGTGACCTCCGAGTGGAGTGGCCCAGGTTTCGCAATGTTGCTGACTGCCTTCTTCGGCCAGAGAACACGAATGTTCGAAATCGCAAAGTCGCCGCCGATCAAGGGCCAGTCTGCTTCCACGAAACAGAGCATCCCGACGACCGGAACCTCGCCCAGATTCACGGCTCGAAGAGCGGTACGTACCTTGCCAACCTGCCCTGTGACGCCATCAACAAGCCTCGTTTGATCCCGGGATCCGACCATGAGCTTCTCGATACGGGGCCGAAGAATGCCACCCTCGATTCGAAGACTGGGACGGCCCTTGTACTTCTTCGCGTCGATCACGAAAACCCCCGACGGGGAGACAACGATGTGATCGATGTTCGCTTTCGTTGGAGGGATCCGGCGGTCGTGGAGCACGAACGTTGATTCGTCGACGAGTCCATCGAGTCGACGGCCGAGGGCCACTTCGCCGGCAGCGCCGGTCGCCCACGCTTTCGTGCTCTGCGGGTCATCGGTGACGGCGAGGAGGAACCCGCCGATATGCGGATGCGCCTCACGAACACGTTCCTCGCGCTTGTTCTTGCGACGCTCATACTCGCGCCGAGCGGACGCACCCGCTGATCCTGCCTCCAAGACGGCAGGTTCGGATTTTCGATCTGAGCCTGCAGTGTGCACGTCTTCGAGCGCTGCCTCGTGCGCCCGAGCTCCCCCTGGCGCCGACGCAGCTCTTGAGGTCTTCTGGGCCAGCGAACAGGAAATGCAGGCGATGCTTTTGGAATCTCGGAAGTAGACTGCTCGCGTTCCAGCGGCGAGCTCCGCTCCACAAATGCGGCAGCGCCCTGCATACCGGAGAGCCATCTCCTTGGATTCGGCGACTGGATCTGAGTTCACCGTGCCCTCACGTCCTCGGGAGCACAACGTCGTCTGGCCATCAGCGACGGCGAAGAGCGAAGAACGAAGATGAGGGTAGATAGGGCAGCAAGCCAAAGCTTTGCGAGGTCTGCACCCGTCGCTCGTCTTCCTGACATACGTTGAGCTTATGAGGCGCGCCATGGACACGACTCCCCCAGTCCTGGGCTATTTCCAGCCCAGGATTCGGCTGGATGCGCCGCTAGGCATCCCGACAAAATGCGCGAGTCAGGCACGCCCGCGTTCATCGCGATCACATCCGGCGCGGCTGTTTCAGCGCCGCCGCGACCGAATACGCGACGGTGTGCGAAAATGCTCGGATGCAGTCGCCCCAGTCGTTGAGCGAAGCCGATCGGCGCGTCGTCGCAAGCTGGGCGGCGGACTGCGCTGAGCGCGTGCTGGTTCTGTTCGAAACAGAGGCTCCGACCGACGGTCGCCCACGTGATGCAATCGCTCGCGCTCGCGCATTTGCTCAGGGTGAACTCGATGCAGCCGGTGAGATTCGTCGGCGCTTCGTTGCAGGGCGGGCCGCGCACGCCGTGAGCTCGCCCGCCGCAGTGGCGGCTGCGCGAGCCGCAGCGCAGGCCTCTGGTGTCGCTCACATGGGCGCGCACGCTCTCGGCGCAGCCGCTTACGCCGCGAAAGCGGCGGGACTGGCCGCTCCGGGCCGGCCCACAGCTGTCTCAGACGAGATCGCGTGGCAACTCGACCACATGAACGCTCATGTGAGGTCGGCGCTTCAGCAATTGCCGCCCCTGGGGGAGGACTCCGCCGGCCCACTCGGTCCCGGACTTCTCACGTCGGGCCTCCTCGGATCGACTATTTGCACGATTCAGACCGCCATCGGCACCAGCTCGCCACAGGACAACATCCGATAGGCGAGCGCCCGAGTCCGATGTCTGCGGTGCATGCGACCATTCTCTCGACGGGCGATGGATCGGAGGGCGGATGCGGGGCGAGGCGACCGTATTGCACGCGGATCTCGACGCGTTCTACGCCTCGGTTGAGCAGCGCGACGCACCTTCGCTGCGTGGCCGGCCTGTCATCGTCGGGGGTGGCGTGGTGCTGGCCGCGAGCTATGAGGCGAAGGCGCGGGGCGTGCGCACCGCGATGGGCGGTCGGCAGGCGTACGACCTGTGTCCGGATGCCGTGGTCGTCCCGCCGCGTATGGACGCATATTCCACGGCAAGCCGCGACGTGTTCGCGATCTTCCGCGATACGACCCCGCTCGTGGAGGGACTCTCGATCGATGAGGCGTTCCTGGAAGTCGGCGGGCTCCGGCGTATTGCGGGCACGCCGGAGCAGATCGCGATGCGATTGCGGGAACGGGTTCGCGCGGAGGTCGGCCTCGCCATCTCGGTCGGGATCGCCCGGACCAAGTTCCTCGCCAAAGTCGCCAGCGCCGTGAGCAAACCGAATGGGCTTCTTCTGGTTGAACCGGACCGGGAACAGGAATTCCTGCTCCCACTCCCGGTAGAACGGCTGTGGGGGGTCGGCGCCGTTACCGCGGAGAAGCTGCACCGACTGGGCATCCGCAACGTCGGTCAGCTCGCCGACCTCGAAGAGGCCACGGCCGAAAGACTGCTCGGCAGGGCGACCGGGGCGCACGTACACGCGCTGGCCCGGCTGCGGGATCCTCGTCCGGTCGACGCAACGCGGCGACGAGGATCCATCGGCTCTCAGCGCGCGCTCGGCAGCCGCCCGCGCACGGGCGAGGAACTCGACGTCATCCTCACCCAGCTCGTCGATCGGCTCGCTCGCCGGCTCCGCGACGGCGACCGCACCTGCCGAACGATCGTGCTGCGGCTGCGCTTCGGCGACTTCGCCAAGGCCACGCGGTCGCGTACCCTCGGCTTCCCGTCAGACCGCACGTCCGTGCTGCTCACCATCGCCAGAGGCCTCCTTGCCACCGCCCGACCGGAGATCGAGGAGCGCGGCATAACTCTCATCGGCGTTGCACTCTCGCATTTGGGTCGAACTGACAGTTTCCAGCCCGAACTGCCGATCGACTGGGACGACGGTGCACGCCTCGACACCGTGCTTGACGCAGTTCGCGATCGCTTCGGAGCAACATCCGTCGCTCGTGCCGCTCAACTCGGTCGCGATCCAGGATGGTCGACTCCGCTCCTGCCGGAACACGAATGACGCGAGAGAGGGACTCAGGTTGATCTCTCCACGGATGTTCCGGGCCACAAGTCGCTTCACTCTGATCGAGCCGTTGACTTTCGAATATCCGAAAGGCACATGGATGACTTGCAGCAACTGGGTGCGTGCACTCCGGTGGCCGGCACCAGACTGGCACCACCACCCAGCCCTCACCGAACGGCATCGACGCTAATCCGGTGAGACCCGCAGAAGCATCCGGTGGAATCCGCAGAATGTCTCGGTGAAATCCGCAGAACAGCCTGGTGAAATCCGCAGAACAACTCGGTGGAATCCGCAATCACGGCGTAAACACAACACATGGATACTGGGCTTCTCCCCCGCAACGTCACCGAGCTGGCTCAGGAGACTCTGGCTGATACGCCGATCACGGTGATCAGTGGTGCCCGCCAGGTAGGCAAGAGCACACTCATGCAACAGCTCGTTCGCACTGGTGGTGCGCGGGTCGTCAACCTTGACGATCTGGGAGATCGGAGCGCGGCCGAAGCCGACCCTGATGGCTTCGCTGCGCAATACCCGCGAGGACTTCTCGCTATCGACGAGATCCAGCGCGTGCCGGAGCTACTGACGTCATTGAGGCGTCAGTCGATCGTGACCGTCGCGCCAGGCGCTTTATCGTCACGGGCTCTGCCGATCTTCTTTCGCTTCGTGGAGCTCAGGAGTCGTTGGCTGGCCGCGCAGAGACTATTCCCCTTGAAGGTTTCAGTCAAGACGAGCTCGCAGGTCGCAGCGCTGACTTCGCTTCCTTCGCATGGTCGCTGCCTTCTGGCAGTGTGCCGTCCGACGACCCTGGCATTACCCGCCGCGACTATCTCGAGATTGCAACAACGCCGGCGTTCCCAGAAGCACGCAGCAGAACAGGCCGCGCGAGGGATCGCCGGCTATCGAGCTACGCCAAGCGTCTTCTGGCTACAGACTCGACCGACATCATCGGCATCCAATACCCAGATCGACTGGCGACGCTGCTCAATGTCATCGCGGCGCGGAACGCTGGCGAATTTGTCGCCGCGCGCGTCGGTCGCGAGATCGATGTTCCAGAACGATCCATTCCGGCATATCTTCAAGCGCTGCGCAGTGTGTTCCTTATTCGGGTCATTCCCGGCTGGTCAACAACATCGCCAACCGCGCAGTGTCAAGCCCGAAAGGTGCCCTCACTGACACGGGCCTCGCGGCACACCTTTCGGGAGTCGACGTTGACGGACTCGAAACGGCCGTGCCGTCCCCCCCTCATCGGCGGCCTCGTTGAAGGATTCGTCGTCGGCATCGAAGTCAAATCATCAGCAGGCCCCCGAGCTGGCGACTTCAAGGGGCTGCAGTACCTCCGTGCACGGTTAGGAGAGCGGTTTGTCGCGGGTATCGTCCTTCACACCAGGGAACGGCCGCTCCCGTTCGGCGACCGGCTCTGGGCACTGCCGATCTCCACCCTCTGGACCAAACAGGGCGCGATCCACCGCTCTGCTTCGGTGAGCGAGGTCGCCGGGGTTTGGTCTGAGTTGTCTGTAGTCGGCACGGCGAATTGTCCAGCCTTTCTGCTGGTGGTGTTCAAAGTCCTGGTTGTGCCGTGCGGCTGATGGTCAGATTGTGTTGGTTTGGGGTGGGCGGCAGGCTGCTGTGAAGAGCGCGCGGGCGGTCTCATCGTCGTACCATCGTCACCAGAGAGATTCAGCCACATCTTCGTCAGTGACGGGCCGAACCAATTACACGTCGCCATAGGCTCCACACTCTCGATCACCAGCTTCGACAATGCGCCATGGTACGCGCCTTCCAGCCCCCACTTTCCGGCGCCGACCGGCCGGTCTACCGGCTCAGAGAGGTGGCCGTGGAACTCCTGCTCGAAGAGATCCATCGCAAACGGAGCGATGCACCTTCAATCCTGCTTGAAAACACCCTCTTCGACCGCGATTCGGTCGGCTTTGTCGGTCCGCCTGTCCCAGTCGTCGGCCAGGCGCCGGCCGTCACAATTCTGCCGTCGCAGTTCGCTGCCAGTTGCCTGGCACGAGCCACGGTGGCACCCTGGTAACGATCTCGTCGCCGGGACGACGACGGGCGACAAAGGCGGGTATCCCATGGGACTCATCAAGATCGACCTTTTCACCACCGTTGACGGCGTGGCGCAGGCTCCTGGCGGGCCGGATGAAGACACCGACGACGGTTTCGCGTTTGGCGGCTGGCAGGCGCCGCTCATCGACGACATTGTCGGTGAGCAGATCAGCTCTGGAATGGAGGGCATGGACGCCCTGCTGCTCGGCCGCCGAACATACGACATCTTCGCTTCGTACTGGCCGCATGCAAACGGGCCCATCGCGCAGCTGTTCAACCGTATCCCGAAATACATGGTCTCGCACCAGGCGCAGAGCCTCGAGTGGGCAGGTTCCACCCAACTTGGACCGGATGTTGCTTCCGGTGTCCGCGAACTGCGCGAGAAGCATGACAATGTCCACGTCATCGGGAGTCTGAACTTCGTGCAGACTCTCTTCGCCGAGCGGCTTTTCGACCAGCTCACGCTGTGGATGCATCCGATCCTCCTCGGCGGTGGAAAGAAGGTGTTCGCAGACGGCGTGGTTCCTGCGAACCTCAGGCTTAGCGAACCGGCCAAGAGTTCACCGCGGGGCGTGGTAATGCTGCGCTACGACCTTGCCAATGGCACGCCGAACGTCGGCACTATGGGCTGATCTCGCCAGCGCTCCATGAGTTCACGGAGACGCGCGATCTGCGGAGCGGCGAGCAGCCGATCTCATTGCACGACGTGCTTCACTTCCTGTCTTGGATACCTACCAATTCGAGGCGGACGCTAACTCGGCCCTGGATCCCAATCTGTGAGCTGCGCCCGCCAGTAAGGGCTGCTGACACCTCCACCGTGATTCTGCTCGGCTGAATTAGCGATGCCTCGACTCTGCCGGATGAGGCTTTGACCAGTGCGGTGACGTTGGCCGAGCTTTCGGTGGGGCCGCATATTGCAGGAACCGATCGGGAGCGTGGTGCCCGGCAAGCGCATCTGTAGCAGGTTGAAGCGCACTTCGAGCCGGTCCCTTTCGATGCTGTGTCAGTGCGCGCGTTCGGAAGGGCGGCCGTGTCACTCGGTCGCGCCGGGCGCACGCTGGCCCGGAACCGAAAGAAAGTCATCGAGTGAGTATTTGCACCGTTGAGCGCCGGTTATTACTGCAGATGGGCGCCACCGGATCGACTCGTTGAGCGCCACCGGATATTCTCACTGAGCGCCACTTCTGGGAGGACGATCAAGGGCAGGCAGCGGCCGCCCGCGGCAGTTCCTCACGATCCTCCCTCAGGGCACCGCTCCTGCCAAACACGAATGACACGAGCTAAGGAGTCAGAGCCCTGCCCGTCACGGTTCCGTGATCGGGCGTGGGTAGGCGATGTGCGTGCGGAGCCAGATCCAGCTGCCGTTTCTGCTGTTTCTGACGAGGTCGACGTGTATTGTCTCGTTCGGTTCGACCGGTCCTGCCGTGATGCGTAGCGTCCGCACGGCGAATTCCCCCAGCGTCCAACTTTCAGCGATGGTCCCGGAACTCGTCGAAGCCTCAGCGATGAGCTCGGCGCCGAGCTCGAGGAAGAACGGCACAACAACCCATTCGACGTCGAACGACCGAGCCTCGCTGATGCCGAAATCCGACGGAGTGAAACGGACCGAGACCCGGAACCAATCGGGCGGCTGCTCGGGATGGACGTCCCAGGAGTAGAAGAATGCGGGATTGAGATTCGGGGCGAAGGCGCTGTCACCGGTGGCGACGCCGGACGACAGCGCCAGGTTCGCGCCAGTGCCGAGACTGTAGAAGAGATGTCCAGCATCGATCGAGACGATCGTGCTCGGGTACAGACCGGAGCCGGCACCGATGTCACGGAGCTTCTTGGTGAACTCGGCCAGCTCCGAAGGGTCGGGTCGCTGGGGCGCGTTCGGGAGATTGGGGATGCGGTTCATAGCGCCGCAGAATACGCCCCGCGAGTCTCCTCAGCAACGAAATTCTGCGAAACTAGGAGCGTGGTCAAGATCGAGCGCACTCTCATCCTGCTGCGTCACGCCAAGTCGGACTGGTCGGAGTCGGGCCCCGATGTGGACCGACCGCTAGCCGAACGAGGCCGGGTCCAGGCTCAACTCGCCGGCCAATGGTTCACGGGCCACGCAAGCCGGATCGACCTGGCCGTCGTGTCGCCCGCCCGGCGCGCCCGAGAGACATGGGAGCTCGCGTCTGCCCAGTTGGTTGCTGCGCCCCAGACGCGATTCGACGACCGAGTCTATGCGGCGTCCACGGACCAGCTCCTCGACGTTGTGCGCGACATACCGAACAACGTCCACAGCGCCCTCCTAGTCGGCCACAATCCCGGCATGGAAGCGCTAGCCTCACTTCTCGCTGGCGAGGCAGTGATTATGCGTACCTCCGGCATCGCTGAGATCGGCGTCAACGGGTCGTGGTCCGAACTCGAGAGCTCATCGGCGGTGCTCCGCGTTGCAGGACGCTCCGACGGCCACAACCTGAGCTGATTGCGCACCTCCGCCGTCCGACGAGGTGCCCCTGGAGGGACTCGAACTCCAATTCGGCCCCGTCGAGCATCGCGCAAATCCGCCGCCATCCCAGTAGACTAGGGCATCTCGGATCACCGAGAGCTAGCTTCGATCTAGCTAAATTGCGGCCAAGTGTGGCCAAATTGCGGCCAGATTTGACCAGCCTTGTGCGGCGTCTCGTCTTTGCAGGCAATCCGGAGCGAAGCGGGCCTTAGGCCGGCAATACGACGATTATTAGCCGTGTGCTCTAATTGCCTAGGTGCGCGGGTCAGTAGTGGTTTGGGTTGGGAGTCGGCGGCGGTTTCCGGCCGCTGGCTGTCGTGGCGGGCAGGCGTGCCGTGTGTGGTCGGTGGGGTCTTCTGGTGTTGCAGAGACCGTGGAGCGACGGCGGCAGCTTGACTGGCCCTGGTGGGGCGGCCCGATCCAGGCGGGCTAGGTTCCCAGTCCGTTCATTGACCGTGCGGTTGTGGCGTTGAAAAGTTTGAGTAGGTTTTGGCAGCCGGCGATCAGGTCCCACTCGTGTTTGGCATGATCAAGCCCGCGCAGGAGCACGTGTTTGCCTTGCCTTGTGTGTCTGTCCGAACACCGGTTCAACGATCGCTTGCTCCTGGCATAAATATTGTGGCCGTGTTTGGATCGCAGCCTTGCACCATTCGTAGTTTCGCGGTCGCCCCGGCCGCCTGTTGCTGACCCGTCCCCATGATCGCTTCCTCTGCAGCGTTGAGTCGGCGGGTTGCGATGAAGAACTCTGCCTTGCCCGCACTGGCTTGCTCGATGCCCTCCGTGAATTCGAGGTTGACGACAACCGCGAAAGCGGCGACGACTGATCCAGTTCTGACATGGAAGCCGACCACGGTTCGGCGTGACTTCGAGCGTGCAATCGAATGGTGGATGAGAGCTGTGAACACTTCTTTCGATACCACGCCCCGGTAATAGGCGGCCCAGCCCCGAATGATCGGATCGAGCCGCCGAATGACCGCTTCAGCGTTGGTTCCCCGCAGGAGACCACCTCAGCGGCTAGCCGTTGCCGGATTCGCTTCACTGCCGCGGGAGAAGGCTTGATGGGCAGCTTGCCGGCATAACGACGGATGTTGAACCCGAGAAAATCGAAGCCCTCGTCAACCTGGACAATATGGGTCTTGTCCTGATTGAACGCGAGCCCTCGCGGGGCCAACCACTCACCCAACTGATCCCAGATCTGCTCGGCCCGTTGCCGGGTGTGACACATGACGACGAAGTCGACGGCGTATCGAACCAGCACTGGGGATCCCGCCGCCATGTGCGCTCCGTGAGGATCGCAACGCAGGTAACGGACTCCGGCAGCTTCTTCCATTCCGTGTAATGCGATGTTCAGCAGCATCGGGCTGATCACCCCGCCCTGAGGAGTGCCCTCCTCAGTTTGGCAGAACCGGCCACGCTCGATCACGCCCGCTTCCAACCAGCCCACGATTAGTTCCCGCGCGGGAAACTCGTCCAGGTGAGCCAGCAGACGCTCATCGTCGATGTGGTCGAATGCTCCTGACAAATCGGCGTCAAGAACCCACTGCCGTTTCGACAGTCGGCCTCACAGAGCCAAGTAGATCGCTTGGATCGCGTCTTGACAGCCGCGCCCGGGCCGGAACCCGTATGAGCGCGGTTCGAACCGTGCCTCCCGCTCGGGTTCCAGCGCATTCGAGACACGGCCTTGCTGCACTCGGTCTCTCAGCACCGGGATCCCCAGCGGCCGCTACTTCCCTTTCGCTTTCGAAATACAAACACGCCTGACCGGCAGAGCCTGCCACGGTGTCGTCTGCCGGTGGATATCCACCGCCAACGACGCCTTGGCCGGAGAGGCCATTGCAACCTCCCCGTCAATGCCCGCGGTCTTGCGAGCAGCGTTGCGCTCCGCAACCCGGCGAACACTATGGAACGTGTTCGATCGGCTGCGCAGCATCAACGTCTGCAGATTGCGGACCTTTTTCAAGTCCCGTCCTGCGACGCCTTGAAGATCCTTCGCCGCAACCGCCATACGTTCTCCTCGACGGCACGCCAATCGATCACGTCCCAATCAGATCATCGCCCTGCGGTCCGTTCACCGTGACGGTGTCTAACTTGCCCACAAGTGCCGGTGATGCCAGCATTCTCACTCCAAAGACTCACCTGGTCCACTTCAGCACCCTGTCGAGTTCGGGACAATGCCCGTATCCGGCCAGTTATGCGAACCCTTCGCCGAAGGAAGCGAAACCACGGGTCCGGTTTTCTGTCCCCTTTCGACCACCGGTATTAGCTTCTTGGACCATCCTGTTCCCGCCAAAGGAATTCAGCGTCCCTCACGGTCGGCCTATCGGGCCAAAAGCCCGGACACTGACGGGGTTACCACGTTCCGTATGCGCAAGACCCGGCCGGGATGGGTGCCGTCTCTACCCCGGGGCGGCGGTGTTCACACGACCAACTAAACCCCTTCGGTCGCCGCCTGCTGCTTCAGAACAGCCAGCTCTCACCCCGGTCACACATCCCATCTTCCGAGGCTCACCTTGACGAGGCGTCAACAACGGTTCACTCACATTCACCCGTCCGGCCTTCCTCTCGCCTGCGACCCCTGGATGCAACAAGGGCCCTTGGGCTTCTCCCTTCAGCTTCGCACCCGCCGTTACCAGCAACGCAAGCGAAGGTGGGGACAGGGCTTGAACACTGCCCCAAGCTACGTCATCAACGTCACCGCCGACCCCCAACTGACGAGCCACTTGACACATGCGACCTCGTGTCGCACCATCTACGAGATGCCTCTCTTCCCGAGATGAATTGGACCGTGGTGGGAATAGTTTTCCCTGATTAGACAGGCATTCTCTGTTTAACGCCGCGCTATCCCCAAAGCCCTACCGGTGGATCCAGGCTTAGGCTGATACTGTCCAGTTGATGCATGTAGTCATCATTGATCCGTTCGTCCCCCTCGAGCAAATCCAGCAACGCGTGCGGCTCGAGCATCGGATTGACGCCCTGAGTCGAGAAATCGATCTGACGAATGTGCAGGTCGTCATCACGGCGGGCATTGGAGTCAGTGCCTCTGACCTAACGCGTATGCCGAGCTTGTGTGAAGTCATTACCGCGAGTACGGGTATCGACCATCTCGACAAGGCGCTGTTAATGAGCCGACAAGTCCAAATTACCAATGTGCCCGACTACTGCACGGAGGAAGTATCAGACCACGCAGTCGCGCAGACCTGCGCACTTCTCCGTTCGCTGCCAAGAGCAATATCAAATCCGGACGGCGCCTGGGACAATCCGCAGGGAGTCGGAGTGCGCCGGTTTAGCTCAGCAAGGATTGGCGTACTCGGCACAGGGAGAATCGGTCGCGCTATTTGCAGGAAGCTTTTGGCGTTGGGTATGCTCGTGTCCGCCGCCCAACGTCCATCCTCTGACCGTGAAATGACACCCATACCTGGGGTTACAGCAACGTCTCTCGATGACATGCTTCCCAAGGTGGACGTGCTCGTTATCGCTGCTCCCGGTGCGCACGATGGCGGGGTGGTGCTCGATCAGAACCGACTCGCAAGCCTGCGTCAGGATGCTCTCCTGGTCAACGTGTCACGGGCGAGTCTCGTCGATCTCGTCGCTCTACAGCGTCAATTGGAAGCAGGATTACTGGCTGGTGCGTTTTTCGACGCATGGGAGCCTGAACCCCCCGTAAGTCCTTCTAGCCTGATGGAAGTCCCTGGACTCTTCCTGTCTCCTCATAGCGGATGGTACTCGCCAGAGTCTGCAAGTGATCTCTGGGGTGCAGTTGCCGCGAGGCTAGACGAGCTGGAGGAGACTCGCCCATCTGACTTGGCCGGGGATAATGATCGAAAGGCGCATGCGAATTGATGTGAGTTATAAGCCATCCCAGTAGTTCCCCGACAACACCAGCCGCACGGCACGTGGCCAAAGCACCACGTGCGTATCGACACCCAGCCCACATCCACCGGATTCGAACTGGTCAAATGTCAAGAACCGTAAAACACCGGTTCCTTGCGCATACCTTCTCATCTCGTTCACCAGACCCGGCCATCCGGCGGTACTGGGCCGCCCTGACTTTGTCGCGTGGCGAGTAACGCTTGGTGGTAGCGCAAGTCTGGACGGTTGGTGTGTGACCTCGTGATTTGGTGGACACTGGATCTCGTCACTTCGTGGATGCTGGGTGTCATGGCTTCGTGCACAGCTACCACCTCTCGGTCTCCGAGCACTGCGGGGAGGTCTGCCTGGCGCTGGGCGTACTGTTTCTGATACTCCGAGTTCTTACATTCCCATGGCTTCGTGGGGTGCGCCACATCGACGCCTTGGATGGAGTATGAGGCGACGTATCGGCCTCGGACGCTCAGCGCGATCATCGGCAGTGGGAACGAGAACACGATCTCACCGGTGGCGGGTCGGTCAGCAAGAACGCGTCGTCGGTGATCGTGCGGTAGAAATGGCGGCCGCCGTATGTGGCCGGCAGGGACAGGTGGTAGCCCTGATAGTAGACCTGCCGGTTCGCTTTGGTGACCTCCACGAGGGATTGATCCGCTGCGTGCTGCTGGGCGCTGTCGTCGGGGAGGACTTGACCGGTCTTGGAGATCGTCAGCGCCGCACGGCCCAGATCTGACTTGCGCTTGGCGCGGGCCCGCCGGTACTGTGAGGCTTTCGCTTCCAGCACCGACAGAGGGATCGGCTCGCTCGCCGGCGTGTGTTCGAGCAGGTCCCATGCCGCCCGCGGTGTCGCCTGTTCGAGGGCTTGATGCGGTCGGCGGTTAGTGCTCACGGAACCGCCCGATCCGGGCACGCAGCTGCTCCAGGGTGGCTGGTCGAGCCGCGTCGGGGCAGCGGGTCACCGTCTGGTGGGAGCGTTCGTTCTTGCCCTGCATGGTTGGCTTGCCCGGCAGCACGCTGATCGGCATGCCTCCTTTGGAGGCCAAGAAGATCTCCACTGACCCGATCCTGCCGTAACGCAGCTGATTGAACGCGAGCGAGTTGTCCGACAGCAGCGCCTTCGGTGCCCCGTGCGCGGCGATCGCCCGACCGAGCACCTCCTTCGCGTCGGCACTGTTCTCGTGACGCGCGAACGCGTCGGTGCCTACGTCGTACCGGCTGGCGTCGTCGAGCAGCTGGTACACCGTCACAACTGCCCGGAAGTCAGTTCATACTCGAACGCGTCCAGTTGCCGCAGCGACATCACCGTCGCGCGCACGAACGGAATGTACGACTACTTCGGCCGCTTCTTCGGCGACGCGTCCACCTGCCCACGGCTGCCAGCAGGCGAGCGATCGTCGCCACCGACGGGACGCTTCCGCCCGGGAATTCGTCGTCCAACGCCGCCTCATAGTAGATCGAACGGGGCCGCAATCCCAGCCGTCGACTCGTGGACGGCCCGGGCGCGGATCTTGTAGAACACGCTGCGAGAGATCTTCAACGAACGGCAAAACCCGATAACCGACAGCCCGTCAGGCTGGGTCGGGTCGTATTTCATGATCGCGGCACGAGTCTGGGGTGAAAGAGAATTCGTCATCCCACCCAACTGCCACCGCTACGGGTGTCTCCGATGCTGTGAGACAGGACACACGAAGCCATGACACCCAGAGTCCACAAAGTGACGAGATCCAGTGTCCACGAAGTCACGAGGTAACACACCAACTACGTGGACTCGCGCTACCACCGAGCGCTACTCGCCGGTCACGGCTGCTCCCATCCTCCCCGGCGTTCCCAGGTCAGGCTGCAGCCAACTTCACCCCACCACTACGACGCCAGGGGGACGAAAATCTTGCACGGTCCATTCGAACAAATAGCGCTTCGTGGCGCCACAAGCCATTTGACACGCCCCCGGCACGCTGTGCACTACTCATTCAGACACGCGCGCCGTCTTCTTGAGCAGTCGCCGCAACGTTCTGCTGCAGGTTCACCCATACCGTGTCAAGTCGCCTACGACCTTCGACAGAGAGCGGCGGAATAGGTCGGCGGGGCGCTCCGCAGCGCACACCATACTTTCCAACAAGGTACTTTACTGCAGCAAACACACCCTCCCGGACCATGGCATCAATTGTCGCGTTGATCCGCGCCTGTACGACGCGTGCGCCCACCAGGTCACCAGCATGGGCTCGTGTCCGGAGCGACCGGAAAAGCTCGATCTGCAGGCCAATCGTCGTACCGATCGCGGCTGTTGCGCCCATCGTCAGTGCAGGCAGGTAGAGCTCGTCAAATCCATTGATGAGCTTCACCTCCGGGTACCTGGCGACCAGCCGTTCGGCGCCGAAGAGGTTCTGTGAAGTGTGTTTAATTCCAATGACCTGAGGAAGCTCGAACAATTCGTCATACCCGCCATCGACGACGTCGCGACCAGTGAATTGAGGAATGTTATAGACGATGAACGGGATATCCACAGCATCGATGACAGCCCGGTAGTGAGCGACCACATCAGATGTGGAGTAGCGGTAATAGAGCGGTGGAATCATTGAGATCGCCGTTACCCCCGACTCCTGCGCGGCACGCGCAAGTGTGATCGATTCTCGCGTTGTCATGGCACCGACATGTTCAATGACCGGAACCCGACCCGCTGCGGCCTGGACTGCATCGCGGCTGACAGCGCTCCGCTCTTGTGTCGACAGCAACATGCCCTCCCCGGTGGAGCCCCCAACGTAGATCCCCTCGACCCCGCGGCGGATGTCGGTGTCGACCAGCGTCGCCATGTTGTCGAGGTCGATCGACTCGTCCTCTCGCATAGGAGTGGGGACCGCGACGATGAGCCGCTCACCTATGACGTCAGTCACCATGCCGTCCATCCGCCGTCTACAACGAGGTTCGATCCAGTCATGTAGCGCGACGCGTCCGATGCGAGGAAAATAAGCGCTCCGTTGTACTCGTCCGCTTGGGCCATCCGCCCGATCGGTATTCTCGACTCGTAGTTCGCGTGAAATTTCGCGTCCTGCGTTTCACGCCATACGCCCGCCGGCGTCAAGGTATTCACCCGGATCCCCTCACGACCCCAGTAGGTCGCGCAGTAGCGCGTCAAGTTGTACAGCCCGGATTTCGCAGCCGAGTACGCGACGGGCTTCACAAATGGGATTCCGGTGTCAATGGCCCTGTAAGCGTAGATATCCTGCACCGGCGAGACCATGCCGTAAATCGAACCGATGTTGATGATCGATCCCGCGAGTCCAGCCCCGCGCATCAAACGTCCCGCGGTCTGCGTGACAAGGAAGGTGCCTACGAGATTGGTCTCGATAACCTCACGAAAAACCTCGGCCGGGAACTGTTCGAATGGCCCTGATACTGCCGGCGGCGCACTTGGCTGAGTGTCGATGCCCGCATTGTTCACAACAACCGTTGGTACACCCCATGCTTCGACCACACGCTCAAACCCCCGTTCTACGCTCCGTTGGTCCGTGATGTCTATCTGCACCGCTAAGAGGCGATCGTAGTCGGTCGCCACTCCCAGCCGTTCTGCTGCATCGGGCCTCCCTTGTCGCGAGGTGACGACGACGCGCGCACCTCTCTCGTGCAACGCCTTCGCGAACTCCGTGCCAATTTGCCCGAAGGCACCGGTGACAACCACGATGCGACCCTCTACCGAGAACAGCGGATCACTTGCTCGCTCCATGCCAACCTCTCTCTCCTTGCACTTCCCGTCGGCGGTGTGGCGAGAAGTAGACGTCCTCGTCCCACGGTTCAGGCGCCGCTGTCCGGGCCTCGCCTCTATATAACATCAGGCGTCACGATGCACGTCTGCCGCTGATGTCCGAGCCCGTCGATCTCCATGTCGACGACGTCACCGGCGGCGAGGTACGGGAACCGGCCCGACAGCGCAACACCTTGCGGGGTACCTGTGAGGATCACATCTCCCGGTTCAAGCGTCAAGTACTGGCTCAGCTCCCACACAATGTGGTCAACGGGGAAGAGCAGGTCGCTTGTGCGCGAGTCCTGACGGACATGGCCATTGACCCATGACCGTAGGCGCACATCGCTCACGTCCACTTCGTCGGGGGTCGCCAGCCAAGGCCCCAACGGGAGAAAGCCAGGAGCTGACTTCCCCTTTGACCACTGCCCCCCGGAGACTGCGATCTGCCAGTCCCGCTCGGACAGGTCGTTACCGATGGCGAACCCGGCGATGTGTGCGCAGGCATCAGCAGTGGCGGCGAGCCGTGTGGTACGTCGGCCGATGACGACGGCTAGCTCCACTTCCCAGTCGGTTTTCGTGCTGCCGACAGGAATCTGTACGTCATCGTCCGGACCAACCACCGCATTTGGGGGTTTCATGAACATGACCATGTGCTCCGGCGGCTCGTTTCCGCTTTCGGCGGCGTGGGCCGCGTAGTTCATCCCGATGCAATAGACGGCAGACGGCCGGCCCACCGGTGCACCCACCCGCAATGACACGGCATTGGACAGCACCGGAAGACTTCCAGATGCGAGAGCCTGCCTGGCACGTCGAATACCGTCGGATGCGAAAAAGTCGCCGTCGATTTCGGCGGTCACGGCGGAAAGGTCGAGGATCCGGCCGCCCTCGAGGACGACGGGCATCTCTTTGCCCAATGGCCCAAGACGCGCTAAACGCACGACCTGCTCCTACCCGGAACCGCAGCCACCGCTGAGTTGATCGCCCAATGCCGCGATACGCTTCCACCGTGGTGCATCGCACATTTGTCCGTCACCACGAGTGGCCCCCCTCTGGACAAACAAAAGTCACCGCAAACCTCGATGCCCGAGGCGACCACATGCATTGGAATACGCCATCCCACCCGCAACCGTGTTATAAACAACAATTAGCGATCTCCTCCGACTAACGGTGCGAGTGCTGTCTCTAAGGCTTCGCGAACCGCAGCTGGCACGGGAGAAGCAGGACTGCGGTTCTGTCCAAGATCCCGTCCCAGGATTGCGAGCGCAGTTTTCACACGAGCGGGGAACTGAGGGCCGCGGACGACCTTCCAAATTGGGAACATGGTGTCCTGCAGGATGCAGCCGTCACTATGACGGCCCTCCTGCGCGGCATCCCAGAGGCGCCGACATTCGGCGGGGAAGAGCGAAAGCACGGCCGAGATCGCTCCGTCCGCGCCGAGCTCGAAGCACGTGAACAGCATCTCATCGGTCGCAGCGTAGACCATTGCTCCGGGGGTGGTCAGACGCATGTCATACATCGCCATGACCCCACCGACGCTCTGCTTCACTCCCACAACGTGCTCGATGTCGTGCAGACGCGCGAAAAGTCGTGGGCTGATCTCATTTTGTGGCACGACATTGTAAACAATGATCGGCAGTTCGACCGCGTCGGAAATCGCACGGTAGAACGCTTCATTACCGTCGTCATCTGGAACGAGCACGTTATAAAAGGTGGGCGTTACCATGAGAGCGTTCGCACCCGAATCACGGGCCACCAATGCTGCCCGGACGGCGGCTTGGGTGGAACTGCGGATAACGCCGGCTACCACAGACCTATCGCCAGCGATCTCGCGCGCATCCTCAACCAAACGGCCGAGTTCGTCGTCTTCAAGCGTGGCACCTTCACCGGTGCTACCGCCCGGGCTGACTCCGTGAATACCCTGCTCCAAAAGATATGAGATCTGGTCGCGATATGCGCCGTAGTCGATCTCGCCAGACGCTGCGAATGGTGTCAATGCGGGGGCAATGAGCCCGCGGGGTAGCTTGGGAGACTCCATTAATTCATTCCTTGCCTATTGTGTGCATTCAACAGAATCCAACGACGAGTCCCAGGGCCACCACAAACAATCACATAGCAACGAACCGAATAATCTGAGAGAGATCGATAGCGTCGAAACGCAGACCATAGGAGACCGCTTAGAGACTGAGACCGGAAGGGGCGAGGTCCCTTTCGATAGTCACCCTGATGCAGAAATTCACCGCAATACTTACTTCAGTTGCAGAGCCCGAATACGACTACTATCAACTGATTTCAAACCTATACGACTCTTCCGTTGTCTGTCAACTGAGGAGTACCGTGACGTGAGCCGAGCTCTGTTGACAGACAGAATTGGCCTTGGACATGGCGAGGCCTAGCAATTGTGAAGTGACACTCCTCACATTCGAGCTCTCATCGTCAACAGGCGCTGACGAAAACGAGCTGACGCGACGCCTTGACCGTTCGCCGTTCAAGCTCGGGTCGAATGGCGCCGGGTCCGACAACAGTCACGGATCGCCAACCGCAGGTTTTGCGGTGCGGGTGCCGTTGCCCGGCTCGTCTTCGAGCCCAAGACGGCGGTAGTGGCCATCTAACTCCTCCCAGTACCGCATGGTAGGCGGCCTCTCGGTCCGCTCGTGCATCGAAGGAGAGCATAGGCTCTGGGCGTCCCGGGAGCTGGCGACGATGCGTCCAGTGGGCTATCTTTCCGGCATAAGCAGGTCAGTGAAGGACGCCCGCATCCAGGCTGCGACCTGACTCACCATTGGCATCGGGCTCGCGTTCAATAGGCTGATGCAAGCCCCTGGACCGCACGCCAGTACAGCCCGACCGGCTTGACTTTCAAAATCGATCCCGTGCAGGCTTGCGACATGCAACTTACCCCCGCAAGTCGAGCCGTGTTCGCGGTGGATATCGGCACCTCGAGTAGTAAAGCGATTCTCGTCCGGCTTGATGGAACCGTAATACGGTCGGGCACCAGGCAGCACACCGTCAAGCGACCGCATCCCGGCTGGGTGGAGATGGACGCGCTTGTCTGGTGGGAGGAGGTTGTCTCCTTGGCGCACGAGCTGTGCGAGCCAGGCGGTGCGCAGGTGATTGCCGTGGGAGTCAGTGGCATGGGACCGTGCGTACTGCTTACCGACGAAGCAGGCACGCCGCTCCGCCCGGCCATCCTGTATGGCGTCGACACGCGGGCGACGAAGCAGATTGCGGAGCTGACCAAACGGTTCGGCGAACACGAGATCCTCCAGCGAGGAGGGTCCGTCCTGACGACACAGGCCGCCGGAGCGAAGATCGTTTGGATCGCGGAGAATGAACCGGATGTCTATGCGAGCGCAAAACGCCTCTTCATGCCCGCATCCTGGCTCGGCTTCCGCCTTACCGGGCAGTACGTGCTCGACCAGCACTCCGCAAGCCAGTGCACGCCTCTCTATGACGCGCAGGCCTTGGAGTGGTACCGGCCGTGGAGCGACAACGTCGCGCCCGGCATCTTCTTGCCCCCGTTGAAGTGGCCAGGCGAAGCAGCCGGCATTCTGACAACGGCAGCAGCCGCTGAGACCGGTCTGCCCGAAGGTATACCCGTAATCACCGGCACGATCGACGCGTGGAGCGAGGCGATCAGCGTCGGCGCCCAGAATCCGGGTGATCTCATGCTTATGTACGGGACGACGATGTTCCTCGTGCACACCGTACACAAGCCGTTGACCAGCCCCTCGCTGTGGGGAACGGTCGGCGCCCTGCCGGGCACGCGGAATCTTGCGGGAGGAATGTCAACGTCCGGCGCGATCACTGGGTGGCTGCGCGAACTTTTTGGATCCCGCGACTACCCTCAGTTGCTACGTCTCGCTGAGGAGTCAGGACCCGGGGCTCGGGGACTCCTGATGCTGCCCTACTTTGCGGGCGAGCGCACCCCAATCATGGACCCACAGGCACGCGGAATGATCGCCGGGCTCACGGTCTCACATACGGCCGGCGATCTGTACCGAGCGGCACTGGAGGCAACCGGACTCGGTATCCGTCACAATATCGAAACCATGGAGGCGGCCGGCGGCCAGATCGACCGGATCGTCGCGGTGGGCGGTGGCACGCAGGGCGGCGTCTGGACGCAGATCGTGACAGATATTATCGGTCGTGAGCAAGTGATCCCAACTCAGACGATCGGCGCAAGCTACGGTGCGGCTTTCCTCGCTGCGCAGATGGTCGCCGATGTGAGCATCGAGGAGTGGAACCCGCTCAAGGAAGTGCTCACGCCGCGGGACGAGTTGGCCGAAGATTACGATGAATTGTTCATGCTTTACCGTCAACTGTATGAGCAATCGAAGGATGTCGCGCACGCGCTCGCGGCGCGTGAGCGCCGCCTACATCGGTCTTGATGACCTCTGCGCGCCGCCGGATAGGTCCAATCGGTTGCTGCGCCGACATCGCGCATGCAAGTATCCCCCACCGTCCCAGTCAACACCCGCCTGATAGGTGATCTGGTAGCACGTCCGGGCAGCAAGACGCGAGGGGTTCTCGGTATTAGCCGGGCTGCCGGCTGAGCCGGCAGAGCGTGTCAACACGCCGAAGACGTCCAATAGGAACCTGAATGGCGTCGATCTACGAGGCGGCCGCGCGGGCTGGACTGTACCCGTTCGGGTCTCACCGCTGTTCAACAGGGTGAACGTTTCCCCCGAGAAGTCGAGGCAGTGCAGGAAGTCACGAAAGCCTTAGGCTTCACCTCAACCGCACCGCACGTACCCTGCGAGCACAAATCTCTGAATTGATCGCACTCGTCATTCCGATATCGAGGACCCGTTCTTCACCTAGATGGCCCGCGGCGTCGAAGACCTCGCCCCGGCGGTCGGTTACTCGGTGGTCCCGTGCAACTGTGGCAACGACCACGAGAAGGAAACCCAATACATCGACATAACCACAGCGAGAACATGGACGGCGGCGGCCAGAGGCTACTCTGACCTGACCCGCCTGATCCACCACAACCGCCCGACCGTCACTCTTGGCTCTGTGCTACATGGCTTCGAAATCGATGGCCTCATGCTGCATAACCTGGCCGGTGTGTTTGCTGCTACATGTGTCTTCCCTGAGTAGGGAAATCGGCGAATCGCATGTACCTTCGGCCCGACCGCTGTGGCCACTGCTCAGCAACGGTGCAATGCATGACGCGAAGTTGTCTCAGCCAAGAAGCCCCTCGCGAATCCCAAGGACTATCTGCGTTTTGGCGGCTATCTGGCAGACGGTGGTAAGGAAGCAATGCGCGAGCTTCTCGTCGTCCAGAACCGCCTGATGCCGTGTTCGTAGCCAACGATCTCATAAGCATCAGCGCCATCTAGCTTGCGGAAAGGCAGTCGCTTCCACCAGCCCTCGGGATCGCTGTCTTCGGCGAGCTGCCAACTGCGGCACTAGCGCCAAACGGAATCATTGCGGTCAGTTTGACGGCACACCGCTTACGCACCGCAGCCGCAAATCTCTGCTCGAGGGCATCTACGGCGACCGACATTCACAACGCACCATCCTGCAGCCCAATGGACAGCAAACTCAGTGCCAGCCGAGCGCCATAAGCGCAATTTCGCTCCGTCGGATGCCATGCCCTGGCTGGCCGCAGGCTTTGCATGCCCCCGACGATGCCGACATACTTGAAACCAATTGCACGAGTGACAGTTGACGATAACGGGTGGGCATCCGGACAGCTCGAGCCAGGTTCGATGACTGGTTGATCTGTGATCAACGCTTTCCCGTCAGCTCGCAAACGCAACGTCGACACCTGGCCAAGTGCAGAATCACGACGGAGGACACGGCATGAGCAGCTATACCATCCCGCAGGTCATCAAACGTCCGCAGAGGGTGCCAAACACTGTCTATACCGTCGCGAGCGGTGACTTGCGACCAGCTGCCAACGTGCAATGCTGGCCGGTGCAAGCCCAACTCGAGGCGGATTTCACCCGTGCGCTGGAGTCGCTGGGCTGGAAGACACAGCGCGGTCACGCGGTGGACGATGTGAAAGGGCACGGCTTCATCGACAGCCAGCGCTCCGGCATAGAGGTGTTCAAGAATATTCCTGCGGATGCTCCACTGGTCGTCGTCGAGGCCGTCTGGCAGTACAGCCACCATGTGCTTGCTGGCCTGCGGACCCATCGGGGACCGATCCTCGTCGTCGCCAACTGGGCGGGCGGCTTTCCCGGCCTGGTCGGCCTGCTGAACCTCACTGCTAGCCTGACCAAAGCCGGGGTGGCGCACTCGTCGCTGTGGAGCAAGGACTTCACCGACCAATGGGCCAAGGACAAGCTGGCGGAATGGCTCGAGACCGGCAGCATCCGCCACGACATCAGCCATGTGCGCGACCTCCCGCAGCTCGATCCGACCGATCCAGAAGTCGAGCTCGGCGTCGCGCTCGCAAGTCAGTTGAAAGACGGGAAGGCCATCATCGGCATCTTCGACGAGGGCTGTATGGGCATGTACAACGCGATCATCGACGACGAGTTCTTGAACGCACTCGGCATCTACAAAGAGCGACTGTCGCAGAGCGCCCTGGTCTGCGAGATGGCCAAGGTCACGGATCTGGAATCCGACGCGGTGAAAGCGTGGCTCGACGAGGCCGGCCTCGTCTTCCACTTCGGTACCAACGACGCCACCGAGCTGACGCCGGCCCAGGTGAGCACCCAGTTGAAGATGTACATTGCCGCTTTGAGAATTTCCGATGATTTTGGACTCGACGCCGTGGGCATCCAGTACCAGCAAGGCCTCAAGGACACTGTGCCCGCCAGCGACCTAGTGGAGGGCTTACTGAACAACGTGCAGCGCCCTCCTGTTTTCAGTCGGGACGGCTCTCGCGAGCTCTACGCGGGCGTCGCTGTACCCAACTTCAACGAGGTCGACGAAGGTGTGGCCGTTGACGCTCTGGTGACGAACCGCATCTGGACCGCGATGGGCCTCGATCCGGCCACCACGCTGCACGACATCCGTTGGGGAGAGGAGTATGACGGCGAGTTCGTCTGGGTCTTTGAGATCTCGGGCTCGGTGCCCGCCAACCACAACGGCGGTTACGACAAGAGCTATAGCATGCGGCAGAACCCGATGTTCTTCCCGATGGGCGGCGGCACTCTGAGCGGATGCTCGAAACCGGGTGAGATCGTCTGGTCCCGGGTGTTCCTGATGGATGGCGAACTGCACGTGGATCTCGGGCGCGGACACGTTGCTGATCTGCCTGCCGAGGAAACTCGGCGACGTCTGAACGCGACCAACCCGGAGTGGCCAATCATGCATGCGGTGCTGCACGGCGTCTCTCGCGACCAGTTGATGGCCAGGCACAAGGCCAATCATGTGCAGGTTGTGTACGCGCCGGATGCTGAAGTCGCTGACAAAGCGCTGAGGGTGAAGGCGGCCTTCTTCCATGAGCTCGGAGTTAAGGTGCATCTAGCAGGCGAGGTCACAATCTAGTTGGCAGGCGATCTCGAACGCGATCAGACGTTGCACAATGGCCCGAAGCGGAGTTCGGAGCATAAGCACCGCACCGAGGCTCGCAGCAACTCCCGCTATAGATGCCACTGTGGCCCCAAGCCGCGGGGTACATGGCCGAAGGATGGCGAATAGCGCGGCGACGACCAGGGCAATCAGGACTGGCATCCAGACCGAAACTCCCGACGCGAGATTGGACATGAGAGCTAAGACGACCATGCCTCCGACAGTCAGAAGAACTGGGTTGGTGCCCGAACGCGCAGCTCGCTATGGATAGATGAGCGACGAACAATGATCGCCAGAGGTACACGAAGATCCCGCCACCCGTAACTCAAGTGCGACCACCGCGGCCGCGCGCATGAAGCTGAGAAACTGGACCCTCAAGATCCTGCTGAGGGTGTGGCGGGCTGACCGTCCCGGCCCAGCAGCTTGATGGAAGCCCGCACTGAAGGCCTTCGGAGGCTGAATCAGCATGCCAAAAGGCGATCCCGTCGTCGATCTGTCAGACCCCCAAGTGGCCGCGATCGACATCAGGGGTGTGCGGGTTGTGGATTGTGTCTTCGCCCGTTCGGGAAGCCACAATGGTGTGGTGACGGCTCAGTTCTGCCAGCCTCTGCACGTCGAGGCGCGAGTGGTCGATGTGTGTTCGCATTCGTTCACGAGCTTGGTCAGGATCGTGGGCCAAGACGGCCTCGTAGATCGCACGGTGGTGGGGCAGTGCAAGTAGTGGCTCCGCAGGCGGTGAAAACACGTGTGCACGATATTCTCGCAGGCTTGGAATGAATGTCTCGTAGAACACTCGAAGGCCGCGATTCCTGCTTGCAGCGAGGAGCATGCCATGGAAATCTTCATCCGCCTTAACCTTCGCGTCAACACTATCGCCTGACAGTATTGCCTCAAAGCTCTCGACGCTCGTGCGCAGTTGGGCGAGTTCATCATCCGTCACGCGTTGCGCAGCGAGTTCGGCGATGTACGGTTCGACTGCCGCGCGCATCTCGACAAGCTCGGTGATCTCGAAGGCATTACTGAGGAACCAGTTCTGGAAGCGAGCCCGATCCGCAATCGACTTGTCGGCGACGAACGCACCGCGGCCATGTCGAATCTCTATGTATCCTTCAGTCTTTAAGACGGCGAGTACCTCTCGCGCGGTCTGCCGACTGACTCCGAATTCCTCAATGATTTGGAGCTCAGTAGGCATCTGCTGACCGACCTCGAGAGCACGCGCACGGTCCCTTAGGACCGGAAGCATCTCGTCGACGACGCTCAGCCGGCTTGGTCTGGTCATAAGCAACGCACCTCCGCTTAATCGTAGTGCCCGCACTGCCATAGCATGCAGCAAAGCGTGGCCAGCGCACGCTTGCCGCTTAGCATTGACGGGAGCGGTGCTAGTCCGAAAGCACCCCTCCGCGAACACCTAACGGGCCGTGACCGCCTCAAGGAAGCCAGCGGTCTGTAGAGCATCGCGAATTTGGGCCTTGCGCGTTGTGTTAGGCGCAAGAATCGGACTACGCGATATGCCATTGTCGCGGCCGAGCAATGAAAGCGCGTATTTTGCGTTCGCAGTCATGCACGAACCTTCGAGGCTGCGCCACACCGGCAGGAGGCGACGGTGCAGCGCGAGAGCACGGTCGTGATCACGCTCCTGCACAGCGGTAAAAAGCTCGATGGTTTCCCGAGGGAAGACCGCGGTCATGCAAGTAACCGCTCCATCGACCCCCAGCACGAATGTCGGGTAGAGCAGGTCGTCAATACCAGTGGTGATCGGGACCTTGTCGTGTAACGCAGCCATCATGTCAGCAACCTTGTGCATGTCACCACCGCTCTGCTTCACGCCCAGCACCCACGGCGCGTCATCGATGATGCTGTTCATAGCGTGGACATCGATGTCAACCCAGGGGATGACGTTGTAGATGAGGATGGGAAGTTCAACCGCATCCCCGACCCGAGTGAAGTGTTGCACAAGACCGCTGACCGACGGAACCCAAAGGTAGTGGGGGGGCGTTACCTGCAATGACGAGACTCCGGCATTCCGTGCGGCCTCGCCCTTACGTATTGCTTCCACTGTCGTGTCAGCGATGACACCCCCGATCACCTTTACGCGACCTGCCGCCTGGTCGACCACAGCCTTGTTCAGCCGAAACGTCTCTTCTTCCGATAGGCCCTGCCCTTCGCCGGTGCTGCCTCCGACGCAGATCGAATGGACACCTGTCGAAATGAGGAAGTCCGCCTCGGCTCGGATTCGGTCCTCGTCGAGCTCCTCCGTGTCGGGATGAAACGCTGTGACCATGGGCGGGATGATTCCCGAGAGGTCAAGTTGCTCTCCGTTGTGTGACTTCGAGAAGGTGTGTGGCATTTTTAGATCCCTTAAGGCCGGCGGACGTCCGTTGACGGACGTCTGTTAGTCTGTCAGTTAACGCCGCAACATGCAATGCAGCCCAGCTGCTGGTAACGCTCATTTTCAGGCACCGCCCATGATGACGCTCGGCGGTGGGCTCACCGCCAACGAGACGAGAAGTATTGACAGCAACCGAGAGGAGGGCATTATGCCTCAACTGTTTATGCCTGGTGGCCACGATGGCGTATTTGCGGCATTGCAAGGGTTTACGCGTGCTCATGCGAAAGATGTATGCCTTGCCACCGATCCGGTCTACCTGACGGCGAGGCGGCATCACCCCGGCAGGGTGGTGGCACTCGTGTCCGGAGGGGGTTCAGGACACGAGCCATTGCACAGCGGGTTTCTTGGGCCCGGACTTCTCGATGCTGTTGCACCAGGGCAAGTTTTCGCATCACCGCATAACCGCCAGGTATTCGAAGCCAGCCGTGCTGTCGCCCTCCCTGGTGGCGTACTGCACATCGTGAAAAACTACACAGGTGATCGAATCAATTTCGGTATCGCCGAGGAACGGTTACGGGCGGAAGGCATCCACGTTGGGCGAGTTCTCGTCGATGATGATGTTGCCACCGAATCCACGCTCACCGCGACGGGCAGGCGCGGCACAGCCGCGACGGTACTGGTGGAGAAGATCGTCGGCGCCGCCGCCGATCTCGGGTGGACACTCGGCGAATTGGAGCGTCTCGGTAACAGAGTGAGTGCTCAGAGTCGAAGCATCGCTGTCGCGAGCGAGTCCCTCACGTCAGTTCATACGAGCACGCGGCTTTTCGACCTGCCCGCCGGCGAAATCGAGTACGGAGTCGGAATCCACGGCGAGAGGGCCTCTTCGTCGATCTCTTTCACGGGATTGAATGAGTTGATCTCACGGATGCTGGATGACATCCTCTGCTCCCTTGGGGATGTTGGTACGCGCGGAATGATCTTCCTCGTGAATGGCCTCGGTTCTGCGACACCGCTTGAGCTATATGCGGTACTAAACATTGCACTCAATCAGCTCGCGGAACGTGGCATCGAGGTTGCCGCCTGCCTTGCTAGAACCCTGGTGTCGGCCCTAGACATGCACGGATTCTCATTGACTCTGCTCGACGTTGCTGAAGATAGCTGGCTTGACCTCTGGTATGCGAACGCCGCCGCCCCAGGATGGATTGGAGGACGCTGATGACTACCCTCGACTTGACTCTTCGCGATGCGTTCAACGCGTATAAGGACTTGGTTGACGAAACCGAGCCACTGCTGACCGCATTGGACGAACACTCTGGTGATGGAGATTTCGGAGCCAACCTCCGCGGCGGCCTCACCCTCACATCTGCTCGCGTCGAGAACATCGACGGGCGGCAGATCTGGGGGGTTCTCGCCGGAGTGTTCCTAGACGAGGTCGGGGGCACAAGCGGTCCGCTGTTCGGACTGCTTTTCCAACAGTTGCACGATGCCATGACTGCGGCGGATTCGATATCGTCAGTCCTACGCGATGGCGGCAGACGTGGACTCGAGGCGGTGAAGCGGGTCGGGGAAGCGCAGGTGGGTGACCGCACGCTCATTGATGCCCTCGAGCCCGGCGTCGCCGCGTTGGCGGCCAGCGATGATCTGGGAGCCGCTGTAGGTGTCGCAGTTAGCGCCGCATTGTCCACTCGTGACCTTGTCGCACGTCGCGGGCGCGCAAGTTACGTTGGTCGACGTGCCGTTGGCTATCCCGATCCCGGCGCAGTTGGAATTGCGCTCCTTTTCATCGCGTTCGGGCGAGCTGCGGGCGCAGACGTGCGGTCCGCGCTTGATCACCTGTTGGGCATGTCCAATCCCGCGGCTTTGAGCGACAACGAGGTGATCTCGGAACTTGAGGGGGAGGGCGTCGAGGAGGTCTTGGCCGCGGCATATGACGCGCAGGTTCCACTTGCCGGCCTGACTCTGCGCGAACGGGCCCATCTGCTGGATGTGCTAGCAGATGCTCTCGAAGCAAATTCCGATGAACTCGTCGAGATCGCCGTTGAAGAAACGCACTTGATCGCCGGACGACTCTTCAATGAAGTGGCCCGCACCAGCTTCCAACTACGCCTCTTCGCAGATCTTGTTCGCAGCGGAGAATTCCTCGATGTCCGCCTTGATTCTGCGGATCCGACGTGGCCGGTTGCGCCACGGCCAGACCTTCGACGCTCTAATCGCCCAATTGGTCCAGTTCTCGTCTTCGCAGCGAGTAATTTCCCTTTTGCATTCTCCGTCCTGGGTGGTGATACCGCCTCAGCTCTTGCGGCTGGCAACCCTGTGGTGGTCAAGGCTCATCCAGGCCACATGCATCTGTCCCGGCGAACCATGCAGTTCGCGGTCATGGCGCTCTCAAGAGAGAGTGCACCCGCGGGCACACTCTCTCTTATTGAGGGGAAAGACAACGGCGTGAGTGCACTGGCGGATCGGCGTATCAAAGCCGCCGCGTTCACGGGGTCAATCCGAGGCGGGAGAGCGCTGTTCACGGTGGCGCAGGCCCGTCCAGACCCGATTCCCTTCTTCGGCGAGCTCGGGAGCAACAACCCTGTCTTCGTGACGGCGTCCGCCGATGCCGACGGCGCCCACGAGATCGCCGACGGCTTCGTGCGCTCCTTCACCCAGAGCGCCGGCCAGCTTTGCACCAAGCCAGGGACCCTATTCGTTCCTGCCGGCTCTGAGGTCATCGCCGCGCTCCGACAGCACGCCCTGCCAGCACCCGCGGAACTGCTCAACGAGAGCATACGCGCGGGCTTCAGGGACCGACTACGCGGACTGCGAAGTGCGCCGCATGTCAATACTCTGCGCTCCGACGGTGACCCATACGCCGAAAGCCCAGCCCCAATCATTTTGCACGCTCGCGGTGAAGACGTACTTGCGAGACCGTCGCTGTACCTCGACGAATGCTTCGGTCCCGCCGCGCTTGTCGTTGAGTACGACTCCGCAGAGCAAATGGTGCAACTTGCGGAAGCGTACGAAGGGCAGCTCACCGCGACGATCTTCGGAACAGATACCGACTCCCCTACCCACCTTGTCAATGCACTGGCAGCGCGTGCAGGACGACTCCTGTGGCGCCAATGGCCCACCGGCGTCTCCGTGACTGGGGCGCAACAGCACGGTGGTCCCTACCCGGCCAGCACGGCACCGCAGACGACGTCCGTCGGCACCGGGGCGATCACCCGTTTTCTTCGTCCTGTGGCATTGCAGGGGTTTCCGCAACGCCTCCTCCCGTCCGAACTGAAGACTCCCGACTGACAGAGTATCTGCACCGTTGAGCGCCGGTGATTATTGCAGTTAGGCGCCACCGGATCGACTCGTTGAGCGCCACCGGATATTCGCACTGAGCGCCACTTCTAGGAGCACGATCGAAGGCTGGCCAGCGGAAGCCCTCGAACCGCGCTGATCGCGCACGCCTCGGCGTCGGGACTCGCCCACGTGGCACGAAATCGACGGCAAGGGCAGGCAACGCCTGCCCGCGGCAGTTCCTCACGATCCTCCTAAAGGCACCGCGCGTCGCGGTCGTCGACTCACGTCACTGTCGATCGCCGTCCACGACGCCCACGCGGGAAACTGTCCACGGCGTCCGGGAGGGGTGGCGCTCAACCCTGCGAACGGGATCGTCACAAGTGGCGCTCACTCGCAATACTCCTGGCGCTCAAAACATCGAATATTCATAATGAGGAGGTGTGCAGCCACGGGGTTCGTCCACAGCCATCACGGAAACTTCCTCGAGGCGTTGTCGGGTAATCGAATAGGATCCGTCTGCCCTCAGCGACGATCGCCGCCTTGGCGATGTCCCGCGACACGGTCAGACCCTCGGCGACACGGGTGACGGTCAGGAGATCGCAGGCGATGCCTTCCAACCACCACCGCGGGACAGTTTCCAGCGTGGTCGCGCTGCGGCCGACGTGTCATGCCACCAGACCGGTCCGCGGCCGCACGTTTGTAGCGGTGCACCCGCACTGCGAGTGTTTTCGGCCACCTCCAAGCGGATCTGTGCGAGGCGACGGATCACCGTGTCTCGCGGCACGCCGGACATCCGCGGGCGCGGCGTCCGCCATCCGGCTCGATCACCCTGTACCCCCACTCAGCCCGATTCGGTCGAGACGATATCCGGTTACCGGAAGGTCGAGCTGGTCGGGCAGCCACGAGGTGGATTGGGTCACGACGACCATGTAAGGAAGAGCGAGTGGTGCATTGTGTATCCAAGCTCTCTCGCGAGGCCCTCACATCAGGGCACCGAGGCACCAGATCCGCTACACCGTCGCTCGTGGAGCCACGTCCCCTCATCCCAAGAACGAGAGAATGTCCATTATCTGCGCTCTTTGCATGTCCATTCCCGTAACGATTTCACAGCCCGAGCCGGCCGCTGATTTCAGTAATTGCGTTGGATTCGGCGACGTAACGACATCGGCCACAGCAGCGTGCCGCGGTAGCATTTCCGACTCCACTGGAATTCCTGGATTGATGGGTGACCCAACACTCGTCGCATTTATCAGGATGTCGGCATTCGTCACGTCGCTCATAGTCCCGACCATAGTTGAAACCGCTGGATCGAATGCCTTGAGTTCCTCAACTAGTTTTACCGCCCGTAATTCCGACCGGTTGACGATGCTGATAGCCGCTGGCGATTCTCCAGCTAAGGCAAATGAGATGGACCTGCCAACCGCTCCCGCGCCTAATACCACGATCCGTGCCCCCCGCAGCGGAATCCCACGCACCAGAAGGCACCGTACCATCGCGGTGCCATCCAATTGGTCGCCAACCAAATTGCCGTCAGACGTGCGCCGCACGACGTTCACGTTGCCCGCCACTGCGGCGCGGCGCGTAAAACTGTCAATCAACGACAGAACCGGCACCTTATACGGCATGGTCACGATGAACCCCGCGAGATTATTCCAGCCGCGAGCGGTTCTCAACAGATTGTCCAAGCCATCATCCGCAATCTCCACCGGAATAAAAGCCACATCAACCTCAAGACGAGCCGCTACGGCATTCATCGTCGCGGGTGCCTGCGCAGCGTGCAATGGGTATCCAACAATTCCGCAGATGCGAGTCATTCCAGTAATTTCCATGATTTCCCGCTTTCCACGCAACCGTCAAGCTGCCATCGTCGGCTCGCGCTCGTCGCGTTTAGGACATTCGGTTGTGTCGATTTCTCGATTAAGCTGCCACGGCCTGAACATCAGATTGATACCCGACTCTGACGGCCCTCCGTGGGATGCGCAGATACCAGGGGCGACACCTCGGTCTCCGCCACAATCACCCGTGGTTGATGGTGAGGTGACTGCCCACCTTCGCAGTTTTATCGAGACCCACTGGCAGATCTGACTCTGCCCGTCGATCCACGTAATGTCAGCTCTGCCTTTAGTACTTCGTCTGGCATCTCTCCACTCTCGCCTCCGATTCTCAACAGAAGGCGCTCACCCACTCGCGTACCGATGTCATAGGCCGGTTGCGCGAGAACGCTCAGCGGCGGGTCCATCATGTTGAACAAGTCCATGTCGTCAAATCCGATCAACGACACATCATCAGGAATGCGCATGCGCATGGCTCTTGCAGCCTGCACGGCTCCGACCGTGAACAGGTTGTTGTAGGCGAAAACACCAGTGGGTCGCGGCGAACCGGACAGCGCGTCCATCATCGTCCGAACCCCACCAATAACACCCAGCGATTCGTCGATCGCAAAACCCTGCACTTGGACACCTGTCTCCAAGCAGGCTCCGAAGAAGCCGTCCCGACGTTCCGAAGCAGTGGTCCCTCCGCCAGCGCCAGCAAGAACTGCTAGGTTCGTGTGGCCGAGTGAAACCAAATGCATTGCCGCACGAAAACCCGCGTCATAGTTGTCGATGCCGATCGCCGATATGAGTGATCCCGCTCTCCGCGCCACTCTGCTGTCGAAGAGCACGACTGGGACTCCGTGTTCCGCCATTCTCTCGAGGCGTTCCTCGCCCTCACTGCCCACGGACAGTGCTACACCGTCCACCAACCTTGTCATAAAGCGTGAGATCAGTCGCTGTTCTCTATCTTCATCGAAATCGGAACTGCAAACCAGAACCAGGTATCCGCCAGATCCCACCACATCTTCGATGCCCCGAACCACTTGCGAATAGAAAGGGTTCGTAATATCTCGTACAAGCACCCCAATCAGGCCCGTCCGACCCGTTGATAGGCTCTTTGCTACTGCATTTCGCACATAGCCCAACTCAGTGACCACAGAGCCGACTCGATCTGCCAGTTCAGCGCTGACGTGCGCGGTGTTGTCTAGCACCCTCGCTACCGTTGCCGTAGAAACTCCGGCTGCTTTCGCAACGTCGCGTAGGCTTGTCAAGTGTCAGCACCCTCGACGCGGAGACCCGATTCTGAGTCGAACCAATGCACATCGGCACGCTCAAACCCAATCACGACGTCGTCCCCGCTGAAGACCGCGAGTTGCGAACCGGACGTAGTTATTAGTTCCTCTCCCTGCACACGCAATCGATACACCCACGAGTTCCCCTGGTTCTCGACAACAAAGACGCGCCCGGTTAATCGCACCTCGCCAAATGCATCGTCGGGTCGAAGAGTGAGTCGCTCTGGCCGGACCCCCATTAAAAGGCGCTCAGCCGGAATCCCGGTCTCTCGCTCCTTATCCCGGAACATATCCTCGAGATCAGCCCCGCCGCCCAACTGGGAGTACCCAGCTATGTTCATGGGAGGGCTGCCCACAAACTTAGCGACGAAAACATTGCGCGGCTTCTCGTACACCTCGTGGGGCGAGCCTACCTGCTGGATCTCACCCCTATTCAACACGACGACCCTCGTCGCCATAGTCATTGCTTCCACCTGATCGTGTGTCACATACACGAAGGTGCGGCCCACCCGTTTATGTAACGCGCTGATCTCCACCCTCATCTGCTGTCTCAACTTCGCATCTAAGTTCGACAGCGGTTCGTCGAGGAGAAAGAGTGATGGATTGCGAACGAGAGAGCGTGCCAGTGCGACCCGCTGCCGCTGACCGCCCGACAACTCCTTTGGCTTGCTGTCGAGCAGGTTCAAAATTTCGAGAGAATCAGCAACCTTCCGTACGCTGTCTCCCACCGAACCATGGCTTACAGCGCGCTTCAGTATACGGCGGTTCAAAATAGGGACCCACATCAGATTCCGCCACCGTTCCAACGCAAGAGGCAGGCCAATATTCTCGCGAACGGTGAAATGCGGGTACAAGGCATACGTCTGAAACACGAACGCCATGTTGCGTCTGCGAGGGTCCAGACCAGTGATATCCCGCCCTCCCAGCACAACCGCACCGAATGATGGTTCGGCCAGTCCAGCAATAATCCGCAGCAGGGTCGACTTTCCGCAACCCGAGGGGCCCAACAGAACGAGAAACTCAGCGTCTTGCACCTCCAGGGAGATGTGCTCCAAAACATTGCGTCCCCCAAAGGACTTTCCTATATCACGCAGCTCAAGCACCAAAACTCCGCCAATCCACTAGCCCTTGACCGCCCCTGCGGCCATCCCAGACACGATGCTCCGTTGGGCAAGTAAGAAAAACACGACCGCCGGCAACGCGAACACCAACGCCGCTGCCATCACAAGTTCTATCGGGGTGATGAACTGCCCTTGGAACGAAGCCAATCCGATAGACGCCGGCCACAGACTCGCATTCGATATGAATGTATTGGCGAATAAGAACTCATTCCACCCCGCGAAGAAGCTGATCACCGCGGCAGCAGCGATACTAGGCTTGACGAGAGGCAGGACGACAAGGCTCAAGATGCCCATCCGCGGGCAACCGTCAATCCGGGCAGATTCTTCAATCTCAATCGGAACATCATCGATGGCAGCTTTGAGGATGAAAGCCGCAACGGGCATCACAAATGCCGTATTCGCAAGCACCAATCCGCCGAGGTTATTCAGTAGACCGAGCGTCGTGAAGATCGCATACAGGGGCACCACCAGCAATGCCTCGGGCAGCATCTGCGTCGAAAAGAGCAGGAATCCGACGATTCCCTTGCCATAAAACTTGAACCGACTTAGTGCATAACCGGCGAGCACCCCCAACGCGAGGCTCAGGACGGTTGTGCCGGCGGCAATCCAGAACGAATTCCCAAGCCACACACCCACCGGCACTTTAGCGAATGCCGCAGGAATGTCTCCGATGCGCTCTAAGTGAAGCCAAAGGGACTGCCCACTCTTATACAGCTCGTTGGTGGAACTTAGTGCGGTATTTAGCATCCAATAAATCGGAAACCCCGCGAACCCAACGAGCAGCACTAACAGTAGTATGCGAACTGCACGCGCAATTGCGTTCATCCTGCTACCGATCCTTCCGCATCTGCCACCATTGAACTAGAAAGTATGCTCCCGTGACGATTAGGGACAGCAATAACCCAAGCCCGCCGATTGCTGCCGCTCTACCCAGCTGCTGATTTTGAAACGCTGTCCGGTAAATGTTTACCACCAGCGTGTTCGTGCTATCCAACGGTCCACCACCGGTCAAGAGGAATATGATCTCAAATCGACGGATGGACCAAATCGTCATCAACAACGACATGATTTGGATGACCGGCAGAATGTGTGGAAGCGTCACCGCCCTAAACGACTGAAATCGATTCGCGCCATCGAGCCATGTCGCCTCACGAAGCTCCAGCGGGACGCTCTGCAACGCAGCCAATACCACGAGCATCACGATGGGAAACACGACCCAGACGGTCGCGATGAGAACAGATACCAGCGCGATGCTTGGGTCAATAACCCAGCCGTGGCGGCCCAGTCCTAGCGCACCGCTGATGCGGTTGAGGATTCCCCCCTCGTTGTAATACATCCAAGAGAAGATCAAGGCTGTCGCGACCGTGGGAACAGCATAAGGAATTGCGACGATTCCCCTAACAACCGTGATTCCTTTGAATTTCGAATCGAGTAGGATCGCCGCCGCAGTTCCGAGGCCCACCGCGAAAACAACTGTCACTACGGTGTATATGAGCGTAATGCCTACGGAACTCCAAAACTGATCGCTCCTCAGAAGATTTTCATAGTTGCGTAAACCGATTCCCTCGCCACCCGAGGGATTGACGAGATCCGTCTCCGTAAAACTCAGCCGTAGGCCATCCATCAGCGGGATTAGCGTAAAAATGATCAAGTACACGACCGAAGGCCCGATAAAGACATACGGGGCTGCCGCGCGGAGCCATCTCCCGGATGAACCGCGCGACGGCGTCACGGCGGGCATTTCTGTACCTGCAAGGCGCGAGGCGGAGCGGACATCGTTCAAGAGAATCTCACATTCATCTCGTGGCAGGTGCCACAGTGCTTCAGCACGCACGCGCCCGATGGCGCTGGCTATCCCAGCGCCATCGAACCACGCAAGTGCAGACTATTCAGACAGCTGTGCTTGGGTCAGCCAAACTGATTTACAACTTGGTTCTGCACCCCGGTGAGGGCAGCCTTGACGTCTCCGCCGTTTGTCACCAGGCCTTGAACTGCCGTCAGGAACACGTTGTAGATGGCACGACTGTTCTTTGCGTACCCCGCGACGACGCTGTCCGTCGAATGCTTCCCAAGTTCCATGAACTCCGTCGCGAACGGGTTTGCCTTCACGAAGGCTGGCTCGAGTGGCACATCCGTCGCCAACGTAGTGTCAGTCAGTGCAGTTCGAAGCCCCTTTTGAGCTTTTTCGCTCAATACATATCGGACGAAGTCCTTAGCTTCGCTGACATGACTGCTGTACTTGTTGACCGCCAGAATGATCGCGGTATGACCGCCCGGATGCGGGAAGGGCAACGGCGCTACTCCCAGATTCATCCCATTGATCAAATTCTTCGGATCTTGGGTAAGGGTCGAGGCGACGCCAGCGTTTTCAATCACGAATCCGACTTGATTTAGCGCGAACGCCTGACGCAAAGTAGACGAACTGTCCCCTACCGGCACCGCACCAGAGCGGAACAGGTCAACATACGCTTTGATCGCCGCGATGTTTTTTGGAGAGTTGATTGTGAGTTTGCCATTCTGGCTCAGCGCACCACCGAAGCCTGAAATCCAGTTGTTGATCTCAAGAGTCCAGCCATCGAGTTCGTTGATGTTGGAGCGGTTCGCGTAACCCCAGATTCCTAGCTTTTCGTGCACTTCTTTGGCCGCCGCAACCAGTTCCGGATACGTGGTGGGAATTGAGATTCCAGCCTTCGCCATGAGATCCTTGTTGTACATCAGCGCATAGTCGGACTGCTCCCACGCGAGGCCGTAATACTTGCCTTTGATCTTTCCGAAATCGTTCGTGTGGTTGAGGGTACCCTTGTACTCCTTGGCGATGTCGTCGAGTGGGACCAACAAGCCTGCGTCCGCGAACGTCGAGAACTGGCTGTCTTGGAGGACGAAGACGTCAGGTCCACCTTTAGCGCCGACCTCAGTTGCGATCTTGTCAGCATAATTTGCATAGGGAATGCCGACACGTTGGACCGTGATGTTGTTTTGGGGACCGTGATAGTCCTTCAGGGCATTCCATATGGCATCACCCTTTCCAGGCTCTTCAAATTCCCAGGCGGAGAATGCGAGGTTCACGGGTCCACTGTCTGCCTTAGAACTGGAACTGGATGCGCTGTTCCCTCCACTCCCAGCGCTACATCCCGCGCCAACCATTGCCAAGGATACAGCGAGCGCGGTCAGGCCAACCAACCGGCCATATCGCCTACGTTCCATTGTCCAAGCTCCCTTGCTCGTTTCGCGTAAAATCCGCGCAGTTCGACAACTGCGTTGGCCACCGACGGCTACTGGTTGATGTTTAGTGCAATCCATGTCACCGGTGACATTGCCACTGTATGGGGCGCGCATCTCTCATGTCAACCTGTGAGTCGCCACATAATCGCGTCGTGACCGTTCTGTAATGTCTGGGCGGCCGTCAGCGGGATTGGAGACGCCTCGGTTGACACGCGCTCGTCGAGTTGTACGGCACACTGAGACCTGCGCCGGTGATCGACCCGTTCTGTGGCACCGCGTAAGGTGTTGCGCGGACTCCAAGTTGCCATTTCGTCCCGAAAGACGACGGCACGTTCGTGCAACGGTGGTGCTGTGAGCCCTCCAGTCGGTCGCTGATTGAACGCCAGCGGGGTGCTGGCGGACGTGTTGTGAACAGTCACCCTCGTGAGCACCGTTCCGAACGGCATGTGGTCCGGCGCCAGCGGCGGCGTCCGGTTAGCCACAGTCTTGATCCCTCGCTTCACACGCCTCCCCTCCCTTCGACGACGCCACCTGTATCGAGGCTGTCAAATGAACGGTGGAGACGGGAGGAGCGTAGCGGACACCACCGGTTCCCATCCTTCGGAGGAGCACACTCAACAACACGGAGCGCAATGGGGATGGCAAGTGGTGTTGTACGCCACCTTGGATGACGATTCGGCACCCTCTATGTTGACGATAGGATCGGCGGGTCTGGCCGGCGCGGTGACGTGGTGATCGTCACCGGTGACGGCGGGGAGGCGTTGCGCCGAGGTCAGGCAGCGCCTCATGTCCAAGGTGCACCTCCAACTCGTCGGCTGTTGGAACTTCCGGTCGAAGCGTCGTCGGCCGATCCAGGTAGAACAAGGCGGTGGAGGCGATGTCGTCCCGCAGTGGCAGGTAACGCCATCCGCTGCGCCATCCCAGCGCCTGGATGTCGACCCGCAGCCGCTTGGCGAAGCGGATGGGGTCAACGACGTGCCAACGGTACATCCCGAATCGCTGCTGGCTGGCGTAGAGCCCGTCGGGCCTGATCACTTGCGGCATGCCCAGATACGGTGTCGAGAATTCTGTGTATCCCCGCCCGGGAACATCGAAATTCCAGGCCCCGCCGAAATAGTCCTCGGTACCCGTACCGCAGATCGTCGGATACTCCTTGTCATCGTCCAGGTAGAACTTGATCTCACCTTCACCCCACCACCCGTTACTGTTGGTACCCCAGGCGATGTACGTTCCGACATACTGGCCGTGACCTTCGATGCCCTCCACGATGGTGTGCGGCGTGAGGTAGTCCAGTGGGTTGCTGCGCCGCCATTGCGCGTGCAGGTAGCCCTGTCCGGCATAATCGCCGCCTTGCTCGTAGCTGATCTGGTAGTAGATACGGGCATCGACTTCGGAGGCATTCTCTATCGTTAGCCGTGCCCCGGTCTGGAACGGCATCGGCCAGTATGAGTTGAAACCGCCGTGCGGATTCGCGGCAATCATCTGCGAGGTCACCTGGGCGAACTCGCCCCAGCCGTTGCAAAAGAAGTCCCCGAAAGGAACCTCGATAGCGGGTTCGGCCGCGCCGTCCCAGTACGCGCGTAACATGAGCGTTCGCCAATTGTCGGTGTGCGTAGTAATCCAAAAATGCGTGACCGTCCCACCCCCTAAGATATTTGCGACCTCAAACGTTTCGCCGGCACCCACGTCTACGCTGGGCGAGATCTTCCACCCGGGACCCAGATCTCGAGCACTCTGGGCGCCCGTGCCCCGCGTGGCACGGGCGCCGCCGCCCGGCGCGCCGTCGAAGTTCTCGGGTGAGATCGAGAATGTCCTGATATCCCGAATTTGGCTGATTCCTGCATAGGCTGACGCAGACACGAACACGTCTCCACGAGCAGCATTTTCACCATTGCTGTACACGGCAACCTACCCATCATGCAATCGATTCCACTTTGAAGCCCCAGCTGATCAGTCTCCTACCGTGCAGACGTGCGCGACCACATATAGCCGATCGTCGTACTAATACCCCTTCAGGAAGTGGCAGAAGGCTTGCGATCATACCCATTGGTGATCGCCGCTAATGATTGGGCCCTCGTGGATGTCAGCGGCCGCAAACTCGCCACCCAAAACCCCCAGCCGCGCCCACCAAAACGTCGAAGCCACCAGCCGCCACCAAGGAAACGCTGATCGGGCCTGAACCCAGAAGGCCTCGAACAAGTCACCTTCGACGCGACCGGGTGCGCTGAGGAATCTCAACAGGCGCCGCCGATGATCTGGGCGATGACTTCGGCCGGCAGCTTGGGTTTTCGGTTCTCGTCGGCTAGTCCGTTTGTTTCTTGTCGCGTGTCGGTGAGTTGCGTATAGCAGAACCCGGCAAGCACGGGTGAGGCGTGCACGGCATCCAGGATTCCACTGAGCCGGTTCTGGAAGTCGTCACTGTCGCGGGCCGTGGAGTATCCCCAACTGTCGGTGAGTGCGGTGCCGGGCGCGAAGCTGACGCCGCCGAACTCGGTGAGCATCACAGGTTGTCCACGATCAATACGTCCGCCCTCGTTAATGCTGGTGCGCCTGCCGCTGGGTCCGATGCCGTCGAGTATCGTCGTAATCGAAGTCGGAGAACCGTATCGTTCACGTAACACGTCCGGTGATCCTTCATAGTCATGAATTGACCACACATCGCTGTCCGTGTGCTCCCAACCGTCGTTCGAGATAACTGGGCGAGTCGGGTCCAACGCCCGGGTCAGGTTAACCAGTCCGAGCATGAACGCACGTTGCGCCCGGTCATCGGCGGCATGTTGAATACCCCACGATTCGTTGAACGGAACCCAGGTGACGATCGATGGATGAGACCGGTTGATCTGCACGATCTGTGCCCATTCCAAGGTGAGGCGCCCAACCGCTTGAGTACTGAACTCGTACGCGCCCGCGGTTTCACCCCAAATCATCAACCCCAGACGATCCGCCCAGTACAGGAATCTTGGGTCCTCGACCTTCTGATGGATACGCGCCGCGTTGAACCCGAGCGACTTGATCAGCTCGGCCTCTTCCCGCAGAGCATCCACGCTCGGCGCGGCCAGATGAGACTGCGGCCAGTAACCTTGCTCAAGAACCGCGCGCACGAAATATGGTCGATGATTCAGGAGAAAAACGCCCTGTCCGACAGCGGTGGAACGCAATCCCAGATACGACGAAACGGTGTCCAACTGCACACCGGCGGCATCCACGACGGTCACCGCGGCATCGATCAACCGTGGAGTCTCTGGCGACCATAACAGCTGCTCACAGTGTTGCCCATTGCTCTGGCCCAGTAGAGGCACCTCAACAGCCAGGGTCTGCACGCGGGTGTCAATTGCAACAGCGCCGATCGGATCCCCATTGAAACTGAACTCGATACGCACAGTGACCGTGTCCACCGGCCGTCGGCTCAACTCGATCTCCGCGCGCACGCTCGCCCGCGGAAGATCAGAATCGAACCGGAGCGCATCGACTCGAAGACGCGGAACCGCTTCAAGCCACACCGTGCGCCAAATACCGCTCGTCCGGTGATACCAGATCGCGTGTGGTTCCAGCAACCAGTCCTGTTTGCCCCGCGGCATAGTCACATCCGCCGGATCATCCACGGCCCTCACAACGATCACATGCTCAACGGTTGCCGGCCACAACGCGGTCGTGATGTCGACCGAAAACGATGTCTGCCCGCCCTCGTGGTGGGCAACATGCTGCCCGTCCACCCACACATCCGCACTGTAGTCGACAGCGCCGAAGTGCAAAAGAATACGCTCACCTTGAGCCCCGAGACCTGCCGCGACCAAATCGGACTCCGTCACCGGGATCCGGTACCAAAGGATCGGATGGAAACCCGTGTCACCAACACCGGATGCCGGCGACTCCGGCGGGAACGGTAGCCGGATCACCCGGTCGAAAACCTGCGGATCAGACTCCCAATGCTCATCCCGACCCCGGTCAGCATCGTCATAAGCAAAACACGCGTCACCGTCCAACCCGAGATACTGGTCGCGCACCAATTGCGGGCGAGGATACGTGCCGTCCTGATGAGACGCTGAAATTGGCATGACTTCTAGACTCTCCTCCGTCTATACCCCTCAATTGGCTTAATCCATTTGTTGATAATTCCCGAACCGACAGCAGCGCATTCGAAAACTGCTCCGTGCCAAGAACCTTCGAGCAAGTCAAGCGCCGCCAAGACCTGGAGACACAGGCATTTCGATGAATCCCACGTTGCAGCAAGTAGCGGGGATATGACGGGAGTGCCCGGGTTGCTTGCTCGTTATGCGTGCGGCATGGTTAGTGCAAGGGCACCGCAATCTCCGCGCCACCGAGCAGGGCCGACTGGTGGGCGCAGATACCTGGCGCCGTCCAGTTTGCCGCCCGCCTGGCATCCACGCATGGCGCCCGGCCGTCGATGATGCTCGTGACGAAGTCGTGTACCAGGAATGGATGCGATCCCCCGTGATGTGAAGCGACCCGGGCGGATTCGGCCATGCCGGGTAGCTGTACGTGTGACTCGCGGGTAAACTGCGCCAGCGATTTGGGAAGTCGCTCCGGAAAGTCGCGAGGGGTGAGCGAGCGCGTCTGCACCCGATTGCCCCGCGCACCGTCCGCTGGTGGGAACATGTCGAAAACCGTCATATCGCCCTCGTTGTCCGGTGGCCACTCCACTCCACGCTTTGAGCCGTATAACGCGAACCCCTCGATGTAGCTGCGTGCAGTCTGGAAGAAGGACATCGTCACATCCGCGACTACTTTGCTGTCGCGCAGCGAAAACAATCCGACTTCCGTTGGGAATGGATTATCGAACCCGCCCGTCGCGCGGTCGGCGGTCAACTGCCCGGCACCTTGGCAGCGCACGCTTTCGACGGTCGTCGCGAGGAGGGAAAGGAGCGGCGACAACGCGTGGGTGATGTAGTGCATCGGTGGGAATCCCTGCCAGTACACGGGAAACCCGTCGAGATTCTGAATGTGGAAACCGCGGTACAGAGTCAGGTCACCGAACTCCCCGGCTCGATTCATCTCTTCGACGACCAAGTACTCACGTGCGAAGACGGTGGTCTCCATCATCATGTAATTCTTGCCGCTGCGCTCCTGCGCCGCGATGATGCGGTCCAGGTCAGCAAGCGTCGTCGCCATCGGCACCGCGCACGCCACGTGTTTGCCCGCATTGAGCGCCGCGACGACCATCTCAGCGTGCAGGAACACCGGCGCCAGAATGTGAACCGCGTCGATCGATGGGTCCGCAAGTGCTTCATCGAGTGACGCATAGCCGTCCGTGAGCCCAAACCGTGCGGCGACGAGACGCCGCCGAGCGGCATCCGGCTCCACAAGCACGACTCCGCCGATATCCGGATGGCTCAAGTAGATCGGAACGAAGTCCTGCCCGAACCCGAGCCCGACGATGGCGACTGTAAGGTGCCCGCTCATATGAGTTCTACCTGTTCTTCCTCACCGCGGAGGAACTCGACCCCGCCGGTCACGAAATTGTCGAGATTAGCGCTTGCGGCCACACCCTCCGGCGAGGCGAGAATCTCGTCCATTGCCGTTGCGGATGCTGTGTACAGTTCGGCAATGAGGAGGTATCGCGACGACGGATCATCCACCCACGACAGATTCCACCCGGTCAGCCCCTTCATCTGCCGTGCGATCGGGATGTGTGTGTCGTAGTAGTACCGGCGGAACGCCTCCGGGTTGTCCGGCATGCCGTAAAGAATGGTCATCCGATGCATGTCCGTCATACTCCCTGCGTATCGCGAGCCGGAAGCGCGATCTGCGTGTACCGGGTCATGTGCTCGACCATCGCAACCTCGGTCGGCAATCGCTCCATGCTGGATGCGCCGAGGAATCCATCGACGCCAGGCACGTCGCGGATGACCTCTGCTGCCTCTTCCGGTGAGTAGATCGGCCCGCCGTGGCACACGATGAGCACGTCCGGGTTGACCTCTCGCGCCGCGTGCATCAGCTCGGCCACCTTCACCTTTGACTGCTGGATGGTGAGCGCCGTCTGCGCGCCGATCATCCCAGATGTCGTCAGCCCCATGTGCGGTACGATCACATCCGAACCTGCCTCAGCCATCGCGACCGCTTCATCCGGATTCGCGACATAGCTGGCCGTGAACAGGTCGAGTGCGTGCGCCTCCGCTATCATTTCGGCCTCCTTGTAGAAGCCGAGCCCGGTCTCCTCGAGGTTCGCGCGGATGATGCCGTCGAACAGGCAGATCGTCGGATAGTTCTGCACACCCGAGAAGCCGGCATCCTTTACCTGGCGCAGGAATCGTGGCATAAGCCTGAACGGGTCCGTGCCGCACACGCCCGCAATCACGGGGATCCTATCGACAACGGGCAGGATCTCCGCCCCCATGTCCATTACGATCTGGTTCGCGTCGCCGTATGGCATCAGCCCGGCCATCGAGCTGCGGCCTGCCATGCGGTAGCGACCGGAGTTGTATACGACGATGAAGTCGAGTCCAGCCGCCTCCGAACACTTGGCTGACAGCCCGGTGCCAGCGCCGCCGCCGATGATCGGCCGGCCGGCTGCAACCTTCGTCCGCAGCCGGTCGACGATCTCTGATCGACTGTTCATTCTGTGTTTCCTTTCGTTGTGCTGGGCGTGCTCGCCAGCAGTGCGTTCAGTGTGCTCGTGATCGCGGCCGCAAAACTCTGATCATTGATCGCTGCGTCGATGACGCGCAACGGTATGCGAGCATCGAGGTTGTCTCGGAGCGATTCGATGAGCGCGATATCTGCCTCCGGGTCGTGGAAAGGCGCGCCCTCTACCGAGATTTGTGAGAAGCCGCGCGAGGGTACGAGCATCTCGACGGCAGCTGTGGACATGTTCAGTTTGCGTGCCAGGATTGCACCGAGTTCGGCGCATTCGGTGGCATTGGTGCGCATGAGCGTGACGGCCGGGTTGTGCGCGTGGAACAACCTCCCGGTGAACCGTTGCGGGATTGTGTCCGGCGCACCGAAGTTGACCATGTCCAGCGCACCGACACTCACCACTTGCGGCACGCCGTGGGTCGCGGCGGCCTCGAGCCGCTCCGGCCCGGCGGAGCATACTCCGCCGAGAAGTTCGTCCGCCAACTCCGTGGTGGTCACGTCAGCGACGGCGGCGAAGAAGCCGGAGCGGGTCATGGCCTCGAGCGTTCGCCCGCCGGTTCCGTTCGCGTGAAAGACGTGTACCTCATCGCCCTGGGCGATCAGCGCGTCGTGCACGGCGGTGACGCAGGTCGTCGTCACGCCGAACATCGTGCATGCGATCGCTGGCGCGGTACCCGCCTCGGGAAGCGGGGCACCCATGACCATGCCTGCACAGGCATCCGCCGCCTGGGCGAGCACCGGAATGCTGATCGAGTTGAGCCCCGCGATGTCGACAACGGGATAGATCATCGTCAGGTCACTCGTGCCGACATACGGACGTGTGTCACCGGCCACGATCGTCGAGACCAGGATCTTCGGGCACCCAACCGGCAGGGCGGCAGCGATCTGACTCATCACAAAACCAGCGTTTGATCCGCCGAGTACGATCACGGCCGCGACTGTGCCGTCGTCGTACATTCTGCGCGTAATAGCCGCAGCTCCTTGTGCCATGCTGATCACAGCCTCGTTGCGATCGCCGCGGGTTATGAGAATGTCAAGGTCTGCGCCTGCGGCTTGTGCAACTGAACGTCGATCAATATCGACGGGGATGCTCGGGCTGCCGAGGACACCGGTGTCGAGTAGAAGCGTCGGGATACCGGCGGCCTTCAGCCGGTCGCGCACGAACCCGTATTCTTCACCCTTCGTGTCCAGTGCGCCCGCGAGGATGATCCGTGGGTGGGGGGCCCGCGCCGTGCCGGTCACTTGACGGCCCCTAAAGAGAGTCCGTTGATCAGCCGTTTCTGTGTGAAGACGAACACGACCAACAACGGAAGTGATGTGAGTACGGCTAGCGCCATCAAGTTATTCCAGTTCGCTGCGTAGGTGGTGTTCTGCTGAGCGAGTAATCCACTCACCGGAAGGACGGTTCCCTCGGGCAGAAAGTTGATCGCATACACGAACTCGCCCCATGCCGAGATGAACACCACGGTCATCACGGTGAAGATTCCGTTGGAGAGCATCGGGATGGTGATCGATCGGAAGGACTGGAACCTGCTCGCGCCGTCAATCTCGGCTGCCTCGTAAAGGGCGATGGGGATCGACAGCACGAACGGTCGAAGGAGCATTATCGCGAACGGCAGCAGCAGTGCAATGTCTGCCAAGATCAGGCCGGGTAGAGTTCCCAGCAGGCCCCAGCCTGCAAGGACACTGTATAGAGGGATGACCGTCATCGGCTGAGGGACCATTTGCAACACCAGCAGAGCAGCCAAGACGACGGCAATTATCGTGGCCCAGAACGCTGTAATGCGTCGTCCCAATGCAAAGGCTGCCGGGACCCCGATGAGAAGTACTACGGCAGTGACGCCGACCCCGATCTCCAACGAAGTGACGATTGCGCCAAGCCCTGATCCGATAACGTTTTCGTAGGTGCTGATCGTCGGCGAGAAGAAGATCGCATTGGGGTCCTGCAGCACTTGTGAACTCGATTTCAGCGATGTAAGGACGATCCAAATCAATGGCAGGATATACGCCAAGCCAAGCACCACCGTTAACGCGGAAAAGAGTCTCCGCGTTGATGATCTGATCATTCGGTGGCCTCGTTTCTGATGCTCCGCACGTACGGAACGGCGAAGATGGCGACGAAGAGCATCGAGACGACGGCGATCGTGGCCCCCGCGCTCATGTCGAAGTTTGTGAAGGCGGTGTAGTACGAGTAGACAGGTAGCGTGTTGGTTGCTGTTCCGGGCCCGCCCTGAGTCAGGACGTAGAAGAAATCGAAGCTCTTGAACGCGTACAGGACCGTGAGTATCGCGAGAATCGACATCGTGGGTCTGAGCAGCGGCAGTACGATCGTCCACCGGGTGCGCCAATATCCTGCGCCATCGATCGCGGCCGCTTCGATCACATCCTGAGGAATTGCTAGCAGGCCCCCGCGCAAGATCAGTGCCGAGAACGGTAGCGCGGCCCACGCGATCACTCCTGCACACGTCCACAGTGCGAGGTCTGGTGAGCTCAGCCACGACACGGGTCGAATGCCGACAAGCCCAAGCATGGAGTTAATCGCCCCGGAGTCGTCGAGAAGAAATTTCCACACACTACCGCTAACGATCGGTGGAAGCGCCCACACAAAGACCATGATCCCAAGAACGATGTTTGTGATCCGGCCGCTCACCGACAGGATCGACGCGGCCAAGAACCCGAGCACGAGGTTCGAGATGAGGAGCACGATGCTGATCTCGATCGTGCGCAACACGGATAGCCACAGCGGTGAGGTTGTAAGCGCGCTGACGAAGTTATTCAGTCCGACGAAGTTCCACATCCCGACGATATTCGTCGGGCCGACATCGCTGAGGGACATCCTCACCAAGACGAACAGTGGGTATGCGGCGAACGCCAGAAGCAGGACGATGGAGGGCAGGATGTAGAAAACTGGATTCCGTGCGAAGAACCTGCGCACCGAGGGGCGGCGTCCGGCCGGACGCCGCCCCTCGGTGGTCCGCTCGTCTTCGAGGACGGTCATTTGCAAGTTCCGCCACCGGTCTTGATGGCGGCACTGATGCTGTCGATGGCGCTTGTCGCCCCCTGTTCGGCGGTCTGCTGTCCAGAGATCACCGCGCTGACTGCCTTACCGAGAGAGGTCTGCATATTGGCCGTGTTTGTGTTGTTCGGCCACTGGCCGGTGTCGTGAGCAGCTGTGACGAACGGCTGTACGTATTGGTCGTTCTTGATGGCCGGGATGTCGGCGACGTCCGCGCGAACGGGAATGGAGCCGGCCTCGGCGAATACGCTCTCACCGCCCTGCTTGGACAGCACCATCTGCTCCAAGAATTTCCAAGCGAGATCCGGGTGCTTTGACTTCGCACCGATCGCGAATCCCTCTCCACCGGGATACACCTGGCTCTTGCCGCCGTCGGTCGCCGGATACTGAGCCGTTCCATACTTAAAGGCTGCGGTCTTCACATTCCCGAGCTGCCAGTTACCGTTGAACGCGAATGCGTATTTGCCCGTCATAAACTGCTGCCAGGACGCGTTCTGATCCCAGGTTGCGGTCGCCTGCGGCGTGTATCCCGCTTTGGCCCAATCGGCGATCCGCGTGAACGCAGTGGTGACCTTGTTTCCTGTGAAATTGCAATAGTTCACACCGACACCGAGCAGTTGTGGAGCGAATAGCCATGCACCCTCAACAGTCGGGGCCCCAGACAGTGCGATACCCTTATAGGTTCCGCCGGCGGCAACCTTCGCCATATCCGACTGCAGCTCGTCGAGCGTTTTCGGGGGATCCGTGATGCCATACTGACTCAGGATGTCCTTGTTATAGAACATGCCAAGCAGATTCGTGTAGGACATCAAGTTGTAGACCTTACCGTTGGTCTTCCAGACGGCTCCAGAAGGGAACTGCCCCTTGTCTGCATACTTGTTCCAGTACGGCGTAAGATCTTTCATCACGCCTCCGCCCACCAGGGTCGGATAGTCGACCACAATATTGTTGATGAACAGGTCCGGCGTTTTGCCGGTGGCGACGGATGCCAGCAGTTTCTGGTCTTGTTGGCTGCCGACCGTCTGGACAATGTTCACTGTGACACCAGGATTCGCCTTGTCAAACTTCGCCACTTGATCTTTCAGCCAGGTGGCTTGCGTACCCGTGTAATACGACCAAAACGTTAGAACGGCCTTATTGCCAGCGGATCCCCCAGCCGAGTTCGACGAGATCGTACAGCCAGAGACTGCCATCAGGACTGCCGCCGCTACCGCCACAAAACGATAACCGCGATTATGTTTCTTCATGGGCACCTTTGCTCCTTGCTGATCGAGAGGACGAGCGTTCAGCGCAGATGCAAATCGTTGCCGACGTCGTCGGTCGGCGTTCGCGTCGACCGGGCAGTCTGAGCGTACGAAGTATTAACGTTGTTTGTCAACCTAAATATGATGATAATCGCGGTAAATAGGGCAATTTATGCACTTCCTGTGTAATAAGCTTTTGGAGCATGGGACTCCACGACACGGTTATCCCTAAAAGTGAGGAGGTCAGCATGGCGATTGGACCGGCTCCGGGGACAGCGCGTTCACCTGCGTTAGTCGAAGGATCGGGTTATCTATTGCAGCTCGTGCGAAATGGAGACGCCGGCACAATATCAGAGCTCGCCGCCGCCATGGGCGTCTCACGCTCGACCGTGATTCAACGTCTAGGATTCCTGATGGGTCACGGACTAGTCGAAAGCGAATTGGCAACAGCGCGTGGATCGCGCGGCAGGCCAGCTGCGGTCACGCATTTCAACGCGGGATCCGCCATCGTACTGGGAGCGCAAATCGGCGTCACGGGATGCAGACTTGCAACGTCGAATCTGTCAGGCGAGTTGCTAAGCGATCGTCTTATCAATGTCGACCTGTCGGGAGGCCCCGTGAGTCTGCTCGCTGGTCTTGAAGGCAGCTTCGACGACATGATCTTCGAACTCGGTTGCACCGCAGCCGACGTCGCAGGCGTGGGCGTGGGCATCCCCAGCACCGTTGAACTACAAAACTACGCCCGTGGCCTGGGACTCGACGAGGCTGGCTGGGATCGCGACTACTTTAGACGCAGATTGTGGGATCATTACGATTCACCAGTCTTCGTCGATCTCGACGTCAACTTGCTCGCACTGGCCGAGCGACGAAAGTCCTGGCCAGAGGTCGAGGTATTCGTATGCGTCAAACTCGGCACGGTAATCGACGCCGCAATTGTCGTCAATGGACTGCCTGTCCGCGGTGCGAACTCGCTCGCAGGAGAGCTAGGCCACATCAAGGTGAGTGGTTCAACAACCTTGTGTAGCTGTGGCGGTATCGGCTGTCTTGATGCGGTCGCGAGCGGACGTGCCCTTGTCAAGCAATTGGCCGCGGCCGGATTCGATGTACATCACATCTCCGATGTCATTGGGCTTGCACACTTGGGCCAGCCCGAAGCGCTGCTGGCAATCCGAAATGCAGGACGTCATATCGGTGAGGCGCTTTCATCCGTCGTGAATTTACTCAATCCAGCGGTGATTGCCACGTGGGGATACTTGACCGAAGCGGAGACGTCGCTTTTTGCCGGTATGCGGGAGAGTCTTTATCAGACGGCACTGCCCGAATCGAGCGAGCAACTGCAACTTGTGCGCGCGTCGCTAGGCGATTTGGCCGGAGTGCGCGGCGCTGCGCTGCGTGTCATAGACGAGTTGCTCGAACCGTCGGCGGTTGATCGGATGATCGTAGCGCAGTCATGGTCTGGGGCCTGGTTGGATTCCGCCGCAAGAGCAGCCGAGTAACGCCCGGGCGCGGTATGACAACGTCGTCGCGTAGCGAACGCGCTCATCACAGGTCGGCCGGTTGCAACGGGCCAAGTTCACGTCGATCGGATTTGCGCATTGTTCTCGCGCTCACCGCGGGTCCCTTCGTTGGAATCGGGTTGGCCCGCTTCGCGTATGCGCTTCTACTCCCTGCAATGCGCAGCGAACTGCACTGGACTTTTGGCATCGCAGGCGCTGTGGGAACTGCCAATGGTGTCGGATATCTGATCGGGGCGGCCATCGCGGCACCCCTAGCGCACAAGTTTGGCTCGCGAGCGGTGTTCGTCGTAGCCGCGGGAGTTTCCACTGTTGGGCTACTTGGCTCTGCGCTCAGCGATCTGCTCAGTGTGATCATGGTGTTGCGATTCATCGTCGGCATCGCCGGCGCTGCGTGTTTCGTCGTAGGAGGAGGCCTCACCGCCGAGGCGGGGCGCAGGCACGATCGTCGCCGTGCCACCTGGTTGTTGGCAATCTATTTCGCTGGCTGCGGGTTCGGAATCGTGGCATCGGGCATCGCCATCCCATGGGTACTGACAGAATCTTCACATGCAATCGGATGGCGCCTCGGCTGGCTAGTACTCGGTGTCGTCGCGGCCGCCTGCACGGCTGTCAGTGTACGTGGAGTATTGCAGGCGTCGGAACCGACCAGAAAAGGAACTACACACAATCGGCTACCGCTACGGCCCATCTCATATCTCTTGGTGTCCTATTTCCTGTACGGCACGGGCTATATCTCCTATATGACATTCATCGTCGCATTCTTGAATGAGCAAGGTGCCAACGCCACCCAAATCGCTGCGTTTTGGATTGTGCTTGGGGCGACTTCGGTCGCAGCAACGTTCGCTTGGGGCCGGCTGCTGGCTAGATCGCAGCATGGGCGGGGAAGCGCCACCGTATTGGTTTTCGTCTCGCTCGGAGCGGTCATCCCAGCCATATCCGATTCTCCACTGGCCATGTTCGGCTCCGCAGTGCTGTTTGGTGGCTCATTTCTGAGCGTGGTGACCGCGGTGACCGCCGTCGCTCGCCAAACCTTGCCCGCAATACACTGGACCTCTGCCATCGGCGCACTTACGATCGCTTTCGCACTGGGTCAGTGCGTCGGCCCAGCACTCACGGGCGCGATCGCTGACAGCGGCGCCGGCGTGGGCGTCGGTCTTTCTGTGTCGGCGATCATCCTATTTGTGGCAGCACTGACATCCCTGCTGCATCGCGACCCTGTGAAGGTACCGAGGGTTGAATAAGGGATCGCACAAGGCGCTTCGAAACAACCCACTGTTACGGCAGTAGAGCCCCTAACAAGCCCAGTTGGGGTGTACCCCAGGCGGACATGGACCCCTCCGATGGCGAATTCGTTGCGGCCGCGCCAGCAAACGCATGTCCTCTTGTAAGCGACGGGAGCGAAGACGTCGGATGGTGGCCGGTACATGCCTTCCTGTCCGCCGTCGCTCCTCGTTGTAGCGATCTGCTTAGCCGAGTTATCCAGGCCACGCGGTCGCTACGGTAGTGGCCCTCCAATGCTGGTCCTCCACGTTTGGGCGGCGTTCAGCAGGGACCTCGATTGGCGGATTCTGCCGGTGAAGGGTCCGATGGCGCATGCCCGAGAGCGCGACCGGCGCTGGTGAATGAGGCTTGGGTCGAGACTTGAGCAAGGCCTGCGATCTGCGCTTCGCTCATGTGTGCTTCGGATTCTGCTCCGCGATGTTCTGTGGTGAGACGAGACGAGTTGAGCTGGTCGTGGGATTATCAGTGTTTAGTGTGACGGACACCCCTGCCTTGAGTAGGTCGTGAGTTTGGTGGTTTGCGAGGCTGTTTGAGGCTTGCGTTTGAGTGTTGCTCGTAAGGTAAACCTCGAGCGTGGTCCCCCGAGCCATAAGTCGCCTCAGGAGATGGGGATCTTCGGCGGAACGAACGCCGCGACCGATACGTTCGGCTCCTAAATAGTCAATAGCTGCGGCCACGCTTTCTGGGCCGGCAGCCTCGCCCGCGTGGACGGTTATGTGGAGGCGCGCTTCGCGGGCGCGTAGAAACGCTGGTGCGAATAGTTGCGCCGGGAACCCGACCTCATTCCCGGCGAGGTCGATTCCGCACCAGAGATCGCGTGTTTCCAGTATTGTTCGGACTTGGTCGTTCGCCGACTCTGGTCCGAAATCGCGCGCGACTGTCGGAATCAACCCAATCGGCAAGCCCGTGCGGACGGAAGCCAACGATGCACCCTTATCCACAGCACCGACCACATCGTTGGGGTCGAGTCCGGTCTGCTTTGCAATGAACCAGGGGCTGTAGCGCAGTTCGAGGTAGTCCAGTCCGTCGTCGAATGCGTCCTCAACCGCATTGTTCGCGGCGAGAGTCCGGTCATCGCTAGTTCGCAGCATTGCCGCCGCGATATCGATCCGGTGCAGTTAGGAAAGCAGTCCGTCGACGGCATCATCTGTTCTCACTGCGTCGTGAAGGCGCAATGCCCCCCGCCCGGTACCCATTGCGAACGCTGCGAGCTGCCTGGGACGAATTGAACCTTCCAAATGTCGATGCAGATCGATCAGGGGAACGCGGATCGATGTCATGTGATAAACCCTTCTCGGGTATCGGCCAACGCATCGCTGTGGAGTATATGTATCTTCACACCGAACTCGGTGAGGTCGAGGGTCAGCCATCCTGCGGAGCGGTCACCGATTACCTGCTCCGAGTCTTCACGTTCCGGGATCGGTGCTGTCAAGCTCGGTGCCGTGACTTGACGTATGCCACCGAGTTCTCATTCGAGGTAGCGGTGGGTGTGCCCGGTGGCAACGAGCTGCAGGTTCAGCCGCCGGAGGATCCGGACCAAGCGTTCGGAAGCGAACCTGGGAATCGACATCCAGTTGTCCGACGACGCGCTCTCCGGTCGCCGATGTGTGGCCTCGTGCATGAACACGATGACCGGGCGTGCCCCGATTCGTTCGTTGGCCTCGCGTTCCAGCGAGGCCCACTGCTCGTCCTCTAGCACCAAGCCCGACCCGAACAATTGCGAGTTCAAGCCGATCAGGCTCCAATCGCCAAGCGTCCGGTGCCAGTAGGATCGGCCCGACACCTTTTCCCAGTTCGTCACCCGGTCGGCGCTGACCTTGGGTCCGTGCCAATCCTCGGGCAGTCCGGTTCTGATATCGCGGTCGGCCAGTTCGCATCGCTCGCAGGATGAGGAGGCTCGTATTGACCATCCGTCGCTACCGCCCGACTGGACTCGATTCGCAGTCGCCGCGCTATCGGCGGGCGGTCGACGTTTGGGCGCCAACGTCGAGGCGGTCTTTATGGGCAACTGAGTCCAACGGAGACGTCCTAAGGAAAGGAAACCCCGATCGAGTAGGAGCCGGCAGCAAGGGCGGCGGCTACCGCTTCGAGAGGTGTCAAGAGAAGGCTCATCAGCCAACGTAGTTGGGCCGCAATTGTCGTCGCCCACCCGGCAAGCCGCCGACGCCAGGGGCTGGCCCGTGCGTAAACGCGTGCGGCGGCTGATGAGATCAGAGCAATGCGTCGATAGCAGCCAGCTGATCCATTGCCGTTTCCTCATCGAGCGAATCCCAGTCGGCTGACACTAGGTCGCGCTCCAGCAAGCCGCCTATGTCATTCAACGTGGCTTCCAGCATCTGCTCAGCCTCTTCGTCTGGCGCGGCGGCAACACCCTCGATCGACTAGAGCAGGCCACTGCGAATCTAGTCTGAAGGTCCGCTCATACCCCGTACGTTCCGCTCTGCCGACGCTGGTTGTCAACGTTTTCGGTGACAAAGGGCCCACGACCGTGGAGATCGGCTTTCCGCGACGCGGCGGGCCACCGCGGCCCTACGATCCCAAGCGCGGTCGTGCGGTCGCTAGGGGTGGAGCCCAACTGGACGTCAACCGGCCGTACCGTGCACACAATGACGACGTGTCAACCCGATGTAGAGGTGTCGTTTTCAGATGTCGTCTGCACAAGATTCAGCACTCGTCCGCGCGGCACTTCCGTGTCCGGGGGGAACCTTAATCGGAATACCCATGGGGTGGCTTCCCCTCTTGGTGTCGATTATGAAAGGACCTGGAAGCTCCAGCAGCTTCGTCAGATTTCCGGGTAAGTAGGGCGTGAAGTACTTCCAGGTCGAAGGCTGCGGAGAGGTTGCCCTGCGAACCGTTGTCGAGCGCGGACTTCGCAAAGCTCATCGCCTGGCGAGGCTTATCGGCGAGGGTGTTCGCTTTGCCGTTCGCAAATTCGAGGAGGCGCTCCGTTGGAACAACCCAGTTGATCAAACCGAGTTCTAGCGCACGCGAGGCACCAAACCGTTCACCGAAGATCACGAGTTCCTTTGCCCTGGGAAGACCGACTATCGACGGCAAGATGTGCGAAATTCCGCCCGTTATGCTTAGGCCGACATCGATCTCCGGGAACCCAAATTGCGCGTCGCTCGCCGCAACGACGAAATCGCTGCACAACGCGAACTCGCATCCAGCGCCCAAGGCGTATCCCTGCACGGCCGCTATCACGGGAAACGGTGCCCGTCTAATTAATCGCGTCACGTCTTGAATGCCCTGCACCCGCTCGTGCTCGATGAAATAGCTATCCCCGGAAAGGTCCTGGTCCAGGTCGTGTCCCGCACAGAACGAGCGCCCATTCCCGGCGAAGACGAGTGCCGCTACCTCATCAGCGATCGCCTGACGCAGTGCAGCACATATCCCATTCACAAGTTCCGGCGTGACGGCGTTGAGTTTGTCCGGGCGGTTCAGCACCATCTGTCCGACTCCACCTGATACCCAGTATTCGACTATCACGCTCGTCCCTCTCGCTGACTCCCGGATCTAACAACAGCAGTACTTACTGTATCGATCGATCGATCGTTATTCAAATATTGACAGAAGGTGACTAGGATCGCCGGCCCCTTCGCTTCATCCACGGGGCACTTTCCGACGCGCGACGTCCTCAAATTCACGCATCGCCTCCCGATTGATTTCGATGCCCAACCCGCTACCTGTCGGCAAAGGGATCCTGCCGTCGACCATGAAGATATCCGTACTCGTGAGATTCTGACGAATCGCTGACTCGGAGAGTTCAGCCGGGAGAAACTCGACATAATCGCAGACCCGGCTCACTGCTGCGAGCTGGACCGCTGTTGCGATCGACAGCCCCGTCTTCCATAGATGAGGAACTATCCTGCGACCTCGGCTTTCGGCAAGCTCCGCGACCCTCATCGCTTCCGTGAGGCCTCCGACTCTGCCGATATCCGGCTGTGCAACTGAGATGTTCCCGGTATCGATAAGGCTCGCGAATTCAAACCGAGTGGTCAACCACTCGCCCGCCGCTACCGGAATGGGCTGCTCTGCGGCTAAGCGCGCATAACCTTCCAGGTCGTCGGGCCACAGGGGTGTCTCCACAAAAGTAAGATCGAACTCCTGCCAGTCCGCTAGTACAGCCAGTGCCGTCTCAGCGTCCGGAAACGCATATTGAACATCGACCAAGAGAGCGACATCCGGGCCGATCGCGGAGCGAACGGCCGAGACAACTTCTGTGCTCTTCTCCCACGGCTCACGCAAGTTGTTGTGCGCGAAGGGGCCAGCGAGCGTAACTTCGGATTTCACGGCTCGGAACCCGATCTCCTTCGCGCGAAGAGCCCATTCCACGAGGGAGTCCCGGTAGTCCTCGAACGAGGACACCTGTGGTTGAAGTGATGCGTACGGGGTGACCTCAGCCCTTACTGCTCCGCCCATGAGCTCGTAACAGGGCTTGTTCAACGCCTTACCGCGTAGATCGTGTAAGGCGATATCTATCGCTCCGATCGCGTTGATGACTGCGCCTCGTCGCCCGTTCATGGCGGATCCGACATAGAGCCTCTGCCACAGCCCTTCAATGTCGAGAGGGTCGGCCCCGATGAGCATCTCGGTTAGGCCGAGACCCATATTGTGGGTTCCCGGAGCTTCGATACACGCGCGTGCAATCCAGGGGTTGAGGTCAGTTTCCCCAAGGCCGATGAGCCCCTCATCGGTGTGTATTTCGACGACGAAATCATCTTGCGCAGAACTGGCGGCCGTTGTATCGAAGTCCGGGTCCAAAAGTACGTGACAATCGACGCCTGTAATTTTCATGGTGCCTCTCCAGCGCTCGCCCGTATCGGTGATGGTGTTAGCGTGCCGCAAGCTCGACGCTGTGCGTGGTCAGTACGCGCGGACCGTCTTCCGTCACGTGGATTAGATGCTCCAGCCGGGCGCCGTACTCATCGAAGTACGCACCCGGTTCAAGAGCGATCACGATGTCCGCCTCGAGCACGTAATCCGAATCGGATGCCACGAACGGATACTCCTGTTGCTTGAGACCAACCCCATGGCCGGTCAAGTGCGGGTAGTGGTACCCGGCCTCTCCCATGATGGACCGCACGCTCTTATCGACGTCGGAGATTCTCGTCCCGGGTCGAAGGAGGGCTATTCCTGCTTCCAGCGCACGCTGAATAGTTCCGTGCAGCCGTAACACGTCCCGACTCGGCCTGCCAACGACAACAGTGCTGCACGAGTCCGCCCAATAGTCCTCGACAACAGGTGCGAAGTCGAAGATCGCCGTGTCAGCGGCGGTCAAGACACGACCGGTCGGTGCTGCACCGACAAGCATGCAGCGATCACCGAACATCAGATCGACCACGGCCGAGACCGCATTCCCCTCCTTGGCGAGCCGCATCTGGATGGTGTCCGACAGTTCGCGCTCGCGCAGCCCGCACTCGATCTCCGAGCGGAAGACCCGCTGCGCGTCCGATGCCCGCTTTGCCGCAGTCATGATCAGCCCGAGCTCAGTAGAATCTTTGACGGCGCGCAGCATCGCGAGGTCGTCGCGAAGATCGACGAGAGGATGCCCTGCCAATAGCTTCAGAAGCCACCCCGGCGCGGCAGAGGTCTCTATCGCGACAACTGACCACGCGCCAAGATTCCTGTACGGCGCGGAAGCCCGCAACGCCTCGAGATGGTCGACGCCCGGCTCAGACACGACGGCGTCCGACGAATCGTCATCGACGAAGACGACCGTGCCGGCGCTCACGCTGTGCCCGCACAGCCACTGCACGGTCGCGTAATCCGTCGCAACGAGCAGATCGGCGTGTGCCAGTCCAAGAGCGCGCTGGACGCGCGCTATGCGCGGTATAGCAACCGGATCCGTACTCGACATCAGTGAACCGATCCGTCGGCGGACAGAGCCGTTACCGATTCGACGCCGCTATACACGACACCGTGAACGACTGAAGAGAAGCACTCACCAGGCTGCAGCACTTTCGCGGTCTTGCTCGAGAGGGCTGCATCGAGAGAGGCGGCGGGACTGAGCCACGCCTCGATGATCGCGTGATAGGCGCCGCGGAACCCCCCGTAGTTCATCCACTGCCACGCCGATGTCTGGACAGTCGGGTCGAAGACAAGCCCAAACCCGGCGCGCTTGGCGCCGCTCGTGACCGCGATCCAGCCTTCCGTCATGTCGTTGAAGACATGCAGCGCGAAACTTCCCGCGCTCCGCTCCTGAACGCGACGGACGTCGACGGTCTCACCGTTTGCGAGCAGCAGATAGGGGTACTCATATTCGTCCCCGATGACGCCCAGCCCCCCGCCACCGCCGGCCTCGCTTACCATTGCGGAGGTCGCTGGAACGTCGATCTGGTCGCCGGGCTCGACTGAGACTGCGGCGTGAGTTCCCCAATTGAAGGCGAACGGGAGGGTGCCTGAGTTCTTAATCGAGGTATCCAGGCGAAGCGACGGTGAATCGTCCTCAAGCGTGATTGTCCTCGACCACCCTGCGGGGGTGATCGGGGTCGCGCCGTCGAGCCTCACCCTGGCGATGCTTGGTCCAGCCTCCTCAATACAGGCTGAGAGGTCGAGGTTCCACACCTCACCGAGATAAGGGATAGCATCGTCGTATTCGTTCTTGCACGGCACACACGTAGGGAACCCGTCATCCCAGCCACCGGCGTAATGATCGTCGAAGTTCGCCTGCAACGGCGCCGGGTGTGGAGGGATCCTCGGGCTCTGCCACAGCACGTTACGGTCGGCCACCTTGTCGACGAGGTTGAGTACTTTCCCACCGAGGGCGGGGAGCACGTCGACGCGGAGCCGCGAATTCTCGATGCGGATCACCCGCATTCCGTGATATTCCCAATTCATGTCGACCTGAACTGACATTGCTGGTCCTTTCATATTCCGACTGCGCGACGATTGTCAGACGAGCCATCCAGCGCCCCGCGCTTCTGAAGCGAATCTCACGCGGCGTCGGCGGCTGGACCGGGCTTACTCTTTCTCGAGCTCCGAATCCTCGAGCCCGATCTCGGCGGGCTCCTCGTAGACGTGCGCGGCCCGGTCGAGCCATTCTCCCCGCCCTGTTCGTGACGCATAGATCGTCAATCCGATTCCGATCAGTATCCAGACAGCGACGAGGATCGGAGCAATCCCGACGGGGAAGGCCGGGAATGGAATGATCGACAGATACCCCACGACTAGAAGCGCGACGGTCGAGAAGAGCGGGAGTATGAGGTGCAGTAGGACATTGAAGTGCTTTCTGTCTTCCTTGAAGTAGTACAAGAAGACGCCGATGTTTCCGGCGATGTACACGAGGATCAGACCGAGGGTGATGGCGACTCCCATCATGAAGAACTCTTGGTCAGGTCCGAGGATTGCTCCCATACCGAGACCGAACACGAGGGTGACAATCGTTTGGAAGATGACTGCATTTCGTGGGGTTTTGAAACGAGGGTGAACCCGCCCGAACCATCTGGGTAGCGCACCGATCCTGCCCATCGAGAAGAAGACGCGGGTGGCCGCGTTGGTGCAGGCGATGGAAACGGCGATGATCGAGTTCACCATCGCGAAGAGGACCAGCAGCCATCCCCAGCCCCATAGGCGTTCGGCCAACGCGATGACGGGATTGTCGGCTGATGATACGAACTCTTTCACATTGTCAGTGCCGTATCCGATCATGATTGCCCAGTTACAGATGACGAAGAATGCGCCGACGAGAATAATTGAGACGATGATCGCACGGGGCAGCAGTTTTTTGGGGTTTGCCGTCTCCTCAGCTAAGGGGGCGACGGATTCAAACCCTGTGAAGAGGAAGATGGAGAAGATGACCGCGAGGAACAGCCCGCTCGCTCCCGGAGCGTTCGCCGGAATGAATGCGTCCAGGGTGATCCCGCCTGGTCCTGGGCTGACGAGCCCGGAGATAGCAAGGGCGAGGATGATCAGCAGCTCGAGGCCTCCGAGGGTCAGCATGACGCGCGCCGAAATGGCGACCCCTCGGTAGACGAGAACGGTGATAAGCGCAAGGCTCAATAGAAAGAACCACCACCAGTCGAACCGAATGTTGAATTGTGCCTTGAGGATGACTTGAAAGAAATATCCCATAAATGCGAGGTTGATCGCGGTAGCAAGCGGGTCATACAGAAAATAGAGCCAGGCGGTAAACCACCCCGCTTTGGGATGCACGGTGCGGGACACATAGGTGTAGTACCCGCCGGCGGAGGGGAATTTTCGGGCGAGCTGGGTCAGCGAAATACCTAAGGTCAGAATGATCACGAAGGCGATCGCGAACGCGAGGGGCGCTGTCACGCCCGCGAGCGATGCGATGAATTGCAGTGAGAGCAACGTACCGACAGCTGGTGCGATATGGGTTACCGCCTGCATAAGAACAGCGGGGAATTTTAGCGCACCCGATTGCAAAGCAACTTCGGGTTTCGACTGCTTGCCATCCATGGTCAAGAGACCCTTTCTAAATGAGTGTGGCTTTTATGAGGGAATTCAAACGCTTAGCGATGCCTTGGCCAGAACGCCGCCATCGCAGACGAGATGAGAGCCGGTGACGTATGATGCGTCGTCGGACAGAAGCCATACGACCGCTCGCGCCGGCTCGATCGGATCGGCCAAGCGTCCTAGCGGGGTCTCTGCTTGGACGACCTGCCTGATTCCGTCGCGCTCGGCCTCGGGAACGTTGGCCCACATGAGCGGTGTTTCTGTTGGGCCGGGAACAATGCCGTTCACCCGAATTCCGTAGCGCGCGTAGTCGACGGCCATACATCGAATGAGCGAAGATATCCCGCCTTTGGACGCGCTATACGCTCCGGCCCCTCCCGCGGCGAACGCTACAAAACCGCCCGGCGAGGACGTGCAGACGATCGAGCCGCCATTCCCGGTGTCGATCATCGCCTGCAGGACGTGCTTGCAGGTCAGGTATATCCCTGTGAGATTCGTTTGGATGACGGACTGCCAGGTCTCTAGTGGAAGCTCATGGAGCAGGCCTCCCCTATCGATGCCGGCATTCGCGAAGAGCCCGGCAGGTGCACCCAATTCGGTTTGAACCCGATCGATCGTCTCCGCCACTTCGGCTTCGTCAGTCACGTCGCAGTGATAAGCGCGCGCGCCGTGCGCTCCCGCTCGTAGGGACTCCCTTGCCGTCTCTTCCGCGGCGCCGTCCTGTATATCGACGATCGCGACGTTGGCACCTTTCTGTGCCAACAGGAGTGCGGCTGCCCGCCCGATCCCAGAAGACGCGCCGGTAATGATATATGTTTCAAGACTCATAACGAGAATCCTTCTCCCGCGAACCGCTGGCCCCAGTGCCAACTCTTAAATACTATCGAGCGATCGATCGACCGTCAATAGGGCGATGAGACTTGAATAGCGCGCACATCTGCGCCGGAGGGCCGAGAAGCTAGCAGCGCTGAAGAATCGTCGCGATGGCTTGGCCCCCGCCAATACACATCGTGACCAGGGCGAACTCGAGATCCCGGCGGTGAAGGTCATAGGCCGCCCGGAGGGCAAGGATCGCCCCTGTTGCTCCTACAGGATGCCCCAGAGCGATCGCCCCGCCATACGGGTTCACCTTCGCCGGATCGAGCCCGGCACCCCGGATGACCGCGACGGATTGTGCAGCGAATGCCTCGTTCAACTCGATCGTGTCAATGTCCGCGAGCGTCATCTTCGCAGAGTCAAGTACGCGCTCGATAGCACCTACTGGTGCATACCCCATGATCTCCGGCTCGATTGCATTCATCGCAAAGGCAACAAGTCGAGCTTTGGGAACGAGTCCTCGTTCCTTTGCTGCAGACTCGGCCATCAGTACAACTGCACTGCCAGCATCATTAATTCCTGACGAGTTACCGGCGGTGACCATACCTTCGGGGGTGAAGGCTGGTCTAAGCCGCGCAAGACCTTCCAAGGTGGTGTCAGGACGTGGATGTTCGTCGGTGTCTATTACACGTTCCTGTTTTCGATCCTTCACCACGACTTCGACGATCTCTTTGGCGAAAACACCGGCGGACTGTGCGGCTGCAGCCCTCTGCTGACTAACGAGGGCGAATTCGTCCTGATCATTGCGGGAGACGTTAAAACGCGTGGCGACGTTTTCCGCGGTCACACCCATCGCGTAATTTCCCCACGGATCCGTTACGAGTGAGAGTGTGCCGTCAACTAGTTCGTGATGCCCAAGCCGATATCCGGACCGTGCCTGATAGTCGAGGAACGGCTGCATCGTCATGTTCTCGTTGCCTCCCGCGACGACAATATCTGCGGCACCAGTGAGGATTTCCATGCTGCCGGACCAGATTGCCTGAAGACCGCTCCCGCAGAGTCTGTTCACGTTGTAGGCGTTGACTCCCACGGGAATTCCGGCTGCGAGGCTCGCGCGGCGGGCGTTGAAAATGTCCGGGCCGACCTGCCCCACGCATCCGAGGATGACGTCGTCCACATCGTGCGAACTAACGTTGGATCGCTTGAGCGCTTCGCGAATTGCGGTCGCACCGAGTTCGAAGGCCGGTGTCGACTTGAAGGCACCCCCGTAGGTACCGACTGCCGTACGCGCTCCGTCTACGATCACGACGGATTCATTGAGTTGCATAGCTTCGCCCTTCTTTCTTGTGGGGTGCGCACTACAGACGGTAGCCGCCGCCCACGTTAATGACCTCGCCGGTGAGGTAGCTGGCGTCTTTAGACGCGAGAAATGCGACGACATTGGCGACGTCCTCTGGCTGGCCCGGTCTGCCCAGCGGTATCCGTTCGACCTGGGCCGCATGGATCTTCTCGGGCAGCGCGCGGGTCATGTCCGTGTCGATGAAGCCAGGACAGATCGCGTTGGCGGTCACTCCGTACCGGCCAAGCTCACGTGCTGCGCTCAGGGTGAGTCCGACGACGCCAGCTTTTGCGGCTGCATAGTTGGACTGGCCGAAGTTCCCCATCCAACTCGCAGAGGAGATATTGATGATCCGCCCACTCCGTTGCTCGCGCATTACTCGCGCGGCGGCCCTCGTCAGGTAGAAAACGCCAGTCAAGTCCACCTTGAGCACCGCGTCCCACTGAGCATCAGTCATTTTATACAGCTGCGCATCCCGATTAATCCCCGCATTGTTGACACAGACATCGACACGGCCTCGCTCTTCCACCATTCGAGCCACGCACGAATCGACCTCGGAGACATCGGTCACATCCAACGTCACGGCGACTCCAGAACCATCAAGCGCCCTGACCGTGTCTTCAATATCGCTCGCGTTCACGTCAATGCAGTAAACGAAGAAGCCGCGGGTATGCAACTTTTCAGCGATAGCACGGCCAATCCCCCGACCCGCTCCAGTAACGATCGCCGTCTTCTCAGTGGTCATAATGATGCTCCTCTTGCGTTTCCGTTGTGGCGTTCGCAAATCATGCGATGGTCCGCGACCGCATAGCCATCGCGATAAAGGAAGACCGGATTGAGATCTATGGACGTCTCGGGGTGGTCGCGCACAATTCCAGCGAGTCCCACCGCTACAGCCCAAAGACTTGCGGTGTCAAGAGGCGGCTGCCCGCGTACACCTCGAAGGATCGGGAAACAGCGAAGTCGACTTAGCGCAGAATCGAATCGGTCTGGGGAGATCTCTCCAGTCAGAAGCGAGATATCAGATTCGATCTCTGCCCAGATCCCTCCCCGTCCGACGGCAACCACCGGCCCGAACTGGGCGTCCCACCGTGCGCCCATCATCACTTCGAACCCGCTGCGGAGGTTTGGCATGACAAGCAAGGGGGAGGCCGGGACGACATGCCATAAATCCGCCGCCGCCATCGTTAGCGACTCGACGTCGACCAAGCCGAGCTTCACCCCACCTATATCCGACTTGTGCACAACGTCGCTGCTCGCGATCTTGAGGCAGACCGGATAGCCCATCCCAGAGGCGGCGTCGCGTAATTCCTCCAACTTCGCGCTGACCTGCAGTGGTGGCATTCGGATCCCATACTCCTGCAACAACGACGCTGCAGAGCCCGGGGACATCTGCTGGCCGTCCGCTTCTGCCCGACCTTTGTCCGAATCCGAAGCAAAGTGCAAGATACCTTGCGGATTGGTCGCTCGGCGCGCTCCGCCCGATCCCTGCATCACCCCCATGATGGAGCTCAGCCCGGCAAGCAGTCTGCGCATTGACTTGAAGAACGGGACACCGGCCTCCTGAAGGAGACGAAGCGGTTCAGACTCCATGGGCGTAAGGGGCGACTGGAAAACCAGTTCAGCCTCTTCTCGCCCGACCACAGTTTGAAGGCTCAGGGCGGCGGCGATCTCCTCCGGACGGTGATCCGTATATGTCCCGAACAATCCTCCGATGACGATCACATCCGCGACGCCCGCAGCTGAGATGGCGTCGACACAACGCGCAAGAATCTCTGGATCGTCCTCTACTCCACCGGCCGTGTCGAGAGTGAGTGGATTACGGCCACGGCTTCTCGGGGCATCCACTGGCATCAAGAGATCCAGCTGCTCCTGAAGCTCCGCCGGATACTCGGCCAAATGCATTCCACGCGACACCGTCTCGTCCAACGCCAAGATCGAGTCGCCGCCGCCGTCAGTGATCAACGCTACTCGTCGCCCCTTTGGTCGGCGTCTACCAGCAAAGACGAGGGCATCGACCATATCATCCGGGCCAGACACTCGCAGTGCCCCGGCAGTTTCCAACGCCTCAGTCCAAACCCGGTCATCTGCGGCGAGGGCACGCGTATGCGTTGCTGCGACGACCGCACCCGCTGCTGACGCACCTGCCTTGATAACGACGACCGGCTTACCCGAAGCCGAGCACGCCTCGACGCCGTCCAGGAAGACCTGGCCGCTGCCGGCGGGAATGCCCTCGGCGTACACGGCGACCGCCTGAGTTCGCTCATCCTGCGCGTACCAGGCGAGGACATCGCCGAATCCAATATCGAGTTGATTGCCGATACCCACGCAGTGCGAGTAGCCGATGTTCGCCCCGGCCGCCGCATGCAACAACTGAGCCGCGACGTTGCCGGACTGGCTCACGAGGCCTACCGTGCCGCCAGGAATGCGCTCGAACGGCGTCAAATCAATGGCACCCGAAGCCGATGAGATTCCAAAGCAGTTCGGCCCAAGCACTCGAATTCCGGCCTCGGAAGCCAGGCGCAATATCTCGGCCTCGGCCTCGGCGCCGTCCTGAGAGTTCTCGCCGAATCCAGAACCTGGAACGATTACAGTGCGCACTCCGACCGCCACGCAATCACTAAGTGCGGCAAGCACGCCGCTCCGAGGAATTGCGAGGATCGCCAGATCTGTGGGCTCCCCTATTTCGCGCAGGCCCGTGACCGCAGTCGCACCGTCAAAGGCAACCCCGGAAACCGGGTTGACTCCGTAAATCACTCCGGAGAATCCCGCTTGGCGCGTATATCGAATCAACCTGCTCCCCAGCTTGCGGGGATCGCGGGAGGCACCCACCACTGCGATCGAGGCCGGATGGAACAGGGGGTTTAGATCGTTGTTCAACGCGAATCCCTCGGGCCAGGCTCCCCCGCCCCCGCATGCCGCGGAGCACACTCTGAAGAGGGAACGGTGGACACGTTTAATGTCGAGCATTCATCGAGATAGCGAACCACGACGTTTGCTACACAATACGGCTTCGATGAGGAGGAACCAGTCATGGTGACGAGAAGATTGGCCTGTACGCCGCCATCGACAATGGATGCTTCAGTCAACCGCACATCAGCGTGAATGGTGCTGCCAACCGGTACGGGTGCGGGGAATCGAACACGATCTACGCCATAGTTGAGAATTGCTGCGGCGTTTTCGACGGTGAACGCCTGGGAGAGCATGGCGGGAACCAGCGACAACGTGAGGTAGCCGTGCGCGATGGTCGCACCGAACGGGCCGGTTCTCGCCCTCTCCTGATCAACGTGAATCCACTGCTCGTCATCTGTGGCGTGCGCGAACTCGTTCACCATCGCCTGAGTGATCTCTATCGTTCCCTCTCCGAGGATCTCGCCAATACTTCCTAGCAGATCCCTCGCCGTCAAGAATTTTCGCACCGTGGCCCCTTCAGTCTCGATCGATCGATCGATTTCAATTCTATTCCGCGCAGGAAGCAATGTCCCGCATTATTCGATATTGATCTCAGCCCGCGCGCCAATGATGACGTCACACCGAGAACCACAGGCCAGGCGCCTCTACACTTACTGCACGTAGGGTTGTGCTCGGCAACTCACAACTGTCTTGGGACGAATGGTCAGCAATACTTGTATGTATGAACGGATCTCGGCATGGAGCGACGCAGGCGCGTGTTAGTGGTCGCGCCGTCCAACCCATAGCCTTCTACCCGAGAGAAGACGACGCCGGCCGCTTGTTCAGAAGATTGGCAGACGACACACCAACCACCGCCGGGAGGAAGTCAAATGGATTGGGCACTGGGTCGTGGTCCCTTGGTGGTACCGCTGACTACCGAGACAAAGACCACAGGAAATAGAAATCCCTCTTCTCGCAAAGGATCACCCATTGTCTGAGGCGCCTACCATTCCGACCGAAGCACGAGTGAAGGATGCGGCGGTCCGTCTCTTCGGCAAAAACGGCTTTGCCGCAACAGGGATCCGAGATATTTCCGAGGCCTCGGGAATATCAGTCGCCACGCTCTATCACTACATGGACACGAAAGAAGACCTCCTTCTCGATCTTATGCTCGAAGGCATGAACAGTCTCCTCGATTCCGCGAACCGGGTGCCGTCGGACAAAAGTGCGAGCGAAAGACTAAGCGCACTAGTGACGGTCCACATCGAGTACCACTGCAATCGTGCACTTTTGGCGCGCGTGACCGACACGGAGTTGCGATCGCTAAACGAAAGCTCACGAAACACAATAATTGCCCTGCGCGACGACTACGAGCGGCTATGGCGGAAGACTATTGAACAAGGGAACACGTCCGGAGAGTTCCACGTCGAAGACGTTAAAATGGTGGCCCTCGCCGCACTGGGAATGTGCACCAGCGTGTACAGCTGGTTCTCGCCCGAGGGCCCTCTGAGCGTTGACGATATCGCGAACTGGTACAGCCAGCTGACCCTTAGGCTGTGTGGCCAGGGGAGCTCGTCGAGGTAGAGCGTGTCGAGAATGTGAGTGGGGCCCGCGGCGGGTCGGCGGTAACGTTAGGCCATGAAATACACGCACCTCGGTGCCAGTGGTCTGGAGATATCCTCAGTCGTCCTCGGTTGCATGAGCTTCGGAGCCGCCGATCGCGGTGAGCACTCGTGGACCCTCGGACTGGAGGACAGCCGCGCGCTCATTCGCCAGGCACTCGAACTCGGCATCACGACATTTGACACCGCCAACGTTTACTCTGCCGGCTCAAGCGAAGAAATCGTCGGCCACGTGCTTAATGAACTCACTCGACGCGAAGGCGTGGTGATTGCAACGAAGGTGTGTGACCGGACGCACCCAGGACCGGGTGGCGCTGGATTATCCCGAGGTGCAATCATGCACGAGATCGACGAGAGCCTTCGTCGACTAAATACAGACTATATCGACCTTTACCAGGTTCATCATTTCGACCCCGATGTGCCGATTGAGGAAACGATGGAAGCGTTGCACGATGTCGTAAAGGCAGGCAAAACGCGCTACATCGGGGCGTCGTCTATGTTCACCTGGCAGTTCGCAGAGATGCAACGCGTCGCAGATGTGAATGGCTGGACCCGGTTCGTCTCCATGCAGGATCAGTACAACCTCCTCAGCCGCGAGGAGGAACGCGAAATGCATCCGTATTGCCTGGAGACCCATGCGGGCGTGCTGGCGTGGAGCCCACTGGCACGCGGCAAACTGACTCGACCTTGGGATGCTTCTACCGAGCGCAGCGAGACCGACGAATTCGGAAAGACTCTTTACCACCAATTCGTCGAATCCGATCAACGAGTCGTGCAGGCGGTAGCTGCGGTCGCCGCCGCGCGTGGCGTGAGTCGTGCCCAAATCGCGCTCTCCTGGGTGACCCAGCAGAGCGCCGTGACCGCCCCGATAATCGGTGCGACGAAACGGAGTCACCTCGATGACGCAATTGCCGCCGTCGACGTTGTACTGGACGAGGAAGAGCTCACACTGCTCAAGCAGTACTACGTACCGCACGCGATCGAAGGATTCTAGTGCTACAGCCGTGCATATTTTTCTGTTGTAGGCGTGTTCCGCGTCGTGCTCATGTCAAGGTGCTCGCGAAATGTGAACTGGATATCTTAGCGACAGCATCTCCGCCGGGCTACTTGTCTTACCGCGCTGCGGGGTGCATGTCGTTTTCAGAAGTCGTCTGCACAAATGGCAGCACCCCCTGCACGAGCCTTCGAGTGCGGCATGACGTGCGTCGAGTTGGGGTGTACCCCAAACCGACGCCACCCGATGGGACACGACCCCAATGAACACGTGTGTTAGCGGCCATGTGAAACTGCCTGTAGGCGGCTACGGGACTGCCCGCTGACGGCCAGTAGAACTGCCCGTTGGTGGCCATGAGATCTGCCCACTTCTATTTCTGACCCCCCGACCGCTTGGGCGGCGGGAGCCTCTTCCTGGGGTTTGATGACGATGCCTAATCACATCAATCCAGGAAGAGGCCCTAATTGAAGGTAGACGAAGAGATCATTGAAATCCTTGCTGCATACGATCTGACCGGGTCGTTGCGCGCGACGGCCGAGCTGACGGGTTGTTCGCATCACACTGTTGCCCGGCATGTCACCGCCCGGGACGCGGGCCGACCGCTGGCGGAGCCGGCGTTTAGGGGCCGGGTCACGGATGCGTTTATGCCGAAGATCGAGGAATGGGTCGAGGCCTCCCGCGGCAGAATCCGCGCCGACAAAGCGCACGACAAACTGCTCGGCCTCGGCTATCAGGGTTCGAACCGCTCGACCAGGCGGGCCCTCGCGCAGGTGCGTGCCGCGTATCGGCTGGGTCATGTGCGGGTGCACCGGCCGTGGGTGACCGAGCCGGGGATGTGGTTGCAGTACGACTTCGGTGACGGGCCGGTGATCGAGGGGCGCAAGATCGTGTTGTTCGTGGCGTGGTTGGCGTGGTGCCGTTACCGGGTCGTGATCGCGTTACGGGACCGCACGGCGCCGAGCGTGTTCGCGGCGTTGGATCGCACATTCCGGATTCTGGAGGGCGCCCCGACTTACGTGTTGACCGATAACGAGAAAACCGTCACCGTGTCTCATATCGCCGGGGTTCCGGTGCGGAACCTGCAAACTTTGGACTTCGCCCGTCATTACGGGGTGAGCGTGTTGACCTGTCAGCCGGCGGACCCCGCATCCAAGGGCGGGGTGGAGTCTTCGGTGAAGCTGGCCAAGGCCGATATTGTGCCCAAGGACATCAACCTGTTGCCCGAGTACGGATCGTTCGCCGAGGTCGAAGCCACGTGCGACGCGTTCATGGATCACGTCAACAACCGTGAACACCGGCTCACCCGGCGCAAACCCGCGGTGATGCTGATGGAGGAACAATCCCGGCTGCATCCGGTGCCGGCCAGGCCACACACGGTCGCGTTCGGCCTGTCACGCAAGGTTCCGGGCAACACGCCGATGGTGATGCCGAAAACCCTCGCGACCGCCACCGACGACCGGTTCATGCACCACGCCCACGTGTGTCAAACCACGGGCGACTCGATCCGACTCGCGCAAGCCCTCGCCGGGTGTGTGTGATCAACTGTTTGTGGGCCGGTTGAGGGGCTCTTCAGAATTGAGGGTGTAGCCGGGGTGGCGCGTCGGTGCGGTGGTGTGAGGGCCTTGCGGTGGAGTCTGGATGTTCAACGTCCCGTTCCCCGATCGCAGGGCCCTCTTGACTCAAACTACCTTCTGCAGCCCTGATCTGACCACGTTCTGCCTGCTCGATGAGCTTGGTCTGCAGGTGATCGGGCAGCACCTTCAACCCGATCGGGCGGTGTTGGAGTGCCGCGTGATCGAATCGGATGCGTGGTGCCATCGTTGCGGCTGCCGGGGCGTGCCACGAGACACTGTTGTTCGTCGCCTCGCGCACGCGCCGTTGGGGTGGCGGCCGAGCATCCTGGCCGTGCGGGTGCGCCGTTATAAGTGCACCGGCTGCGGGCGGGTCTGGCGGCAGGACACGAGCACGGCTGCGGCTGCGCGTTCGAAACTGTCTCGTGGCGGGTTGAGGTGGGCGTTGGAAGGCATCGTCTGCCAACACCTCACGGTCGCCCGCGTCGCGGAGGGTCTGGCCGTGTCGTGGAACACCGCCAACGCGGCGATCATCGCCGAGGGCAAACGGGTCCTGATCGACCAGCCGGCACGACTGGAAGCAGTGAAGGTGATCGGTGTCGACGAGCATGTGTGGCGGCACACCCGGAAGGGCGACAAGTTCGTTACGGTGATCATCGATCTAACCCCGGTGCGGGAGAAGAGCGGCCCCTCCCGACTGTTGGACATGGTCGAAGGCCGCTCCAAACAAGCGTTCGCCACCTGGTTGCAGGCACGCCCGGTCGCCTGGCGAGACCGGATTCAGGTGGTGGCGATGAACGGCTTCACCGGGTTCAAGACTGCCGCGGCTGAAAACCTGCCGACCGCGGTGGAAGTGATGGATCCCTTCCACGTCATCCATCTGGCCGGCGACGGGCTGGACCGGTGCCGGCAACGCATCCAGCAGGAAACCACAGGACACCGAGGAAGCAGAAACGACCCGCTCTACGGGGTGCGCAGAACACTGCACACCGGCGCCGGGCTCCTGACCGATCGGCAGCATGCCCGCCTGGACGCGGTGTTCCAGGTCGCCGAGCACGCCCAGCTGAAGGCGACGTGGGAGATCTACCAGCGCATGATCGACGCATACCGGCAAAACGACCGCGCCGTCGGCAAGACCCTGATGCAAGCCGTGATCGAGGCGACCAGCCAAGGTGTCAGCGCCGCACTGATCGAGATCCGCAAGCTCGGACACACGCTGAAACGACGAGCAGGCGACATCCTGGCCTACTTCGACAGGCCGGGCACTTCCAACGGACCCACCGAAGCGATCAACGGGCGACTCGAGCACCTCCGCGGGTCCGCCCTCGGCTTCCGCAACCTGGCAAACTACGTTGCCCGATCGTTGCTGGAAGCCGGCGGATTCAGACCCCGGCTACACCCTCAATTCTGAAGAGCCACTAATCGCCCCGGCATAGGTAGCATTTTTGCAATATACAAGCACGACACCGACATTCGAGGTACAGATGGGCTCAGTCACCGCTTACGAAACCGCGCATGGGAAACGCTATCGCGTGCGCTTTCGGAAACCGGACCACTCTCAGAGTCAAAAGCGCGGCTTCAAGACGAAGCGCGATGCGGACCTCTACCTCGCTTCCGTGGAGGTCAAGAAGGCTACAGGCGACTTCATCGATGCGACGGCCGCAAAAGTCACGATTGATCATCTGGGCGGCGAGTGGTTACAGATGCAAACCCATCTGAAGCCGAGTTCCTATGCGGTAATCGAGGTCGCTTGGCGCGTCCACGTACAGCCCATGTGGGGTGCGCGACAGCTCGGGACGATTACCCACAGCGAGGTACAGTCATGGGTCAGCGCGCTGTCGAAGCGCAAAAGTGCGACCGTTGTCATTCGGGCGTTTGGCGTACTCGCTGGAATCTTCGACGTCTCCGTGCGCGACCACCGGCTCTCAAGCAATCCGGCCCGGGGTGTGAAATTGCCGCGCAAGGTAAGTAAGCAGCGCCATTACCTCACCCACGAGCAAGTACAAGTTCTGGCGGACGAATCAGGAGCGAACGGAACGCTTGTCCTCTTCCTGGCATACACGGGTTTGCGCTGGGGAGAAGCCGTTGCCTTACGAATCCCGTGTCTTGATCTAAAACGCCGTCGCGTGCTCGTGCAAGCCAATGCGGTGAACGTTCGCGGATACATCACACCTGGCACTCCCAAAGGACATGAATCGCGAAGCGTGCCGTTTCCGCAATTTCTTACGGGCCGACTCAGCAAACAGTGCGATGGAAAAGACCCCAGCTGGCTCGTGTTCGGCCCGGGCCCCACTTATCAGCCGACGCCAACTCAACAGAATGGATGGTTCGCCTATGCACGCAAACGTGCTCACCTGGCCGATGCAAACATCCCCGAGAATCTCACTCTTCACGACCTGCGTCACACGGCGGCATCGCTGGCCATCTCGGCCGGCGCGAATGTCAAAGCAGTGCAAAGAATGCTCGGCCACGTATCCGCGGCTATGACTCTCGATACCTACGCAGACCTATTCGACGACGACTTGGACGCTGTTGCTGCCGCCCTCAATGAGGCCAAGATCACCTCAGGTGTGGCCAAATTGTGGCCAAATCCAATGCTATCCGATCGGGGAACATCAATAGATCCAGTAAATTAGGGCGTCACACCGATGTACTTGTGGTGCCCCTGGAGGGACTCGAACCCCCAACCCTTTCCTTAGGACGGAACTGCTCTTCCATTGAGCTACAGAGGCTGACGCCCACGAGTTTACCGGGCGGAAGCCGGTGACGCGGCACCACAGATCCGCGGATCCGTCGACCCAAGGCTCGGGCAATCCCGAGCTTTGCCGAGAATAGTCGAAAGAGCAGACGTGAGAAGGGAGCATCCGGATGCCTCGCATCACCGGCGTGTCCCCCGCCAAGGCGGGACCGAGCGCCAAAATCGTCTTCTACTTCGTGAGGCGCGGGCTGGCGAAGCTCACGGGCAGAGATTCCGCGCGGGTGACCGAGCCGCTCGAGCTCTATGCGCGCATTCCAAAGCTCTTCAAGGGTTACACCCGGCTCGAACAGGCGACCGCCAAGCTCGATGCTCTGGACAAGCGCTCGCACGCACTTGCCGAACTCAAGGCTGCAACCATGACGCACTGCGAATACTGCATCGACCTGGGCTCGGCGATCTCCCACCAGTGGGGTCTTACGGATGCCGAGTTGCTCGCGCTGCCCGAGTACCGGTCGAGCCCGCTGTTCTCGGATCGAGACAAGCTCGTACTCGACTATGCCGTTGCCATGAGCCGCACCCCGGTCGAAGTTCCCGACGCGCTGTTCGACGCACTCAAAAAGCATTTCAACGAAACACAGCTTGTGGAACTGACCCACCACATCGCGCTGGAGAACATGCGCGGGCGATTCAACCTCGCACTCGGTGTCGGGTCCGCCGGAGTCAGCGAGGGTATGGTCTGCGCAGTGCCGGTGGCGGACGCTGCGAAGTGAAGGGTAAGGGTCTCGATACGCCTGCTCGCTTCGCTCACGGGCTACTCGACCAACGGGAGAGACGGCTACTCGACCAGCGAGAGCTATGCCGCAGGCTCCAGGTAGTCCTGCCACTGCGGGAGGGCGCGCTCGGCACCACGGACCGCCCAACCGGGCTCGCGCGGCATCCGCGGGGCGAAGCCGAGCGACCAGCCCATCTCGGCCGGCGTGCGATCGCTCTTCACGTTGTTGCAGCGCAGGCAGCAGGCAACCAGGTTCTCCCACGAGTCCGCACCGCCGCGCGAACGCGGCAGCACGTGGTCGATTGTCTCTGCCACCTTGCCGCAGTAAGCACAGCGATGCGCGTCCCGACGCAGAACACCGCGCCGACTCACCGGCACCAATCGCCCGCGCGGAATGCGCACGTAGCGCGTCAGCAGAATCACGGCCGGTCTGTCATAAATACGCGACACTCCCCACACCGGATGCTCGGCATCGATCTCGATGACGACCGCCTTGTGATTCATCACAAGGGCGAGCGCCCGTTTGAACGAGACGATGGCCAACGGCTCATAACCGGCATTCAGGACAAGCGTGCGCATACTGTTCCTCTCGAACGACTGGATGGCTTCCAGTGCTTCGCGGTTCGAACACCGGCACGCAGGCTCCCGCTGTTCGCGCAACACGCACGGCCTACGAGACGCCCCCGGTCAACAAAAAAGGCGCCGTCCTGATGACGGCGCCGAACGGCAGACTCCACACAATGGTGAAGGCAGCAGTGAGAGCGATGCTGCAGGTAGTCGCGCTCGAGGGCGCACGCATCCATGGCATGGATGTGTGACGACTCGATCATGCGGACCTCCCGGGATCGCTCGCGGTGTCAGGAATTTAGAGTAACGCATAATCGGCGCGCCACAATATCGTGGCGCGCCGAGGTGGCACAGCGGATGATTTCGAGACGGCCGTCCTTCGGCAAGCTCAGGCACCGGGGCACGCTCAGAGACCGGAGCACGCTCAGGTGGCACAGCGGGTGATTTCGAGACGGCCGCCCTTCGGCAAGCTCAGGGACCGGGGCAAGCTCAGGGACCGGGGCAAGCTCAGAGACCGGGCGGCCTCCTCAATCACCAGGTGAGACAGCCGAGAGCTAAATGCCCAGTCGCACGATGTAGAAGTCGCTCGTCCAAATCGGGCGGATCGAGATCGAACGGCCGGTGTCCGGCGCATCCATGATGTTTCCGTTGCCGGCGTAGAAGCCGTCGTGGCCGCTCATGATGACGACGTCGCCAGGAACAGCATCCGCAATCGAGATACGCGTTCCGCGCGCCGCCTGGCCGCTCACGGAGTGCGGCAGCGAAATGCCGAACTGGGCATAGACGAACATGACGTAGCCGGAGCAGTCAAACCCTGCAGGCGAGGCACCGCCGTAGACATATGGCGTGCCGATGTACTGCTGCGCCACCGAGAATACCTGGCTCAGGCTGAAGTTCGGGTATGGCGGGTTCGCGAGGAAGTCGGAGACAGACGGCCCGGAGTACGATGCCGCGTAGGTCGCCATGCTCGCCGCTGCGGCTGCACGTGCTGCCTCGGCGGCCGCCGCGGCCTTGGCTGCTGCCAAATCGGCCTCACTGGTTGCCGTCACGGCATCGCGGGCAACGACCGGCACGGCCGCCGTGCCTGCAACCGTCACTGACTGCGGCTGAGCCTTTTTCATGCCGTCAATGACGGAACTGGCGAACTTGGCCTGGTCTGTGCCGCTGGGGCTGAACGCATACGCCGGCAACGCGAAGGTTGCGATCATGCCCGCGGCAATCGACATGACGACGATGTTCGCAACGCCGCCCCGCAGCTTCTTCTTGCTTCGCGGATGCTTACGCCCCGGTGCGCCACTGCCCGGCGTCGTGTTCGCCACGGCTGTGCCGGCCAAAGCTTTGCCCGCTGCTGCCTTGCCTGCCACAGCATGGGCGACGACGGGCGTCGGGTGGGTCTGACTGTTCAACGCGGCGCGAGCCGCCCCACGCGGACGAAGGCCGGAAGCGGCGTCGCTGGCCCTGCTATTCACGTCTTCGGGGTTCTCGGGCGAACCAGGTGTACCTAATGGTGCCAAGGTCAAGACCTCCGGCGCTCCGTCAACACTAGGTAGTTGCCCCGTCACTTGATGCGCATGTAGCGTTCGGCTTCTCGAATCAAGAGACGGGATTGAGGGAGCGTCTTGATTCGGATCCTTCGACCGGCTTCTGGTCTGCGGACTGTTAGAGACTACGGGAACATCACGGATTTGTCACATCCCTGAGCGCATTTCTCACAGATTGGTAACGGTGATCCGGCGGTGCTGAATGCCATTTGGCTCGCACCGGCTACGCAGGAATATCGAGGTGCTGATGACTGCAGTTATCGGAGAATTGGGCCATGCTACTGAGCGCGATCGACGTTCCTGCACTGGCTCTGCACTCCGATTGCCCCGCGTTCGACCCCGGGGGCACGATCTCGTCCAGGTAGCGCAAGAGCTGAATGGTGGCACTGTTCGACCCGTTGACTGTCTGCCCACCGATCCCGGTGAAATCTACGGCACGGATGGGTACCGTACAGTGCGCTGAGACGGAGCAGTTCAGACCTTCGCCGACGCAGGGCCGGCCGAGATCGCTGATGTCCAGACTGCCGAAATGGTTCAAGGTGAGCACCAGGATCTGCAAGAGCCGCGTATCGACCTCGCACTGAGCTGAATAACTGCCTGACGCCATGGCGCCGATCTCGTCGACGATCATCGCCGGCTGATAGTCGGTGAGCCTTCCGGCCTGATACGCCGCCATCAGGGTTTGGGCAAGCTGAAGAGCGGTACCACTGGCTGCGACCAGACCCGTCCTCGTGGTCGTGTATGCACTGAATTGTGCGGCTTTGGCCGCGGCCTCACGGGCTGCTTCTGCAGCCGCTTTCTGCGCCTGGAGGTCAGCTTCGCTCGTCGCCGTGACGGGGTCGCGGGAGATGACGGTGTCGCCCGTCGTTGCTGAAGCCTGAACCGTTTGAGACTGCGATTGCTTCATCCCATCGATGACCGAACTGCCGAACTGCGATTGATCGTGCGTTGTCGGGTTGAACGCATAGGCGGGTAGCGCGACCGTTGCAATCATTCCGGCCGCGACGGCCAGTACGGCAATATTGGCCACGGCGGCCTTCAATTTCCGACGAATCTTCGCTGCGCCGGACCACCGGATGCCGCGGCGCGAGCCCGCAGGCAACGCTCCGCGGCGCGAGCCGGCAGGCAACGCTCCGCGGCGCGCGCCCGCAGGCCGCGCACCACTACTACGTGGAGCAACGTGCTTGCTATGACTCGGCATTGAGGGAGCGTCTCGAGTTGGATCTCTGAATCGGCGACCCGCCCGCCGACGCTTCGAGACTACGGGAAGATAACGAAATTGTCACACCCCGTTGCGGCGCCATTCACGAAATTAGAACGGCTCTCAAGCCGACACGAAAATATGGCTCGCCACTTCGTGCGGCAGTTCCAACCCCTCTGCATAGCCGTCCATCTGCACGAGAACATAAGATGCCGCCGCAGAGAAGGTACCGGTCGAACCGGGAATCACGCCCGCCTGTCGCAGCTGACCGAGCAGCTCAGGGTCGAACTGCACCGGCTCGCCCAGCCGGCGAACGTCCGCAGAAACGGGCTCCGGCGCATCCGCCACAAGATCGACGAGATTCTTGACTCCGGCCAGGAAGACGGTCGACAGCGAGTGCCCGCCGTCGTCGAGGCTCGGAATCGGCGTTCCATAGGGCGATTCTGTTGGATGGCCCAAGATGTCGAGGATTTTGCGCTCGACCTGCTCGCTCATCACGTGCTCCCAGCGGCACGCCTCATCGTGCACATACTCCCACTCGAGACCGATCACATCGCTGAGGAGTCTCTCGGCGAGCCGATGTTTGCGCATCACGTGCACCGCGCGGCGGCGGCCTTCTGTGGTCAGCTGCAGGTGGCGGTCGTCTGAGACGACAACGAGACCGTCGCGCTCCATACGGCCGATCGTCTGCGACACCGTCGGGCCGGAATGGCCGATCCGCTCCGAAATGCGCGCTCGCAACGGAACGATGTTCTCTTCTTCCAGATCGAGAATCGTTCGCAGATACATTTCGGTGGTGTCAACGAGATCGGTCATCGCTGCCCCCTTTGGTCAAGCCAGCACGCATGTAAGCCCAGCCTAACGGGCGGAACGGACACAACTAGAATCGAGCCATGCCAGACATCGCGATCCCGCTTGAGTTGCTACCCGCCGACGGACGATTCGGTTGCGGCCCCTCTCGGGTTCGTGCAGAACAGGTCGCTGCATTGTCTGCAGCCGGGGCAACACTCCTCGGAACATCGCACCGCCAAGCGCCCGTCAAGTCGCTCGTCGGGCGCGTTCGCGACGGCATCAGTTCACTGTTTCGCGTTCCAGACGATTACGAGGTGGTGCTCGGCAACGGCGGTTCAACAGCGTTCTGGGATGCCGCCGCCTTCTCTCTGATCGAGCGCCGAAGCCAAAACCTCACGTTCGGCGAATTCAGTCAGAAGTTCGCGAAGGCGGCGAGTGCACCGTGGCTGCAGACGCCCGAGGTCATCAGCGCGCCTGTCGGTTCCCGCAGCACCGCCGTGGCGACACCAGGCATCGATGTGTATGCGTGGCCGCACAACGAGACCTCGACCGGCGTCATGGCACCGGTCGAGCGCGTTCACGGCGACGCCGGTGCGCTCACCGTGATCGATGCCACCAGCGCTGCGGGCGGAATCGATTTCGACGCATCCGAAGCGGATGTCTACTACTTCGCTCCGCAGAAGAACCTCGCGTCAGACGGCGGGCTGTGGCTTGCGCTGTTCTCGCCCGCCGCGATCGAACGAGTCGAGCGCATCGCAGCATCCGATCGCTACATTCCCGAGTTCCTCAGCCTGAATAACGCGATCACCAATTCACGTCTCAATCAGACCCTCAACACCCCCGCACTGTCCACACTGGTGTTGCTCGAGAATCAGGTGCACTGGATCAACGACAACGGCGGGCTGGGGTGGGCATCCGCTCGCACCGCGGAGTCGTCACGCGCCCTGTATGACTGGGCAGATTCAGTGGAGTATGCGACACCGTTCGTCGCGGACCCTGCTGACCGGTCGCAAGTCGTCGTGACGATCGACTTCGAGGGCATCGACGCGGCTGTGATCTCCAGCGTGCTGCGTGCCAACGGCATCGTCGACACCGAGCCATATCGCAAGCTGGGGCGCAATCAACTGCGGATCGGCACGTTCACGGCCGTCGACCCGTCGGACGTGCGCGCGTTGATCGCCTCAATCGAATACACGGTCGAGCACATCGGCTGATCCGGCCGAGCGCAAACGGAACACCCAACGGGACCGCCGATGAAACTCTGGTTGCGCGACAACGAGCGCAGGCCGGACCCCGCGCCCGTACAAACCGACGACCGCAAGGCCATCTTCGTCGGCCTGATGCTGTGGCTGGTCGCCCTGGCTTTATTGCTGGCTTTCGCCGGCGCCATTTTCTCCAGCGGCAGCGGTTGGCTGGTCTGGACGGCCGTTATCGGATGCGCCCTCGGAATTCTCGGGCTCGTCATCCTGCAGGTCAAGCGTCGCTAACTCAACACCGATGATGTCGGCTGCCTCGAACTCGTCGCCGTCGTCGTCAAGATCGGCGTCACCAAGGTCGGCCTCGTCAAGATCGGCGTCATCAAGATCGGCGTCACCAAGATCGTGCAAAGCGTCAATATCGACACCGTCGAGATCGCCCTCATCGACGTCGTCGTCTTCATCGTCGAGATCATCTTCGTCGTCGAGATCGTCCTCTTCGTCGAGGTCATCAACATCGTCGTCGGCCGCCGCGGCCTCGCTCGCCCGTGCGGCCTCCTGGGATGCTTGATACTCAGCCAGCCGCTCGGACCACGGGACCCAGTCCGGCGCAAGCAGCGCCGCATCGCCGGGCGTCAACTCCGCCTCGAGCACCGACGGTGCCCCGGCATCGCCGGTGCGTGCCATTGAGACCGTCCAATACCAGCCCGGGTAACCGGACATGGTGTTCTCGAACAACAGCGAAAGCACGTGATCGCCCCCGACGATGTGGCCAGCCGGCGCCCCGATCGTCGACGCAGGCGTGATCTCCAGCAGCGCCTCGCGCGCGAGTTCGACGGATGCCAACAGCACGTCGTCTGCAACGGCTGGAGCGGGCGGCTCGACGGGCGTCGGCTCTTCGACAAGCTCAGCGACCGGCGCTTCGACAAGCTCAGCGGGCGGCTCGGCGGCGGTTGGCTCTGCGACAACCGGCGCTTCGGCAAGCTCAGCGACCGGAGCGGCAGGGGTCGGCGCTTCAGGGGTCGGCGCTTCGGCAAGCTCAGCGACCGGAGCGTCGGCGACCGCCGGCCGAGTCTCTGGAATCGCGAATGGATCGAGTTCAGGCATCCAGATCGTCCGCAACCTTGCGCAAGACGGCTGCGATCTTGCGGCCGTGAGCGCTGTCAGGGTATTTGCCCCGCTTGAGGTTGGTGCCGATGCCATCGAGCAGTTTGACGAGGTCTTCGAGGATTATGGCCATATCGTCGGCAGACTTGCGGGTCATCTTCGACAGGCTCGGCGGAGCGTCTAACACGCGCACAGATAGTGCCTGAGCGCCGCGCTTGCCGTCGGCTATTCCGAACTCGAGGCGAGTGCCCGCTTTCACCACTGTGCCGGCAGGCAAAGCGGAGGCGTGCAGAAACACCTCCTGGCCGTCATCAGAGCTGATGAAGCCAAAACCTTTGTCGTCGTCGTAGAACTTGACCTTGCCGGATGGCATGGGAACCTCTTTCAGTGGGGGATCTCTTGATCAACCTCAATTATCCTTGATTTCGTGACCTCCGAGACCCCACAACCCGTTTCCCGTGCCCAGCGCACCCTCGCGTTCGTTATTGGCGGACTCGTGGTGATCTCGCTTTTCGCCATCTTCGCGATCATCATCGGCACCTGGCTCGGGGCGGGCCCGGCCCAAGGTTCCGGCGAGGGCATTTGGCCCACCGTGTTCTTCATCCCACTGATCGCGCTGCCGATGGCGTTCATCCTCATCATCATCCTTCTGACGGTGAGCATGGTCAGGCGAAACAAACAGAACCGCGAAGCCAGCAAGTGAAAACCCGAACAACATCGGCGCGGCGCATCGCCGGGCGTCCATGACCGGAACACTGGCTCTCGCGCTGCAACTCGGTCGGCTCGGAGACGACGAACTTCGAACGGTGCTCAGCACGCGCGCATTCCACCCTGCCCGGATCAACGACCTGTTCGATCTTGCGGAGGCGCTGCTCACGCCGGAGTCGATCCAGTCGGCCCTTGCCAGACTCGACCGGCCGACACTGGCGCTCGTCTTCGCGGCCGCTGCAGCCGCCGATGACGACGTGGCCGGCATCGCCGGCACGGCCGACGTGCGAGCGGATGCCGCCACCCCGGTCGCCGAGCTCACCTCCCGCCTGGCACGCTGGGGCGCCACACCGACCACCCTCGGGTCGCCGCAGATGATCCAAGTCGAGCTGGACCACCTTGCCCGCCTGCAACTCATCCGCCTGAGCGACCGGGGCGTCAGTGTGTACAGTGCGGTGCGTCAGCGGCTTGCTGCCTGGCCGTCCGAAGGGCTGCCGTCGGGCCGCGATCTGGCTGCAACGCCACCGCCGGGCGCGCGCACCGCAGGCGGGCGGACGACGGATCCAGGTCCCCAGCCGAACGACCGGCTCGCGGCCGAGCAGGGCTTCAGCGCCATCGGCGCCACCGCTGCGCTACTGACCGAGCTGTCTCAGGAACCGGCCCGGCTACTGCAAAAGGGCGGGATCGCGCATCCGGACACCCGTCGGCTCGCGGCCGCGACCGGCCTGCCAGACGACACCGTCGCGACGCTCCTCTGGTGTGCGGACAAAGCGCGGCTGACTGCGATCGACGGGGCGTCCCTGCTGGCGACACACGCGGCCTCTGAGTGGTTCGGGCTCGACACCAGAGCGCGCTGGGCGTCGCTGGCCAACGGGTGGCGCAACGCCATGCCCGACGATGTGCGCCGGGTGCTGACGGCTCGCCCGCACGAGGATTGGGCCGACGGCCTGGTCGCATTCGCTCACTGGTTGTTCCCAGCGGATCCGAAGCGGCTGGCGCGCCGACTCGAGACCTACGGCAGCGCGGCGGCGCTGCTCGGCATCAGCATCGGCACGACGCCGACCAGGGCCGGAATCCTGCTGCTGAATCAGGGCGCGGATGCCGCATCCGCCGTGATCGCAGAACACCTGCCTGCAGAGATCGATCGCGTCTACCTGCAACCGGACCTCACGATCATCGCGCCCGGCCCGTTGCAGCCCGCGATCGACACCCGGTTGCGCACGTTCGCGGACCTGGAGAGCCGCGCACTCGCATCCACTTTCCGCGTGTCGGCTGCCAGCATCACCCGGGCGATCGCCGCGGGCGAGGATGCGGCAGGGCTGCGAACGTTCCTGCAGGAGATCTCGCTCACGGGCATCCCGCAGCCGTTGGATTATCTGTTGACCGAGACGGCGGCGCGCTACGGCCTGATCCGGGTTGTCGCGGTGTGCCCCGATCGCCGGGTCGACCAGCCCCGATCCGTCAGCTTGCCGAAGGGCGGCCGCCTCGATGCGACGGATGCCGGCGGCTCACGAGCGCGCAGCCGCATTCACTCCGCGGACACCGGGCTTCTCGAACGACTGGAAATCGACCAGACGCTCGCCTCGCTCGGTCTCACCCGCAGCTCGGACCATCAGCTGGAAAGCAGATTCGAACGCGATGTCGTGTTCTGGGCGCTGTCGGACGCACGCTACCCGGTCGCAGCCGAGGACACTGACGGGACGATCATCGCTCTGCGCCGCCGGGCGATCGCGCCGCGCACTGGGCACCGCAGCGTCGACCCGCTGGGCGCTTTGCTCGCACGCCTGCGCGCATCCGGCTCCCCCGATGAGGAAGGCACCTTGCAAGCCTGGCTCGCTCGGCAGTTGGATGCCGCCGTGCATTCCCGGTCCACGCTGATCATCACCGTCGCCGCGCCGGGCGGTGGCGAGCGCGAATACACACTCGAGCCGACCGGCCTGGGCGGCGGGCGGGTGCGCGGCCGCGATCGCACCGTCGATGTCGAGCGCACGCTGCCGCTGTCAAGCATTCGCGGCATCCGCACGCCACCGGGTGCCGAGTAGGAGCGCTAGCGCTGGTCGAGTAAGGAGCGCTACCGCTGGTCGAGTAAGGAGCGCTACCGCTGGTCGAGTAAGGAGCGCAAGCGCTGGTCGAGTAAGGAGCGCAAGCGCTGGTCGAGTAAGGAGCGCAAGCGCTGGTCGAGTAAGGAGCGCCAGCGACTGTATCGAGACCCCCCGCAAGCCCACGCACGAAGGTCTCGATACGCGGGCTCGTTCCTCGCTCGCTACTCGACCAGCAGTCCCGCCGGTCGAGTAAGGAGCGCCAGCGACTGTATCGAGACCCCCCGCAAGCCCACGCACGAAGGTCTCGATACGCGGGCTCGTTCCTCGCTCGCTACTCGACCAGCAGTCCCGCCGGTCGAGTAAGGAGCGCTAGCGCTGGTCGAGTAAGGAGCGCTACCGACTGTATCGAGACCCCACCAGCCGTACAGGGGGCCTCGATACGCCTGCTCGCTGCGCTCGCGGGCTACTCGACCAGCAGTCCCGCCGGTCGAGTAAGGAGCGCCAGCGACTGTATCGAGACCCCCGCAAGCCCACGCACGAAGGTCTCGATACGCGGGCTCCTTCCTCGCTCGCTACTCGACCAGCAGTCCCGCAGGTCGAGTAAGGAGCGCCAGCGACTGTATCGAGACCCCCGCAAGCCCACGCACGAAGGTCTCGATACGCGGGCTCGTTCCTCGCTCGCTACTCGACCAGCGGGGACGCAACGTAGACTAGACAGTTATGTCTGACGGCCCCCTCATCGTCCAAAGCGACCGCACTGTGCTCCTCGAAGTCGCACACCCGCTGGCGGACGACGCTCGACACGACCTGAGCGTGTTCGCCGAACTGGAACGTGCGCCCGAGCACATCCACACGTACCGGATCACACGGCTCGGGTTGTGGAACGCGCGTGCTGCCGGACATCAGGCAGCCGACATGCTCGCGACGCTGGAGACGTACTCGAAGTTTCCGGTGCCGCAGACGGTCAGCGTCGACATCGTCGAAACCGTCGCACGATACGGTCGGTTGACGATCGAACGCGACGACGAGGGTGCGCTACTGCTGCGCAGCGATGATCTGGCCATCCTGACCGAAGTCGCCGGTGCGAAACGGATCTCCCCACTGTTGACCGGCCGCGTCGACGACACGACGTTCACGGTAGAGGCATGGGCACGCGGGCAACTCAAACAAGAGCTGGTGAAGCTCGGCTGGCCGGCTGAAGACCTCGCGGGCTACACACCGGGCACACCGCATCCGATCGCACTTGTCGAAGAGAACTGGCACCTTCGCGACTATCAGCACAAGGCGATCGACAACTTTTTCGGCGGTGGCTCTGGCGTCGTCGTGCTGCCGTGCGGCGCCGGCAAGACCCTGGTCGGCGCCGGTGCGATGGCCACGGCGCAGACCACGACGCTCGTCCTGGTGACCAACACGGTCTCGGCGCGCCAGTGGCGCGCCGAACTGCTCAAACGCACCACACTGACGGCCGAAGAGATCGGCGAGTACTCCGGGCAGGTCAAAGAGGTCAAGCCTGTGACGATCGCGACCTATCAGATCCTGACCGCGAAACGCAAAGGCCAATACGCACACTTGGCCCTGCTCGACGCGATGGACTGGGGGCTGGTGATTTACGACGAGGTGCACCTGCTGCCCGCGCCGGTGTTCAAACTCACCGCTGAGCTGCAGGCGCGTCGTCGATTGGGCCTGACGGCGACGCTGGTGCGCGAGGACGGACGAGAAGGCGACGTCTTCAGCCTGATCGGGCCGAAACGGTTCGACGCACCGTGGAAGGAGATCGAAGCACAGGGCTTCATCTCACCGGCCGCCTGCTATGAGGTGCGCATCGACTTGCCGCAATCCGATCGGCTCTCCTACGCTGCCGCTGCGGATGACGAACGATACCGTCTCGCTGCGACCGCACCGGCGAAACTGGATGTCGTGCGCCAGTTGGTCGCACGGCACGCCGGTGAGCGCATCCTCGTCATCGGTCAGTACCTCGACCAGATCGATGAGCTGGCCGAAGCGCTGGACGCCCCATCGTTGACCGGGGCGACCCCGGTGGATGAGCGCGAGCGCCTGTACCAGGAGTTCCGCGAGGGGCGCACCCTGGTGCTCGTGGTCTCGAAGGTCGCCAATTTCTCCGTCGATCTGCCGGAGGCGACCGTCGCCATCCAGGTGTCCGGATCGTTCGGCTCACGGCAGGAAGAGGCGCAACGACTCGGTCGGTTGCTGCGCCCGAAGGAATCCGGGCTGTCTGCGAACTTCTACACCCTCGTCGCGCGCGACACCGTCGACCAGGACTTTGCCCAGAATCGGCAACGATTCCTGGCCGAGCAAGGCTACAGCTACACGATTCTGGATGCCCACGCCCTCGCAGCCGCGTAGCTCGCGCACTCCCCCCCTCGCTCACTACCGCTGAGGTGCGGACTTTTGTCGCTTTCCAGGGCGGGAGAGCGACAAAAGTCCGCACCTCAGCGGGCTGGTGGGCGCGTGCGGCGGATCAGGCCCGCAGGTAGCGCAGCAGCAGGGTGTCGCCTGCGGCGAGGGCGTGGGCCAGGCGCATGTGCATGGGAGCGTCGGGCACGACGTCACCGGTAATTCCCGGGCCGGCGCCGCCCTCCAACAGCGGGCTTACGGTGAGGCACAGCTCGTCGAGCGTGCCGTCCGCCAACATTGTGCCGAAAAGTCGCGGTCCACCCTCGCAGTGCACCTGGGTGAGCCCGCGCTCCGCGAGTGCCCGCAGCATCCAGGCGGTGTCCACATCGTCTTCGCCGCAGACAAGCACATCGGCGACCTCGGCTAGTGCAGCTCGACGATCGGCTGGCGAAGCTGCGGTCGTCACAACGATCGGCCGCACAGGGGCGTCCGTAAAGATCCGGCTCTTCGGGTCCAGATTCAGGGATGCGGAGACGAGCGCGAACACCGGCTGGGGCGCCAGTCCGGCAGTCAGGCGTCGGGCTTCGGCAGCCGGAGCGACCCGCATCGGGCCGTAGCCCTCCGTGCGCACCGTTCCGGCACCGACGACGACAACGTGGCAGAGGGTGCGCAGCAGATCGAAAACGCGATGATCCGCGGCATCCGACAACCCCGCGGAGCGGCCCTCGTGCGTCGCTGCGCCATCGATGCTGGCCACGAAGTTGACGCGCGCCCAGTGCGTTGCCTCATTCGGCGCCGAATACCAGGCCACCAGGTCGTCATCGCTGGCTTCCTCGTACCGCAATGACGCCCCCGGCCCCGGCGTCGGCAACGGCCAGATGCGTGTGATTGCGGCGTCACTCATTGATGCCCACCGTGCCGATCTCCCCCGTGCCGATCTCCCCCGTGTTGATCTCCACCGTGTTGATCTCCCCCATGTTGTGTTTGAGGTACGCGGGCTGCCTGAAACCGAGGATCGCCTCCGTCATGCGTACGGCCGCAACCGACTCTGCCACATTGTGCATCCGCACGATCCGCGCCCCCTGCACGATGGCGAACACCGCAGCCGCGAGTGAGCCCTCCAGCCTGTCGTCGCGCCCAGCGTTCAGTGTTTCGCCGATGAAGTCCTTGTTCGACACCGCGGCGAGCGTCGGCAACCCGAGGGCGGCGATCTCCGAGAGTCGCCGTGTGAGTTCGAGCGACTGCAGCGTGTTCTTGTTGAGATCGTGTCCCGGATCAATCACGATGCGTGATTCGGGCACCCCAAGGCTGACGGCGTATTCGATTCGTTCACGCAGGAACGCCGCAATCTCTCCGGCCACATCGTCGTAGTGCGGGTGCGGGTAGAACGTGCGAGGCTTTGCGAGGCTGTGGGTGATCACCAGAGTCGCGTCGCTGTCGGCGACGACTCGCACGATCTCGGGGTCGTGCAACCCCGTCGTATCGTTGACGACGTTCGCCCCGGCCCGGATGCAGCGTCGCGCGACCTCCGCACGGAACGTGTCGACCGAAATCACCACGTCCGATCTCTCGCGCACGGCCGTAACGACCGGGAGCACCCGCTCGAGTTCCTCGCTGGCCGGCAGTTCGGGGCCGGGGGCGAACGGCGCTCCGCCGATGTCGACCCAGTCTGCGCCGGCAGCCGCAGCGTCCAGGCAGGAGCGCACCGCGGCATCCAATGCGAAGGTCGCACCGCGATCGTAAAACGAGTCCGGGGTGCGATTGACGACGGCCATCACGGCCACGTGCGTGTTGAAGTCGAAGGTGCGCTCACCGATGGTGCGGATCGGTGAGCGCAACGGCGGCAGATACACGGCCGGAGCAGGAGCGGGGTGAGACGCAGGCGACATATCACCCATCGTGCCGGAAAAGCGTGTTCAGTGCCTCACACCTCGGCGATCGGCACGCTCGCGTCGGCGAGGCGCGCCGCGTCGACGACACGCGCCGAGCGGATGAGCGATTGGATATCCTCACTCACGTCCCACACGTTCACATTCATCCCGGCGACGACCCGGCCATCAGCGGCCTGCCAGAACGCAATGAATTCGCGGGTTGCGGGGTCGCCACGATAGACGATCGTCGCATCCGAGGTCAGCGTCGGATAGCCGGCGTACTCCATTCCCAGGTCGTACTGGTCGGTGTAGAAGTACGGGATGTCGTCGAAGACGACGTCTTGGCCGAGCATGCTCTTGGCAGCGACCTTGCCTGCGTTGATCGCATTCGCCCAGTGTTCGTTGCGCATGTGCACCTTGACAACGGGGTGATACGCGTTCGCGACGTCGCCGGCTGCGAACACGTCCGCAGCGCTGGTGTGCAGCCGCTCATCCGTCTCGACGCCGCGGTTGATGGTCAGCCCGGCAGCCTGGGCGAGGTCGACGTTGGGTATGGCGCCGGCGCCGACCACGACGAGATCCGCAGGAAGCGTTTCGCCTTCGATCACGACTCCGGTGACGTGCCCGTCTTTCGCCTCGAACTCCTTGAGGCTCGCCGGAAGACGGAACTGAACACCGTTCTCGCGATGCATCTTCTCGAACACACCACCCAGCTCGTCGCCGAGAGCGACGCTGAGCGCCACGTTCTCCATGCCGATCACCGTGACATTGTTGCCATAGCCACGCGCAGCGGCCGCGATTTCAAGGCCGATCCAGCCAGAGCCGACAATCACCAGATTCTTGCCCCCGACGCTCAGTGCGTCGCGAAGCGCTTCGCTCTCTTCGACGGTGCGCAGATAGTAGATGCCTGTTGCCTCGTAGTTCGGCACATGCAGATGCCGCGACGATGCACCGGTGGCCAGCAGGAGCTTGTCATAGTGGAGCCGATCGCCCGAACCGAGAACGACCTCGTGGGCTGCGACGTCCAATGCGGTGGCCGGCGTGTTCAGCAGAAGTTCCACCTTGTTCTCGTCGTACCACTCGGCCGGCTTGACGAAGATCGTGTCGCGGGTTGCGTCGCCCTTGAAGTACTCCTTCGAAAGCGGCGGCCTGAGATACGGATGATGCGCCTCGGATGCCACGATACGCACCCTTCCATCGAAGCCCTCAGCCCGTAGCGTCTCCGCAGCCGTTGCTGCCGTCAGACCTCCCCCGACGATGACGAATTCTTGCTCGCTCATGCTGTTACTCCCTTGCCTGTGTCAAAACTGCCTGTGTCAAATCCGGTCGATGAAATCGATGGATGGTCTTCAGCGACGGCCGTCGCAGAAGAATTGCTCGCGCAGATCGGCGCGATCCTTCAGCACACCGGTGAACGCAGACGTGACCGTTCGCGCGCCCCGCGCCTGGATGCCTCGAATCGTCATGCAGGTGTGTTCTGCCTCCATGACGACGCCCACCCCGACCGGGTCGAGTTCCGACTCGATCCAGTTTGCGACCTGACGGGTGAGGCGTTCCTGCACCTGCAGGTCGTGGCTGAAGAAGTCGACGACGCGCGCCAGCTTGGACAGACCGATCAGCCGATCACCGGGGATGTACCCGACGTGCGCGATGCCCTGGAACGGCAGAAGGTGGTGTTCGCACAGTGAGTGGAAGGGAATGTCTCGCACGAGTACGAGTTCGTCGTAGCCCTCCGTGTTCGGAAACGTCGTTGGTGCGAACTCGTTCTGGGTCAGCTGTTCGATGAACGCGTCTGTGACGCGACGCGGCGTCTCGGCCAGGTGCTCCGATCTCGGATCGCGGCCGAGCGCCTTCAACAGTTCGGTCACTGCCGCTTGTGCTCGCACCCGGTCAACAATCCGCCCGCCCTCGGCAGCCTCCCCGGTGGTGTCGATAACCGGCCTGAGTCTGCTCGGCGTTGAAACCGCACGCTCCGCGCCGATGGTGTGCATCCGCAGATCCGTTGTGGCGTTGATCGTCATCGAGGCCCTCCCGTGGCTGATACCCAGTCTCTCATCGAACCATTCCCTTCCTTCAGGCGGCGGTGCCGTGGGACTGTGCGCGAGCCGCTGGACTCACCGAAAGTCTCCACAGGGCGAGCGCAGCGACCAGCAATCCGAAGTCACGGAGCGCGACGTCGAAATAGCCGGGCAGCACCAGCAGGTTGATGATGATCCCGGCGAGCCAGAGGGTTACCAAGAGCGATCCCCAGCGCGGCGCGAAGGCAACAGCCAGACCTGCGACGATCTCGATAATGCCGACGATGTACATGAACTGTTGCCCCGTCATTGGCGCGACGTCGGTGACGATGGGCGCGAGATAGTGCGGCCAGAAAGTCAGAATGTTGAAAAACTTGTCGATTCCGAACACGATCGGCGCGATGGTGAATACGGTGCGAAGCAGGAGGAAGGCCTGCCGGGCCGGGTCTGCATCGAGCAGTAGGTGCCAGCGATTTTCAGTCGCGTGCGGTGTGGTGGTGACCATGATCTGACCTTCCTGGGACAGTGTGAATGAGGTGTTGTTTCCAAAACTCAATAACTCGACTTTAGAAGCAAATCAATTCTTTTGTCAAGAATGGTTGTTTTAGAGTTATTCTGAAAGCATGCAGTCCTCAACAACAGATCGACTCTCGGCCATCGCGGCCGTCAGTGACCCTGTGCGGCGAGCGCTGTTCGAACTCGTCGGCAATCACGAACAGCCGATCAGCAGGGACGACGCGGCAGCCGCACTGGGGCTCGCCAGGAGCACGGCAGCGTTCCACCTCGACCGACTCGTCGAAGAAGGCTTGCTCACTGTCGAGTTCAAGCGGCTGACCGGGCGCACGGGCCCCGGCGCCGGGCGCCCGAGCAAGCTCTACAGCCGTGCCACAGACGAGATCTCCGTGTCGATTCCGGAACGCCACTACGAGCTCGCCGGCGAACTGCTCGCGTCTGCGATCGATGATGCCGACCGCACCGGCAGCCCGGTGCGCGAGAGTCTGGCCAGCGTCGCCGAGCAGACCGGCCGAGAACTGGGCGCCGCTGCGGCGTCGCTTGAGGGCGCGCTGCAGCAGTGCGGATACGAGCCGTACGAAGACGGCCGCGGCGGGATGCTGCTGGCGAATTGCCCGTTCCACAGACTCTCAACCAGCCATGCAGACGTGATTTGTCACGCGAACCTCGACCTATTGCGCGGCATGGCCGTTGGCGTCGGCGACGATACGCACGACGTCGTGTTCGCGCCCGGCGAGGGCCCGTGCTGCGTGCGCATCGCCGCGCGCGGCGTTCCGACAGAGGCGGCCGCACCCGGCGTTCCGACAAAGACAGCCGCACCCGGCGTTCCAGACGCTAGTCGCTGACGCGCTCCTCACCCGGTTTCAGCCCGCAGCGCCAGCACGGCTCACTGTGGCTTTCCAGAACCGCGCCGCACTCTGGGCACAAGAGCGCAAGCCAGCATGCCGGATCGCCGCCGAGTTCGGCATCCGAATCAACAGCGGTTCGCGCGCCCGGCGACCGGTCAGAATGCTCGTTGATGTCCATCAGTCCTCCTTGTGCCAGCTTAACTCTGACCCACCAGTGACTCACAGGATAGATTCAGCCGACGCGCAGATACTAGACTCCATGAACGCCGGACCCCGTATCTTGATCGTCGACGACGAGCCCAACATCCGCGACCTCCTGACCACCAGCCTCCGCTTCGCCGGCTTCGCCGTGCGTGCTGTCGGAAACGGCGCTCAGGCCATCTCCGCGGTCCTCGAAGAGGAGCCTGACCTGATCATCCTCGACGTCATGCTGCCTGACATGAACGGCTTCGGTGTGACAAAGCGCTTGCGCGGCGCCGGTTACACAGCGCCGATCCTGTTCCTGACGGCAAAGGACGACACGGAAGACAAGATCATGGGCCTGACGGTCGGCGGCGACGACTACGTCACGAAGCCGTTCAGCCTGGACGAAATCGTCGCCCGCATCAAGGCGATTCTTCGCCGCACCATGCAGGCAGACGACGACGCGGTCATCCGGGCCGGTGAATTGACGATGGACCAAGACACGCACGAGGTCTTCGTCGGTGACAATGGAGTGGAACTCAGCCCGACCGAATTCAAGCTGCTGCGGTATCTGATGTTGAACCCTAACCGCGTGCTGAGCAAGGCGCAGATTCTCGACCACGTCTGGGAGTACGACTTCAATGGCGACGCCGGCATCGT